>RGFZ01000036.1 GCA_010024875.1 Oxalobacteraceae bacterium | reverse complement strand
CCCGAGAGCACGGCACGCTCGTAATCCAGACCGGACATCAGCACATTCACGCCGCGCCCAAGACCGCCCAGCACATTCTCGGCTGGCACTTCGCAATCCTGAAACACGAGTTCGCCGGTGTGCGAGCCGCGCATGCCAAGCTTGTCGAGCTTTTGCGCGACCGAGAATCCCTTAAAGCTTTTCTCGATCAGGAAAGCCGTAATACCTCGGGGGCCGGCTTCAATATCGTTTTTCGCATAGACCACCAGCACATCCGCATCCGGGCCATTGGTGATCCACATCTTGCTGCCATTAAGAATCCAGCGATCGCCCTTGAACTCGGCGCGCAGCTTCATGCTGACCACATCCGATCCCGCATTCGGCTCCGACATCGCCAGCGCACCAACGTGCTCGCCAGAGATCAGTTTGGGCAGATAGGTATTCTTTTGATCTTCCGAACCATTACGGCGAATCTGGTTGACGCACAGATTCGAATGCGCGCCATAGGAGAGGCCGACCGACGCCGACGCGCGCGAGATCTCTTCCATCGCAACGATATGCGCGAGATAGCCCATCGCGCTACCGCCGTAATTCTCTTCGACCGTCACCCCCAAGAGACCCAGCTCGCCCATCTTGCGCCACAGGTCCATCGGGAACTGATCGGTGCGGTCGATCTCGGCCGCGCGCGGTGCGATCTCGGCCTCTGCAAACTGGCGCACCGCATCGCGCAAGGCGGCGATGTCCTCGCCATGATCGAAAGTCAGGCCCGGCAAATCGATCATTCGTCTCCCCCTGTGTGCTCTGTCCGTGTGTTTGCTCAGGCTGCGCGGCGAGCGCGTGCCGATGGTTTTTGCTTGGCTTCGTCGAGCATTCGATGACACTGCGCCTCGTGCGCTGCGATCTCGGTCAGCGTGATCTCGATATCTTCGCGCTGCTGCTCCAGCGATTCTCGGTGGCGCGCGAGCACGGCCAGAAAGCTCTTCAGCTGGGCCGCCGAATCTTTGGGCGATTCATACATGTCGACCAAATCTTTGATCTCGGAGAGCGTGAGCCCCAGCCGCTTGCCGCGTAGCGTGAGCTTGAGCCGGGTACGGTCGCGTGCGCCGTAGACGCGGGTTCGCCCTCCTGCGCCCTCGCGACGCGGGCTGATCAGACCCTGGTCTTCGTAAAAACGTATCGCTCGCGGCGTAATGTCGAACTCGCGCGCCAGCTCGGTGATGGTGTAGGTCGCCATGGGTATTTGCAGGTAGAATGCCGTTTACGTAAACGTCAACCAAACCGGTATTGTAAGGGGGCGGAACGGGCTTGGAAAGTCTGATTTCATCCCGAAAGTCGAGCGCTGCGGAGGGATACCTTCCAGCCAAGCGACGCGTACCCACCCTCCGCAAAGGGACACTCACTTTGTAGACCTCTACAAAGGGACACTCACTTAGTACAAAGGGACACTCACTTTGTAGCTGAGTGAGTGTCCCTTTGTAGGGAGGTTGCTGTTGACGCTGTTCAGGCCTCAGACCCTTGCTCTGTGATTCCGGCGCAGACAGGGCTTCAGCGACCTTGCCAGATCAACTTCACTTGACGCCTTACCGACAAAACATCATCCGCTACCCATGAACGCCCTAGAATCCGAACTGACCTATGTATTTGACGATGCGCTGCCCGACACTGGCGCGACCATGGAGGTCGCTCCCGGTGTGCGCTGGTTGCGCATGGGGCTTCCCTTCGCACTGAACCACATCAATCTCTGGCTGCTGGCGGATCAAGAAAAAGCTGCTGATGGAACGATTCGGCGCGGTTGGGCCATCGTCGATTGCGGCATCGCCAATGATGCGACAAAACGTGCCTGGGAACAGATATTCGAGAACGAGCTGCAAGGCCTGCCCGTGCTGCGCGTCATCGTCACGCATTATCATCCTGACCATGTCGGGCTGGCCGACTGGCTCTGCCAGCGCTGGCAGGCGCCGCTGCTGATGACTGGTGGCGAATACGGTTATGCACGCATGATGTCGGCGGAATTGCCTGGCGCAGATGGTCTCTCGATGCTGCCGCATTTCAGGCTGCATGGATTGAACGATCCGGAGATGATCTCGCAGCTCGACGGGCGCCGCAATTACTATCCCTCGCTCGTGCCCTCGGTACCGATTGCGTTTCTGCGGCTCGAGGAAAGCCGCGCAATCAAGATCGGCGACCATGACTGGCAGGTGATCACTGGCAGCGGCCATTCGCCCGAGCATGCGGCGCTCTACTGCGCCTCGCTGAAGCTGATGATTTCGGGCGATATGGTGCTGCCCCGCATATCCACCAACACCTCCGTCTTTGCAATCGAACCAGAATTCGATGCCGTAGGCAACTTCCTTGCGTCGCTGAACAAGTTTCTACCCCTACCCGAAGATACCCTGGTGCTGCCCTCGCACGGCAAGCCGTTTCGCGGACTGCACCGACGCATCGCTCAGTTGCATGCGCATCATGCAGATCGCCTGGAAGAGGTCAGACAAGCCTGCAACACAGCGCCGCGCTCGGCAGCCGATATCGTGCCACTGATGTTCCCGCGAGCGCTGGATGCGCACCAGTTGAGTTTTGCGATGGGGGAAGCGCTCGCACACCTGCATCGCCTGTGGTACGCCGGTGAGCTGACCCGAACCAGAGATGAGGACGGTGTCATGCGGTTTTCTCGCGCTTGAATTCAGCTTGATTTCCAAACACTCATCTGACTTGAGTCGACATCGTTATAGCTTGGAGAAGATTTAAAAGAATCTCAACTTTCGCATTTACTACAGTCAGTAGTGTGTTCATAGACTGACTATTACATGTTTACATGCAATAGTAAGTTTATGAACTCAAACCTAGAACGCTTGGAATTCAGCAAAAGGCTGCAGCAAGCGCTCCGCAACGCCGAATATTCACCGAACAGCCCCACCCAACTGGCGCGGGAATTCAATGTGCGGTTTGCAGGACATCCCGTGACAGTACATGCGGCACGCAAGTGGCTGCAGGGCGAGTCGATCCCGACGCAAGAGAAACTGCGGGCGCTGGCCAGCTGGCTGGAGGTTCCCGCAGATTGGTTACGTTTTGGGAATGCAGCAGAGCAGCGCGCCAAAGGTCAGGCTGCCGCGCTCTCACCCACCGACAGCAAGATCATCGGGATGCTGGAACAACTGGACGAGCATCACAAGGCGATTGCGCTCGAGTTACTGCGAACGCTGGCACGGGTAACCAAGAAAAAATAACCGTTCCGTAATTTTCACAGAGCCTTCGCCAATTCCCCGAGATAACCCAGCCCCGCGATCGCACGGCTGCCATACCAGGACAACATCTCGCCGTCGACCACCCGCACCGGCTTCCCAGTCTGCTTCTCCAGCGCATCCGCATGTGACTCCGTAAAGCGATAGGGTTCGCTGGAGAGCAGTATCTCGTCGATCTCATCCAGCATGTCTGCATTCCAGCGAAATGTCGGGTAGCGCGCATCCGACGCAGAGACCCACTGCTGCCAGCCTATCAGTGAGAGCATGCGTGCGATATAGGTATCGCGCGAGACCGTCATCCACGGATCCTGCCAGATGCAATACAGAACACGATGCGGTGCCCGGGTGCCGCGCTCGGACTGAGCTGTGCGCAGTGACGCCAGTGCTTCATCAAACCGCATGCACAGGGCATCCGCCTCCTGCTCTCGCCCAAAAATCCCGCCCAGCAGACGGTACAGTGAACGATTGTCTTCCGGTGCGAGCGGATGGGTGACGATCACCTGCGGCACGAAGCGCGAGAGCTCATCGACGGTAGGTTTTTCATTTTCATCGATGTTCACCACCAGATGCGTCGGCGCGAGCCGGCGGATCTTGTCGATGTTGACATCCTTGGTACCGCCGATCTTGGGTATGGATGCCAGCGTATCCTGAGGGTGAATACAAAACCCGGTTCGACCCACCAGCCAGGGCGCCAGCCCGAGTGCGCAGATCAGTTCCGTTACCGAGGGTACTAACGAGACGATCCGGCATGCGCGCCCTGCGGCTACGCGCGAATGTTCTACGCCAATCGCATCGGTGAGCAGGATCGTCACGGCTCGCCTGCTTCGCCAAAAGCGGGCTTGTGTGGCGCATTGGCAAACAGCCGGTCATACAGCCAGTTTGGCAACAGCCTCAGCAACCATGACACGCCGCGCATCTGCCATGGAATCACTGCATAACTGCGGCCGGCGGCGATGGTGCGCACCGCACGGCGTGCGAATTCATCGGCCGGCAGCAGGAAAGGCATGGGGTAGGGGTTAATCCGCGTCATTGGCGTATCGATGTAGCCTGGCGCAATGGTCACCACGGTGATGCCGTAGCGCCGAAGCTCGACCCGCAGCGATTCACAATAGCTGATCACCGCCGCTTTGGAGGCGCTGTAAGCCTCGGCGCCCGGCAGCCCGCGTATGCCGGCAACGCTGGCGATGCCGACCAGTCGCAGTGGCATTGCGCTGCGGGGATCGCTTGCCGCTTGTAACCTCATCGTATCGATAAACGGTGCGAAAGTGGCGACGGTAGCGATCAGATTGGTTTGAATGATGCGCGAGAACACCGCAAGATCTGCCTTACGCTCGGTGAGCGTGCCATGCGAGATGCCGGCATTCGCGATCACGATATCAATTCCACCCGTCTCGCGCAAAAAATCCTCGGCAGCCGCTGCAAGCGCCGTGCTGTCATTCACATCGACGGCATACAGGCGATGTGAGGAAGCATTGGGAAGGGATGCCGCGAGCGTTTGCAGCGCTTCGGCGCGACGGGACAGCAAGCCGAGCCGAGCACCTTGAAGCGCGTATTCACGCGCCAGCGCCGCGCCCAGACCGCTGGACGCACCGGTGATGAAGACACGCAGCACGTCGTTCAGCGACCGCAGGACTTACTTCTTTTTCGCGACCAGCGCATCCATGACTTGCAGCGTCGCGGCATTCATTGCCTGCTCCGAAGCACCGCGCATGGTCTGGCCAACAATCGAAGGTGAGGTGATGTACTGACCATCGATAACGACTGTGGGTACACCATCGATACGATAAGTCTCTTGCAACTGGCGAACGCGATTGACTTTGGACTGCACACCAAAGGAATTGTAAATATCAAGGAATTTCTTGCGATCGACACCCTGCTTGTCGATGAAATCGAGTATCGCGTCTTCTTTGTCCAGCTTCTGACGCGCGCTGTGAATCGCATCGAACACCTGCTTGTGCACATCCATGCGGTTCATCGCCTCCAGCGTGTAGTAAAGCTTTTGCTGCGGAACGAAGGATTCACGGAAACCGACCGGTACACGGCGAAAGACAATGCTGTCGCCACGCTTTTTCACCCACTCGGTGAGCGAAGGCTCGAACGCGAAACAGTGTGGGCAGTTGTACCAGAAAAATTCGAGTACTTCGACCTTCTTGCCCGTATCGGTCGGTTGTGCATTCTGCAAACGAAGGTATTCAGCACCTTCCACCGGCTCGGTCGGTGTAGCCATGACTGAAGTAGTAGCGATGAATCCGAAGCTGACGACTGCCATCAGGTGAGCAAGAAAGCGCATGCGAAAATCCTTGTACGGGTAGTGGGTGGTCTCTGGTGCTGGTTTTTATTTGGGTACGCGCACGACAGCGGCATCAACACCGTTGTCGGACAATCGCACGCGGGCACGGTTCATTGCCTCGATTTCCGAGAATGGGCCAACCCGAACTCGATACAAGGTGCCCAGCTCCGACTTGCGCTCGGCAATGGTTGCCGCCACACCCATCAGCGCCAGCTTGGCCTTGGTCGATTCGGCATCGTTCAGTTCACGAAACGCGCCCGCCTGCAGATAGTAAGTGAAGCCTTCAGCGCTTGCAGAGGATGGCGGCGCGGTGGGTGCCGGCGTTGTGACGTTCGGCGCCGCGGCGGGTGTTTGCGCAGCGGTTGTGGCGCTCGCCGGTTTTTCTGCGCGCGGTTTCTCTGCGGCGGGTGGATTGCTGGCGCTGGCCGTGGCGGGCGCGGGTGAGGCAGCTGTGGGGGGTTCGGGCTTCTGCGGCTTCGCGGCGGGCTTGGGCGGTGGCACTACAGGCTCGGGATCATCGAGCCGCTCGCGGCGCTCGCGCGCGCCGCCGGGCAGCGTCTTGTTGGGATCACCCAGTTCACCCGCAGGCTGCGTCTGCTTGCCGAGCTTGTCGACGAAGGGCAGCGGCGTCTTCATGATCGTCATCGCCACCCACACCGCGATCACCAGTCCCACAATCAGACCGATGATCACGCCAGCGACCGTGCCGCCCAAATTCTTGGTGAGAGGCGTTCTGATCAGAGGTGTCTGGACTACCTATCTCTCGACTACCGACTTCTCGATCGCGCGCTTATTATTGATTACCTACTTCCCGATTACATGCGCGCTGGCGCGGAGACACCGATCAGTTCGAGTCCGTTTTTCAGTACTTGTCGCGTTGCCAGCAGCAGCGTCAGGCGCGCCGTTTTCAGCGCGGTGTCATCCACCAGCACCCGCTCTGCATTGTAGTAGCTGTGCAGCTCGCCGGCGAGGTCCCGCAGATAAAAAGCCACTTGGTGCGGACCGAGTTCATCAGCGGCCTTTTCCAGTACCTCGGGGTACTCGGCCAGTTTTGCCATCAGCGATGCCTCGCGCGGTGCAACCAGGGGCGACAGATCAGCAGACTTCAATGAGGCCTCGTCACCTCCCCATTGCGCCAGCACCGAGCAAATGCGCGCATGGGCGTACTGAACGTAGTAGACCGGATTTTCATCGGACTGCGCGAGCGCGAGATCGACGTCAAACACGAACTCGGTGTCGGCCTTACGCGAAATAAGAAAGAAGCGCACAGCATCGCGGCCGCGCGTCAGGTCCCGGCTGCCCCGCTCATCGACGCCCGCATCACCTGCCGACCATTCGATCAGATCGCGCAGCGTCACGTACGAACCCGCGCGCTTGGAGATCTTGACCTCTTCGCCGTTCTTCATCACCGTGACCATCTTGTGCAGCACGTAGTCAGGATAGCCCGCTGGGATGCCCACGCCCGCCGCCTGCAAACCGGCACGCACGCGCGCGATGGTGCCGTGATGGTCGCTGCCCTGAATGTTGATGACCTTCTGATAGCCGCGCTGCCACTTGGCGATGTGATAAGCGACATCCGGCACGAAATAGGTATAGGTACCGTCGGATTTTTTCATCACGCGGTCTTTGTCGTCACCGTAGTCAGTACTCTTCAGCCACAGCGCGCCGTCCTGCTCGTAGGTCTTGCCAGCCTTGATCAGCGCATCCACGGCAGCCTCGACCTTGCCATCGGTATACAGCGAAGACTCCAGATAGTAATTATCGAAGCGCACGCCGAAGGCCTGCAAATCGAGGTCTTGCTCATGACGCAGATAGGCGACTGCAAAGCGGCGTATCGACTCGAGATCATTCACATCGCCGGTGGCCGTGACGGGTTCGCCATCGGATGCAGCAACCGTTTTCTTCGCGAGGAAATCGGCGGCGATGTCCGCGATGTAGTCGCCGTTGTACGCCGACTCGGGCCAGTCAGCCGCACCGGGCTGGCTCCCCTTCGCGCGCGCCTGTACGGACGCTGCCAGCGTGGCGATCTGCACGCCGGCATCGTTGTAATAGAACTCACGCAGCACTTCATGGCCTTGCGCTTCCAACAGCGCACAGATCGCGTCACCCAACGCGCCCTGACGGCCATGCCCAACATGCAGCGGCCCCGTCGGATTGGCCGATACGAATTCGACCAACACCTTCGTACCATTCGCCTTGTTACTCAAGCCATAGCATTGGGCGTCCGTGAAGACCCGGCGGATCACCTCCTGTTTGGCAGCCAATGCCACGCGCAAATTGATGAAACCGGGTCCGGCGATCTCCACGGTCTCGATCAGACCCGGGCGCGCAGGATGGGCCATTACTGCATCGGCAATCGCCTGCGCGAGCTCGCGCGGGTTTTTCTTGAGCGGCTTGGCGATCTGCATCGCGATATTGCAGGCGAGGTCGCCGTGGGTGGGATCGCGGGGCCGTTCCAGGGTGATCACAGGGGTTTTCAGCTCGGCACTCGCGATCAGTGGAGCGATCGCCTGCTCGAACAGGCTCGCGATGTGCGCTTTGTGTTGGGCTTGCATCGGTGGTGAATCCAGAGTGCCGCGCGAATGCAGCGGGCGAAGCCGGGATTATACCGTTTGGCTTGCTCAGCCAAGATCCAACCACCCTGCACGACCCGGGTTTTAGCCAGTATTGGCGCGGCTTTTCGCGCATGGCGCCATCGACCCTGCGCCCATCAACCCGGGATAAAAAGGGGCGCCCAGCCGGGCGCCCTGGAGAGGAGATATTGCTACTACGTTTCTGCGATGCGTCCCCCGGCCGCAGACCGAAGGACACAGGCGTAGCATCCGCCATCGGGACTATTGTGTCAATTAATAATTACAATGGATAAGTAAAGATAGGTTGACATACCCGACCACCCCCTCTACAGTCTCCCAATGAATGATGCGGGCAATGCGCCCTCGCTCTGGGACGTCTAATGAAGCTTGCCGCTGTCGCGCCTGTTGCGGCTATCGCTGTTTCAGCTGTCGATCGGGCTGGCCACCGCACTGCTGGTTGGCACACTGAACCGCGTAATGATTGTGGAGCTGGGCGTCCCCGCGTGGTGGGTGGCACTGTCGGTGGCGCTGCCACTGGTGTTCGCGCCGCTGCGCGCGCTGATTGGCTTCCGGTCAGACAAGCACCGCTCGGCGCTGGGTCTGAGGCGCCTGCCCTATCTGTGGATAGGCAGCCTGCTACTGTTTGGCGGACTGGCGATCATGCCGTTCGCGCTGCTGGCGCTGACGACCCAACAGGCTGAAATGATCTGGGTCAGCCGAATAGGCGCAGCGCTGGCCTTTCTGCTGGTCGGGGCGGGCATGCAGGTAACGCAGACCGCCGGACTGGCACTGGCGACCGACCTGGCGACGCCGGAGAACCGGCCGCGCGTGGTGGCGCTGATGTACACGATGTTGCTGCTGGGACTAGTCGGCAGCGGCGCATTGTTTGGCTGGCTGCTGGCGGATTTCAGTCCGCTGCGGCTGATTCAGGTGGTGCAGGGATCGGCCGTGGCCGTGGTCTGGCTGAACCTGAACGCACTATGGAAGCAGGAAGCGCTGAACCGCGAACGCGCGCGACAGGCGCCTGTAGAAGCGGAATTCAGCGAGCACTGGCGCGAGTATGTCGCGCGCCCCGGCGTCAAGCGTTTCTTGTGGACTGTGGGGCTGGGCACCTGCGCGTTCAACATGCAAGACATCGTACTGGAGCCCTATGGCGCCGAGGTGCTGCAGCTTGGCGTGGGCGCCACCAGCCTGCTGACTGCGCTGACTGCCTGCGGCGCGCTGCTGGCCTTTGCGATGGCGGCCGCGATGCTCACGCGCGGCGTCGATGCAGTGCGGCTGGCCGCACTAGGAGCCATCGCAGGATTGCCTGCTTTCGCCCTGGTGATTTTTTCTGGGCCGCTGGAAGCACCGAATCTGTTTCGCGCCGGCGCATTTCTGATCGGCGTGGGTGGCGGACTGTTCTCAGTCGGCACGCTAACGATGGCGATGAGCCTGCAGCAAGGCGAAGACGCCGGCCTCGCACTTGGCGCCTGGGGCGCGGTGCAGGCCACGGCGGCCGGCGCGTCGGTCGCCGCAGGCGGAATGATCAAGGATACGGTCGGCGTACTGGCCACCACGGGCTGGATGGGAGAGAGCCTGATCTCGCCGGTCACTGGCTACAGCTTTGTGTATCACCTGGAGATGTACCTGTTGTTTGGTGTGCTGATAGCGATAGGGCCGCTGGTGCGGCGCGATGCGCTGCCAGCGCAAACAGGCCGGAAGTTCGGCTTGGCAGATTTGCCCGGCTAAGTTTTATTCGTGTCACGCGGTCGGGTGTAAAAGAAAACGAGGAGAACCCCATGGAAACAGGCGCTATCACGCAATACGTGGATGTGGCCCAACTAGTGTTGTATGTGTTTTGGATTTTCTTTTTCGGGCTTGTCTATTACCTGTTGCAAGAGAACCATCGCGACGGCTATCCGCTGGATCCGGGCACGGGCCGCGACACCCAGATGGAGGGCTGGCCGCCCATCCCCAAGCCCAAGACCTATCATCTCGCCGATGGTAGCGAGGTGGTCATGCCGTATCCGCTGACGGGTCCGGAATTCCTGCAGGCCGAGCCTCGCCATCGCTGGATCGGGTCACCCATCGAACCGACTGGCAATCCGCTGCTGGCTGGTGTCGGTCCTGGTTCCTGGGCCAAGCGCGCCGATCATCCGGATCGCACACCCGAGGGCGAACCGAAGATCACGCCGCTGCGCGTCAATCCCGAGCATGGCGTCGCCTCGCGCGATCATGATCCGCGCGGCCTGAAAGTCATTGGTGCAGACGATGAAGTGGCGGGCACCGTGAAAGATCTGTGGATGGATCGTTCTGAAATGATGTTCCGGTACATCGAAGTTCAGCTCAATGACTCGGAACAGACTGTGCTGCTGCCAGTGCCTTTCGCGCGCATCACGGATGAACAAGTCAAGGTGCACGCGATCCTGGCGCATCAGTTCCGTGATGTCCCTGGTCATCGCAACGCTGATGAAGTGACGCTGCTGGAGGAAGAGAAGATCTCTGCCTACTACGGCGCCGGCACACTGTACGCGACACCATCGCGTCAGGAACCGCTCGTTTAACCGGGTAACAGCGACATGCAAACTTATACCGAGCATGAATTCGAGGCGGTGCCGGGGCTTCCGGAAGCCCTGCCCGCAGGCGAGCGCATCCTGTGGCAAGGCAGTCCCGACTGGAAAATGCTGGCTGCCGAGGCATTTCATGTCCGCCGACTGAGCTTGTACTTCGCGCTGATGATCGCGCTGCAGGCCGTGATGAGCTGGGACAGCGACCTCGGCCTGGGCGCCAACCTCAGCCCGCTGATGCTAAGTGCCACACTCGCCGCCACCGCACTCGGTCTGCTCGCCTTCACTGCATGGCTGTCGGCCAGCACGACGATGTACACGCTGACCAATAAACGCGTAGTCATGCGCATCGGCATCGTACTGACACTGTCTTTCAACCTGCCGCTGCGCTGGATACAGGCCGCACAAATTCGTCCTTGTGGTGATGCGGCCGGGCATGGCGATATCGCACTCGATCTGAAAGGCGATGACCGCATCGCGTATCTGCATCTGTGGCCGCATGCGCGCGCATGGCATGTCAAGAAGCCGCAGCCGACATTGCGCTGCCTCGCCAACGCGGAACAAGTGGGCGCACAGCTGCACACTGCTTGGCAGCAGCGGCAAGCAGAAATCGCTGCGTCTCCTAACGCCGATGCCGGCGAGCGCGACCTGATCCCGGTCAGGATGCCTGCCGGCGTCTACGCGCGATGAAGCTCTCTGAACCATTGAACTGGACTGTTCGCGCGCGACGCGAATTCAATCCCGCCGTCGGCTTTGCGGTATTTGCTGTTGCCTGTCTGGTGCTGGTCGGCTGGGTGCGCTTCACCTCACCCATGCCCACACCCAGCGTGATCACACCTTCTGCAATGCGCGTGCTGGATTTCATCGACCAACCCGATGGATCGATCCGTGTGACCGATCATGAGACACACGACATCGTCGACAACTTCAGCGGCGAACAAGGCTTCCTGCGCGGCACGCTGCGCGCATTGGTGCGCGAGCGAAAGCTGCGCGGGCTGGAGGCGAATCAGGCGCAGGCTTTTGAACTGATTGCGCATGATGGCGGACGCCTGACGCTGCGCGACCCCGCCACCGGCGCTCACATCGCGCTTGAGTCTTTTGGCCCCACCAATACCGCCGTCTTCGCCCGGCTTCTGAGATAGGGCTTACCCATGAGCGCGCCGAAAGCCATCGTCATAGGCAGCGGCTTCGGCGGACTGGCAGCAGCCATTCGTCTGTCGTGCAAAGGCTACGATGTGCAGGTGCTCGAAAAACTCGACGCACCTGGCGGGCGCGCCTATGTGCACAGGCAGGATGGCTTCACCTTCGATGGCGGCCCCACCATCATTACCGCACCGCAGCTGCTCGAAGAGCTGTGGACACTGTGCGGCAAACGCATGGCGGATGACATCACCTTGAAGCCGATGGAGCCCTTCTACCGGATACGCTTCGATGATGGCAGCTGGTTCGATTACAGCGGCGACGAAGCCACCATGCGCCGCGAAGTCGAACGCTTCTGCCCCGCCGACCTGCCCGGCTTCGATCGGTTCATCGCCGCCGCCGATCAGGCGTGCAAGCTGGGTTTTGAAGATCTGGGCGGCATGCCCTTCAATAGTTTTTCCGATCTGCTGGCCGCATTGCCCAGCATGGTGAAGATGATGGCCTGGGAGAGTTTGTACACGCTGGTCTCACGCCATATCAGCGATCCCAAACTGCGCATTGTGTTCAGTTTTCATCCGCTACTCATCGGCGGGAATCCCTTCGCCGTCACCCGCGTTTACAGCCTGATCAACACGCTGGAGCGTCGCTGGGGCGTGCACTGGGCGATGGGCGGCACCGGCGCGCTGGTCATGGGACTGGTGAATTTGCTGAGCGAGCGTGGCGTCACGGTTCGTTGCAATGCACCGGTCACTCGCATCAACGTTGAGCAGGGTCGCGCGCGCAGCGTCACGCTGGAGAATGGCGAGCAGCTCGATGCCGATATCGTGGTCTCGAATGGCGATCCGGCGTGGACCTATCGTTACCTTATTGATGCCAAACATCGGCGCCACTGGACTGATCGCAAGGTCGCCCGCGGCAAATACTCGATGAGCCTGTTCGTCTGGTACTTCGGCACCAATCGCCGCTATCACGATGTGCCGCATCACATGATCATGCTCGGCCCCCGCTACCGCGAACTACTCGACGATATCTTCAAGCACCATCATCTGTCCGATGATTACAGCTTGTACCTGCACCGTCCCAGCGCCAGCGATCCCAGCCTGGCACCCGACGGTTGCGATGCGTTTTATGTGCTCGCCCCCGTGCCTCATCTGGGCAGTGGCACCGACTGGTCGCACGATGCCGAGCGCTTCCGACAATCGATACAGCGTCATCTCGAAAACACCGTGATGCCCGACTTGGGCCAGCATGTGGTCACTAGCAAGCTGATGACACCGCAGGATTTTCAGGATCGTTTGTGGTCGTATCAGGGCGCGGCCTTCGGGCTGGAGCCGATCCTGCTGCAAAGCGCATGGTTCCGACCACACAATCGCAGCGAAGATGTCGAGGGACTGTACATGGTCGGCGCCGGCACCCATCCCGGTGCGGGTGTGCCCGGTGTGCTGATGTCGGCCAAAGCCATGTCCACGGTGGTGCCCGATGTCTGAATCGATGCAACCCTCCAATGGGCCGACGCGTCCACCACCGCTGGATCTCGCGGCCTGCGAAGAACTGATGCGCGGCGGATCCAAATCCTTCTTCGCCGCCAGCAGCCTGCTGCCGCAGCATGTGCGCATGCCCTCCATTGCCCTCTATGCGTTCTGCCGTGTGGCCGATGATGCGATTGACGAGAACACGGATGATCCGCTGGCGATGAGTAAATTACGCGCGCGGCTGGATGCCATCTATGCGGGTGAGCCTGGCGAGATTATTGAAGACCGCGCCATGGCGATGGTCGTGCGACGCTACCATCTGCCGCGCGAACTACCCGAGGCCTTGCTCGAGGGCTTTGCCTGGGATGCCGAGGGCCGCCGCTATGACACACTGAACGACCTGCATCATTACTGCGCGCGCGTGGCCGGCAGTGTGGGAGCAATGATGGCCATCATCATGGGGGTGCGCGATCCGCATGCCTTGGCACGTGCCTGCGAGCTGGGCAATGCGATGCAGCTGACAAACATCGCGCGCGATGTCGGCGAAGATGCACGCAATGGCCGGCTCTACCTGCCACGACAATGGATGCGTGACGCCGGCCTCGACCCGGAACAATGGTTACGACAACCCGTGTTCAATGAAGCGCTGGGGCAGGTGATCGGCAGGCTGCTGCTGGAGGCCGACGCGCTCTACCAGCGCGGCAGCACCGGTATCGCCCACCTGCCGCGTGATTGCCGTGGAGCGATACTGGCGGCCGCGACCATCTATGCCGAGATAGGCCGCGTCGTATCAGATCGCAGCATGGATTCCGTCAACGAGCGCGCCGTCGTTGGCAATGCGCGCAAACTGACTTTGCTGTGTCTGGCGAAAGCAAGAGCGCAACTGCCGCAGCGCTGCGATACGTCCGAGGCCTTGCCAGCGATCGCCTTTCTGGTCACTGCCTGCCAACAGCGTCCGCGGCGTGCTCCGGGCAATGGCGAAGCGCGAAATTTCGATGAGCGCTGCGAGTGGGTGATTGATCTGTTCGAGCGCTTGTCGACGCCTGGCAGGCAAATGTAATCAGGATGACGAGGATCCCGGAAGGGATGGCGTCGTTGTGGTCGTAGTAGTCGTCGTCGTGGACGTCGTGTTGATCGCGGAAGCCGGATCCGTGGTCACCGTGGTGGTGACCACGGACCTAGCATTCGCCTCCCTTGCCCGCCTGTCTTGCTCCCTTATGGATAGCTCAGCCTCTGCCATGATCGTTTCAAATTCATGGCGGCTAGAGGACAGCAGGAATGCATGTTGGGCGATCAGTACCGCTGGATCTGCCATGCCTGAATTCCCGCTGGGATCAAAGCCTCGCCCCGCTTTCTGAAGATAACTCGGATCATTCGCCAAGGCTCGGTTTCGAGACATCAGATCATCAACCACCGTCTCAAAATCATAGGCAGAGGGCGAGGCGTCATGGACGATGAACGTCGTCAGCGAGGTATTTTTTGCCAATGAGGCCGTCACAGCTTGATAGGCTTTGTCCGAGTTCAAGCCAGCGGGAAAAGACAATCTTGTCAGCGTACGATTCTTCTCTAATAGATTGCATAATTTTTGAGGATTTTCTTGTGTGTACCCTGATGCCTGAACATGCAATGTACGCAGCGCTTGATTACTCAGCAGCCCACTGAGGATGGCATCGATATCAGGCAAAGGCTGCAACCCCCACTGCACAACGGTCAACTTCTGCAATATCGGATTGTCAGCAAGGAGCGCTCTGTAGCCGCTTTCTGACGTCGTCGGTAACGGCGTGTTAGTCACCTCAAGCTCCGTGATTGAATGATTTTTACGCATTCCTTCAATAAAGTACTTTCCCTGCGAATCGCCGAAACTACATTGAATTAGCCCTAAAGTTGCAAGGCTCTCACTCTGCCGCAAGGCTTCCGCAAACGCTTGTTCGCACCGAACACTCATGGGGATATTGTGTAGCGACAGTGCATTGCCTATTTTTCCCACGATAGGTGCAAGTTGTTCCATTCTCTCTGCCGGCAAGCCAGACAGCAAAAGACGGTTGACTTTTCCCTCCGCTACCAGCATCGCGATTTCTTCTATGACATCGGCATGGTGACCACGCAACCCAAGATCCACTTTCAAGTTTTTTTGATCATTACCATGCTTGACGAGCGCAGCGACCGTGTCTCTGTCCATACTCATGCTGGTCAGATCAACCGTCGTTTTTGCAGGATCTCTACCAGACTCACGCCACAGAAAATTCAGCGCTTCTGTCTCACCGGCGATCAGACAGTGCATCACCGTGCGCTCAAAATCTCTATTACTAGGCAAAGGCGGATCAGCAGGATTTTGTTTGCCGCCTGGGATTTTTCCGAGAATTAAAAAATCCAGCTCAGGGGTTTTTTCGTGCTCAGGCAGTTGTTCATAATCTTGCCTTGCATAAGGCAAACTGCCCATAACTGGCGGGAGTTCCGGACCGCTGGCAAAAGCGGCGGAGGTAGATTCAGGCGCTACGGGTTCGGCGGGCCCGCTGCTCGTTGTTGTTGAGGGAGAATTGGAAGGTATCATCAGCATATCCCCAAAAAAGTCAGCAAAGTGCTTGCTGCGCTGTCTGGATAAGACTGTTGATACGTAACTCCACCGACCAGCGGGTGCTTTGAAAATGCCGGTAATTGATCTGTCGCTTGTACTATGTGCTTGCACTATACCGAAGTGGCGGTGGCGAAACACACACCACAGCCACTCGAAGCAGCCGCGAGATTAGCCTCGCTAGGCACTTGTCCGCCCGAGGTGCGCTGACAACGGCGTGAAATCCCCGTCAAACCAGCGTCAAGTCATGTGCGACTGACACAGAACCGGAAATCAAGCCCAGCGCGGCATCCTGAACGGCAGCATGCGTTGCACGACCGGCGACACCAGCCTCGGCACATTCAATGTTTCATGCACACTGATGACGTCTTCGCCGAACAACCGGCTCTTGAGCACGGATCGCTCATAGAATGGCGTGTCTTCCAGCATGTCGATCACGCGTACCGGCGCATGACCTTCACTGCGCATGCGACGAGGGATGCGCCAGCCGGTCAGCTCTAACGCTTGTCGCGGGGGTGGCGCAAATTCATCGATGCGCCCATTGGGCATGAACCGCAGCCCCAGAAGACGATCTTCCCCCTGCTTCTGCTGCACGTCGTAGATCACCGCTGCGGAACCGTCAGACAGCAGCGAGCGTGACCAGTCCCATTCGCGGAAAGGCTCGCTGATAGGTTCATCGCCTTCGTTGGAATCCAGATAGGCATGACCACTCCAACGCATCGAGGGATTCTGCATCTCGACTTCAACGCGTGCGCAGGCGGCCAGCGGGCCCCAGCGATGGCGCCCGCCATCATCCAGCGGCACACTGAAGGTGGAGAGTGATGAGGGATACACGCGCACCTTGCCGCGCACCGGCAAAGGCAGCGGCATGCCGACTTCGCAGATATCGATCTCCAGATGATCGCCATGCCATTGAAGGCTACTCGGTCCGATCGTGAATTGTCGCGCGTCGCGCTGCATGCTGTGCTGGCCGCGCTCAGTCATGGTCCAGCGGCGATGGCGTCCGTAGAGCGCGACATTCAGTGCGCAATGATTCTCCGGATCGGCGGCGCTGCGCTTCAATGCGTTGCGGTAGTAAGGTGAGAAAACGCTGCCGACAAATGCAATCAGAGTCAGTCCATGCTGGCCGTCATCGCTGAGCGCATCGACATACCACCAGAGATAACCACCCGACGGGACCGGCTGGTCGAATCGAGGTGCGCCATCAGCGTCGCGGCCGCCAGCTGGCCGGACATCGCGGCCATCGGTACCCCCGGGCCCGGGTGCACGCTGCCGCCCGTCAGATACAAGCCCGGTATCCGACTCTTCGCTCCCGATCTCGCAAACGCCGACATCCAGCCGTGCGTTGCCATCCCGTACAGCGCTCCTCCACTCCCCGGAAACATCTGATGAAAATCGCCCGGGGTGGTTCGCAAGCAGTTCTGCGGCGTGCGATTGATAGTCAGACCGCAGCGGGCCAGATGGGAAAAGGAATGGCTCTCGCATTCGGCTATCTCCGATTCGGTGAGTGTGCGGCTGCCCTCTGCAGGAGCATTGACCAGCACGAGTAAACGATCCCTGTCGGGCGCGGCATCATTGATGCCACGGTCTTGCGCGCAGACATAAACAGTGGGTGTCTGCGGCAAACGGCCTCGGGAAAAAATGTCAGTAAATTCGCTTCGGTAATCCGATTGAAAAAACACGTTATGACGCTCCAGCGGAAAGCCGGATGTTTCGGCGTTGATACTCCAGGTAAGTGCCGAGAGAGAACGCTTGCCGGGTGACAGCGCGGGCGCCGCGCGGCGTACTTTAGGTCCCAGCAGGTTCTGAGAAAGCGCGGACACATCGCCATTGAAGACCACACTGTCCGCGGCAATTCGTTCGCCATTGGCTAACCTGACGCCGGACACGCTGTCGCCTTCCCTCTCAATCTCGCTGCAGGGCGAGCGATAACGGATTTCCACGCCGCGCTGCTGAGCAAGACTCGCCAGTGACTGTGCGAGTGCATGCATACCACCTTGTACTGACCACACCCCATCAAGCTCGACTTGCGTGACCAACATCAGCGTCGCCGGCGATTGCCACGGCGACGAGCCGCAGTAGGTTGCGTAGCGGGCGAACAGCTGCCGCAGACGACTGTCATGAAAATGCTGGCCGAGTGAGTCCCAGAGATTGCTCATCGGGCCTAATGAAGCCAGTACGGCAAGGCCTTTCATACCCAGATCGCCCGCCATGCTCGCCAGCGTCGGCGACTGCGAACGAATGAACGGGCCTTCCAGCGTGTCGTACACCTCACGCGCCTGCCGGCAAAACTGCATGAAGCGCGCCGCCTCCGAAGGCCCGGCAAAGTGGGCGATTGCCTCACGCGATGCATTCGGGTCAGCAAACAGATCCATGCGCTCGCGAGCATTCCATGCGTGCCGCGCCAATACCGGCAATGAGGTCAGCGTGAGCTCTTCATCCAGCTTGCGACCCGCGCTTTCATAAATCTGTTCGAAGATCCAGCGCATCGTGAACACGGTTGGCCCGCTGTCGATCGGCGCTCCATCAACAAGAGGCTGGCGCATCTTGCCACCCGGTGCAGCCATGGCTTCGACCAGCGTGACCTGCAGGTCGCGCTGCGCGAGCTGCAGCGCGGCCACCAGACCGCCGATACCCGCACCAATCACGACTACGCGATGATCGCGTCCTGTGCGAGTGATGGCGCTCGCGCTAGTCATACACACGTCCCTTCCATTGCCCCTGCAAACGCAGCGGGACGAAGCGAACGAACATGGATTCAGAGAAGAACTGGTGCTTCCATGCCGCGCGTATGGCGTCGAGATGCGCGCCAGTACGCGCATAAGCATCCATCGCTGCGGTGTTTTGCCAAAGGCTGAAGGTCGCTTGTCGCAACAGGGGTGCTTCGCCCATGCCTGTCGCCAGCTCGCAGCCTTCCGCTGAGCTCAGATCGCGCTGTGCGGCGGGCGCGTGGCGCCAGAATGCGGCGGCGGCAGAGGCGCGGATCGACGCACGCGTGAGTGTCGCTACGGGAGCATCTGCCGGCAGGGTTGCGGTCGGTGCAAGCGCTATCCCATCCCATGAGCCACGCACGCTGGCCGCGCGCAAGGTCGCAATGAACAGTTCTTCGCTACGCTGGCGGTAGCGGTCAATCAGTGCCGAGTGAGCGATGAAATCGCTGGCCGAGTACTCGGAATCGAATACGCAAAACATCGCCTGATGCGAAGGGCTGGGCGTAAGTCCGAAACCACCACCGATACCGCTGCCCAGTGACTTGATGAATTTCAATCCTGGGGTGCGCTGTGGCAGCCAACTGCCCAGTGCAGTGCGATGCCATCCCCAGGGCCAGTGCATCGGGCGCAGTCTCGAGAGCAGGAGAACTACCGTGCCGTCCACGGTATGAATGACGCGGCTGCGTGTCTGCTCGCTCTGTGCAAGTCCATCAGGCGGCATGCCCTCTGCGGGGGTCTTGCTGATGGCGCGACCTGCGGTCATGGTGACTCCGCAAAAAAGTTGCGGGTGATACGAATAGGGGCTCTGAAGAATCTGGAGAAAAGGATCCCGGCACATGCCGGGATCCGATGCTACGTGGTCACTTCACACTTCAGGCGTCTGCAACAACTCAAGATCTACTCACTTCGCCGCCACCTGTTTCGGCGCGACGAGTTCTGGATGGTCCTTAATCATCGGGAAGCCATACAGCGGCTTGTACGCACCCTGATGGCAGGTGGCACAGTTCACCTTGGCGACATCACCGAGTGCACCCTTACGCTCCACCGGGAAAGTATCGGTCAGCGGCACCATGTACTCCTTGTTCACATCACGCGCCATGCGGATGCCGTGCCATGCTGTGATGCGTTGAGGCGGGCTTTCGTTCCAGCTCTGGAAGGAGCGCGAGTTGTGGCAATAGGTACAGTTGACGCCGAGCGAATTCGACATGTGCGTCATCAAGCCATAGGTCCACTCAGCCTGCTTGATCGAGTGACGATTACCTGAAGGCAGAGGGGTCGGACCGTTCACGCGGATGGGCTTGTCTTCCAGCAGGAAAGGCGTCAGCGGGTCGGTCGGCAGCGACGACATGTTCACATACTTGCCGGGCGTGTTCTGACCGGCGTTGTCGCCGATGAAGTCTGCGCCCTTGTCTTGCGGCGGCGGCGTGAACCACACTTGCGTGGGCACCGGGTTGCCACGATGGCAGGTGTAACAGGTGACGCCCGTGTTGCTGACATGCTGCTGCCAGTTACTGTTGATGTGGCGCGTCATTTCGATCATCTTGCGCGCGACGACCTTGGTGTATTTCGAGTCCTCCGCCAGGTTCTGCAAGTTGTGGCAGTACGCGCAGCCTTCTTTCGGCGACACCCAGGTGGTTATGGCTGTCATCAGGCGAATGAACTGTCCTGCCGAGAGATCTCCGAGCACCTGCACGTTCTGATAAGACTGCTTCGCGGTGGGTCCGCCATCCGGGACCGCAGGCAATGCGGGCGGCGCAGTGTTCAGCGCATCCTGTTTCTCGAGTATGCGCGGGTTGTACACCTGAACCATGCCCGTGCCGCGATAGCCGTGCTGCACGCTGTCCATCGGTATGCGCTCCACCGGCGGCTCCTTGCAGCCGGCGAGCATCACGAGCCCCAGCGCAAGCGCGGAGGCGAGTTTAAGGCTTCGGTTGATCATGGCTTGGCTCCCTGCAGGGTGGCGGGATCCACGATCGGGCCCCACACTTGCGGATAAGGCGGGGCAACGCCATGCTTGACGGCCCACAGATACCAGTTGTCGACCACCGTGCCGGTCAGCAGGATGCCGATGCCACCGGTCAGCGGGCACAGCACAGCAAACCACCAGGCCCAGCGGTGAATCGATTCCATCGTGGCGTTAAAGCCCATGGTCCAGCGCCAGAACAAGGCCGCGCGCTCGGTGGCGGTACCGCGATCGATGATCTGCTCGATCTCGCGCTCACCACCGTAGCGACCCACCGCGAGAATCGTCGCGCCGTGCATCGCAAACAGCAGAGCCGAGCCGTACAGGAAGGCGATCGACAGCGCATGGAAGGGGTTGTAAAACAGATTGCCGTAACGTAGTGAGAACGCGGCAGTCCAGTCGAGATGCGGGAATATCCCGAAAGGCACCGCCTCGCCCCAGGTGCCCATTAGCACCGGACGGAACAGGCCGAGCACAAGGAACAACCAGATCGCCGCAGCGAATGCCCACGCGACATGCGTGCCCATGCCGAGCGCGCGAGCACGGCGATACACGTTCGCCCACCAGAGCAGGATGGACACCGTCAGGCACATACCAGCGATCTGCCACCAGCCACCCTGGTTCAACGGCGCGAGACCGAGACCATGGCCGGGCGCAGGGGGATCCAGCGACAGCCAGAACAACTGCCGCACGAACTGCACTGGATCCCAGTGAACTGAGGCGAGCATGTTGAATCCGATGATCACGAACGCAAACGTGCCGAACATGATCGACATGATGCCCAGGCCGCCGAGATAAATCGGACCGATTTGCGCATTGCCCAGTCGACCTGCGAGATGCCAGAGCCAAGGCTCACCGGTGCGCGGACTGAGCGCATTTTTTTGCTCGACGCCGTGATGCAGCGGGCCGGTCACCTGCACGGCAGTGAAGAGATTCTGATATTCAGCCATTGCTGTCTCCTGCCTCGGTTAGTGCCAGATCGGCATGTTGAGCCACCAGCTCCACCACTCGGGCCAGCCGCGGCTCCAGAACGGTCCGGATATCACGATGCACAGCGCGGAGAACAGCACCGCAGCCAGCGCAAGGAACAATCCCAGACGATGGATGCCTAGCGTGCCGACCGAGTAACCGATCAGGTCGCGGAAATACGTGTCTTCATGATCCGGCGTCTTGACGACCTCGCCTTTGGGCGGGTTGGTCGCGGAGAGCACCAAACCGCCATGCATGGACAACGCCAGCGTGGTGGTGAAGAAGAAGGTGATCGCCAGCATGTGCGCTGGGTTGTAGTGGAAGTGAAGGTACTGATAGCCGACGTTCGAGACCCAGTCGAGATGAGCGAAGATCCCATAAGGGAAACCATGGCCCCACGCGCCCATCAGGATAGGGCGAATCACGTTCAGCGTGACGTAGGCAAGGATCGCGATCGAGAAAGCAAATGGCACGTGATAACCCATGCCGAGCTTGCGGCAGATCTCGACCTCGCGTAGCGCCCATGACCCAAAGGCACCGATGGCGCACACCGTGATCAGCTGCCACAGTCCTCCCTGCAACAGCGGCGCCATACGCAGCCCATAAGAGAGGTCTGGCGGAGCGATGTTGATCTGCCAGACATTCCAGGTCGGCCCTTGCGAGGCACCCCACAGAATCAGCGCAGTGCCGAGGAAGGCAAAGAACACCGTCGTGACCCCGAAGAAGCCCACGTAGAACGGGCCAATCCAGAAATCAAACAGGTCACCTCCCACCAAGGTGCCTCCGCGTACGCGGTATTTTTTTTCAAACGTCAGCATGCCCATGATCGAGCCCTCCTGCCGGGGACGCGTATCGTCATCCCCTGAAAATTCCGTTGAGGACAGGTGCAGCCGGTCAGCGTCCGCCTGCGCCCGCCCACCACCGTGACGGTGGATTTACGATGATGCTTTCGGCATCGGTGCGTTCTGAGCGGTGGCGGCAGGTTTCGCGCCATCCATCCAGTTGAACTTGTTCGTCGACAGCAAGATGAGATGAATCATCGCAGCGAGTCCAAACAAAAAGATCCCCTGAACCACCATGGCTCGCAAAGGATCGTAAAGGCGCCATATTCTCCACATGGTTCCTATCTCCCTAAAGTGTGTGTGACATGAACGAGTACACCGCGGCCTGCACACCGCCGAACAGCGACTTGCAACTCTCCGCCCCGGGCAGCCAGCTCCGCCATGGCATGCCGGTCAGAGAACCGACCAGCGCGATGATGAAGACGACAGCAAAACCCAGCGCAAAGACCACCCGGAATGCGAGTCCCGGATCCTTCAGCGATCTGTCCTGATTCAGATGTGTGTATGCCATGGAGATACTCCTTTCGTTAGCGACTGACCTAAATCAGGTGATCCAGGGACGCCATGCCCATACGAGGATGTGTCATGAGAACGCTCCTTCAAATTGGCCTTGCAGCCAGTGGTGCGCACCGCCCCGCAACCTCGGGCATCCGCAGCGAACTGCCACGACATTCTTTTCATGCTGGCTCTCCCACGCGCAGGGCATCGTGCGCGCGCGTTACCTGCGCAACGGACACGCTGGCCTCGCCCGCGCGGCGCGCATCGCGCTCGGCGCGGTCGCGCAACTGCTTGGCCGCAGAGATCTGCACCAGCACCGGCTCGGCAGCAATGAATTCATTCAGCAGGGCCTGCGCATCGTCATCCCAGGCAATCTGCGCGCGTGCTGGCGTCGGATCGACACGATCCATCTCGGTACCCA
>RGFZ01000035.1 GCA_010024875.1 Oxalobacteraceae bacterium | reverse complement strand
CGTCATCGCGGGCGTAGCCAGGCTAGGCCCCTCGGAAATGCGTGCCTTCGCCGTGTAATCCTGATACGCCGGAATACCCACCGCCGCCAGAATGCCAATGATTGCCACCACGATCATCAATTCGATCAGCGTAAAACCTTGTTGCGCCCTCGCCGGGCGGTGATAAGAAGACATTCGCATAAAGCACCCCTTGGAATAGATCAGTGAACATTGATCCACTTGGATTGTGTGGATTGGTTCACAGGGGCAAAGTCTGTGCCAACGAGAAAAAATAGTGATGTCTGATTCTGTTGGCGCTAAAAAAATCGGTGATCGTACAAATTCATCTGCCGTACATAATCACTCAATTGAATTGCACTATCTATTGAACAAACATATGTTAATCGAACGGAAAGCGTTGACAGGGGGAGGTTTTTTGGCGCCTGTATTCATTCATCCTCGGAAAAAAATTTCGCTTGCTTTCGCACAAGGCGACATGATTTGGAAAAAACTTACTAAAAAATGTCCGATGCTGCCAATAAAACGCGTGTCAACTGGCCCGATTTCGGATGGCATTTGGGGGTGCCGAGATTAGTTTCCAAAAAGAATCGAAATGCTAAAATAGCGAGCGTTTTTGCAGACAGCACTCACACAGGCCTGGGTATGACACAGCCCGGCAACAAGACCACCCTGGAGCAAGGGCATCGTCATGACGCAGCGGCAAAGCCGGATCATGGCTGGAGAGATGGACGCAGATGAGCTCGGCGGGCGCTGGCGCCGCCGCCTCGTCCGGACGATTGCCCTCGTGATTTTTCTCTGGCTGGGTATCAAGGCGCTGTTTGCTGCACCGGGCAGCCCATGGATCTGGGCGTTCGGCATCTACATCCTTCTGTGGTTGCTCTCGCCGTTGATGGTCTGGTGGGCGGGACGACGACGGCGGACGGTGTGGCGTCGCGATGGCAGGATGTTTGAACCTAGCCTACCGCGACCGGTCTCCGATATCCCCGAGGAGCAGGAATGGACGCTGCCGTTTCATCCGCTGATCCGTGTGCCGCTGGCCTTGCTGTTGATGGGCCTGATGTACTGGGTGCTAGTCATTCATCAGATGCAGCTGCCGGGCCACTGGCTGGTCGCCACGACGATAGTGACGATCATCAATCTCTGGTCGTGGCGTGAGCCGCTGGTGCTGGTAGCGCTGGTGGCCGTGGGCGTGCTGCTGATGACGATCGTCGGGTGGATCATCAACCATTTGCCGATTGAGGCGGCGATCGCCGTGTTGGTGCTGATTCCCGTGGTGATTGTCATCGCGGTACATGAGCTGCGCAAACGTAAACTCAGATCGCAAGCATGAAAAAACAGCCCGGCATTAATGGTGACTACCTGATCCTCAGCAGGGACGAGCGCATGGCGATCGCAACCCTGCCGACCCTGGTAACGCTGGGCACGCCGGCTGCTGTTCAGACTTTATATGCGTTCAGCTCGGATATGGGTCCAATCGACTGGGCGCTGCCACTGGTTTTGTGGATCTATGGGCTGCTGTTCTGGTTCAACTCCGAGGGTATCCATCTATTCAAGGCCAAGAAATGGGAATGGACTGAGGAAGCGATCGAGGAGCAGCAGCGATACATGAGCGACACGCGCATCGCCAGTCGCCGTTTCTGGAAAAAATGGTGGGTGCGCTTCCCGATCGGGTTACTGTTCATGAGCGTAGGCATTCATGCGCTCTTTAGCAGGGATTTCACCGCCCAGTGGCTGAGTTTCATCTTGCTGATGTCGGCTTTTGTGACGCCCTTCGTGTTCATTGCAGAACTGGCGATGCTGCCGCTGGCGATTCTGATTGTGCTCGGATTCATGGCCGTGGTCACGCTGACGCCGACTTCCGTGATCATCATGCTGGCCGTGCTGGCCATGTTCGCCACCGTGGTGCTTGCACAAAATGTGCGAGCCGGCCAGCTGCAGAAACCAGTCCGCAAGAAGAAGGAAGATCAGGAAGCAAAGGACAAGGAAGGCGAAGAAGGCAAGGACGCAGAAGGAGCCGCTGCTGGGGGCGATGCATCCGCAGCCGCGCCTGTCGGGGCCGAAGCCGGACCTGCCGAACCTCCTCCTCCGCCCTCGCTCGCCGATGAGACAGCGGCGGCAGTTGCAGAGAGTGCCGCTGCGCGAGAAGAGGCGAGAGCTGCTGCCGCTGAAGAGAGAGAAGCTTCGGTGGCTGCAGCGAAAGCGTCCGCCGAGGAGAGGGTGGCGGCGGCGCAGGCCGCTGCTGATGAAGCGGCGCAGGAACGTGCTGCAGCCCGAGCTGAGCGGTCTGGCGCCACGACCGCCGGTACGGAAGCCGATGCGGCGACTCCTCCGACTGATGCAGCAGACACACCGGTCAGATAAGCCAGCCGTCAAAAAACAAAAGGCTCTCGCAAGAGAGCCTTTTTTATTCAGACCGACCAGGAAGGTTCAGTCGATTCTGTGGTGCCTCGGGTCGGAATCGAACCGACACTCCTTGCGGAACCGGATTTTGAGTCCGGCGCGTCTACCAATTTCACCACCGAGGCATTTTCAAAGAACCGGAGTTTACCAGAACTCAATGCTGCTCCGGTGAGAGGGTCCGTGCATTTATTCCGCGAATCCGGAATCAGGGCACGACACCCTTTGAATGTCCTCGGTTTACTGCATGTGCTGTCCTCCGTTGATCGCGATATTCGCGCCAGTGAGAAAGGCCGCTTCGTCGGAAGCGAGATAAGCGACCAGCCCGGCGACCTCTTCCGGCTTGCCCAGACGTCCCATCGGAATCTGCGGCAGGATCTTGGTTTCGAGTACTTCCGGCGCGATGGCGGTTACCATCTTGGTACCGATGTAGCCGGGCGAGATGGTGTTGACGGTCACTCCCTTCTTTGCCACCTCCAGCGCCAGTGCCTTGGTAAAGCCGTGCATCCCTGCCTTGGCGGCCGAGTAGTTGGTCTGTCCGAAAGCGCCCTTCTGTCCATTGACCGAAGAAATATTGATGATGCGTCCCCAGCCGCGATCCGTCATGCCATCGCAAACCGGTTTGGTCATGTTGAACACGGAATCCAGATTGGTCTGCATCACGGCATCCCAGTTCGTCTTGTCCATTTTTTTGAAGGTCATGTCGCGCGTGATACCGGCGTTATTAACCAGCACATCAATGGGTCCCATTTCTTTGACGATATGCGAGATACACTCCTGCGCCGACTGGTAGTTAGCGACATCGCAGGGGTAGGCGCGGAAGTCGTGGCCCTTGGCCTTCATTTCTGCCAGCCATGCATTCACTTTAGTATTGCCGGGCGAGTAAGTGGTCGCCACCTGATAACCCATATCGGCCATCTTGATGCAAATCGCTTCGCCCAGACCGCCCATGCCGCCGGTGACTAAGGTAACTCTGCTCATGTGTGCTCCCTGTTAAAGTATTTTTTATTGTGGTCAGTGCTCATCAGCGTTCGATAGCCAGCGCAACACCCATGCCGCCGCCTATGCACAGACTGGCCAATCCTTTTCTTGCGTCACGCCGTATCATTTCGTGGATCAACGTCACCAGCACGCGGCAGCCGGAAGCGCCGATCGGGTGGCCGATCGCGATCGCTCCGCCATTCACATTGATCTTGCTGGTATCCCAACCCATTTCCTTGTTCACCGCGATCGCCTGTGCAGCGAAGGCCTCGTTGATTTCCATCAGATCGAGATCTTTGTGCGTCCAGCCTGCTTTTTTCAGGCATAGCTGACTGGCCGATACCGGACCCATGCCCATGAGGGTCGGATCCAGTCCCGAGGATGCATAGGCGCGTATCTTGACCAAGGGTTTCAGGCCAAGTTCGTTAGCTTTTTTTGCACTCATCATCATCACCGCAGCCGCGCCGTCATTGATGCCGGACGCATTGCCTGCCGTGACCGTGCCTTCTTTGGAAAACGCGGGACGCAGCGAAGACAAGGCATCGAGCGTGCTGCCGGGTTTTATGTATTCATCGCTGTCGAACACGACGCTGCCCTTTTTGCTGGCGATTTCAAGCGGCAGGATCTCGTCTTTGAATTTCCCGGCTTTTTGTGCAGCTTCCGCTTTGTGCTGTGAGGCGAGCGCGAATTCATCCTGCTCGGTACGCGAGACATTAAATTTTTTCGCGACATTCTCTGCGGTGACGCCCATATGGTATTGGTTATATACATCCCACAAGCCATCAACGATCATGGTGTCGACAAGCTTGGCGTCACCCATGCGAAAGCCATCGCGAGAGTTGTTGAGTACGTGGGGGGAGGCGCTCATGTTTTCCTGTCCGCCCGCAATCATGATCTCGGCATCACCGCACTTGATCGCTTGCGCTGCGAGGTGAGTCGCTTTCAGCCCGCTGCCGCAGACCTTGTTGATCGTCATGCCCGGCACCCTATCCGGCAAACCTGCTTTGATCAGCGCCTGTCTTGCTGGGTTTTGTCCGACACCTGCCGCCAGCACCTGGCCGAGTATCACTTCACTGATCAGTTCTGGATTGACGCCTGATTTTGCGAGCAAGCCCTTGATCACGTGCGCGCCGAGCTCAGCAGCAGGTAGCTTGCCCAGTGTTCCTCCAAATTTGCCTACAGCCGTTCTGGCCGCAGCGACAATCACCACTTCATCCATTCTTGCTCTCCGGTAACTCTAAAAAAATCCTCTAATCAACTCTGGCAAAGCCGCCCATCTTATCGATGGGCTTCACGAGATCATTGATGACGGTCAAACAGTTCATGAAGCAAAGAAGCGGCATGATGAAATTTGTTCTATGGGTGTCAGGTGTTGTTCGGCAAAAGCCAATGTTGGATGAACATCGGATTTTTTGAGACAGCGGTCCGGGGATATGAGGACCGGCACAGGAATGTGCTCGTCTCTGGCGCGCCGTTGCGGCACCACGGGTGATGGTGCTATCCGGCCTCGGTATTCTTCTCCTCCGTTCTGCGAAAGGCTTCGAGACGATCATAGCGTGCTCATTTGGCGGTAGGGAAGAACTTTTCGGCTCTGAAAACACTCCCGGATCAAAACAATCTGGAATTCAGTTATTAATCCTGAATCAATTCGGCGAGAGTCCTGGGTGCGAACTTTTATGACGCGTTGCGCAATTCGCGGACTTTGAGCGTCTTCTGCTGCAGAGCTTTGCTGAGGATTTTATAGGTATCGATATCGAACGCCGGCCGATGTGGCGCTTCTTCCAGCAATTGCCAGACCTGATCTTCGGATTGTGCAGTGCCCAAATAGCACCAGTTGTTAACCAGATGAACATCCGTTTTGCCATTGCCACTGTCTTCGATGAGACCGATCGGCCCTCGATAGGGCCAGGTCTTCACATGCATCCGTGACAGCGCTGCTTCGAGGCGCGCGCGGTGAAATGACTCCGCTTCTTTGCCGACGCAAACGCCTTTGCATCGCCGGAGCTGCCAGCCAAAGCAGGGCTTGCCTGGCTGTGAACGTCCCTCCAGCCCCAGCTGTACCAGACAGAGCTGATGCGCTTCAGCCAGTTCGCGTAATGCACTTTCGGCCTTGCGCTTGGAGCTGAACAAGCCGTACAAGCGCTCGGCAATGCCGAAATCCTGTTCGCTGGCGAAGGCCAGTATGGGCATGGTGTGGCCGCGCGCATCTTCCCTCAACCGCCATGCGCATAGATCGCCTTGCCGTCTCAGCGTGCGGTTGTGTATCGGCTGCAGATCTTTCACTAGTTGTGCTTCCAGCAGCAGCGCGCCGATTTCACCCGCCGTCTCGCGCCATTCGATGCGGTGCAGTTGCTGCGACAGGCGCATGTCTTTGTACAGCTTGTGATCTGAATTGAAATGCGACAGAACGCGCTGTCGCAGGCGCACGCTCTTGCCAACATACAGCGGCAGATCATTCTCGCCATAGAACAGATAAATGCCGGGCGTATCAGGACAGTCATCCAGCACGTCAGAGGGCAAATGAGAGGGCAGACTAGGTCGCTGCAACAGCGTATCAAGCGCAGAGGACAAGGTATCCGGCGGCAAGTCGGATCGCAGTTTTTGCCATAGCTGCCACAGCACATCCGCATCAGCCAGCGCACGGTGGCGCGCATCGGGCTTTAGTCCATGCCGTGCGATCAGACTGTCAAGGTTGTGTCGGTTGTGCTCGGGGTAGAGCTTGCGTGAAAGTTTGACAGTGCACAGCACATCCGCGCGAAATGCGAAGCCGGCCTCGCTAAAGGCATTACGCAGAAAACCGTAATCGAAGCGGGCATTGTGCGCAATGAATAGAGCGCCTTGCAGCCTTGCAAAGAGCGCCTCGGCGAGTTCGGCGAAAGCGGGCGCGCGCCGGACCATCTCATTGCTGATGCCGGTCAGACTTTGTATGAATGCCGGAATCGGGGTTTCCGGGTTGACCAGACTGGACCAGTGAGTGGCGTGTCCCGCAGCATCGACCTCGACCAATCCGATTTCGGTAATGCGGTCTGATACCGGGTTGGCGCCGGTCGTCTCCAGGTCGATGAAGACCAGTTTGTCGAATTTCATTCTGGAAGGATGTGATGAAAAGCTGTGGCTTATCAAACGCGCTTGAGATCGTCTGGCCAAATCCGAAGTCTAGACTTTTTTGACCTGAGCTGTCAGATCGTGGAGCTAGCATGGAATCTCAAGTAAGCAACTGGGGCGCGTCCCTGATGGCCTCGTTAACCAGCGCAATGTCGCTGTTCTTCGCCGCGATACCGCGAGTGCTCGGCTTTGCGGTCATCATCATTGTGGGCTGGATTGTATCGGCGCTGCTGGCCAAAGGCATTGCGGTCTTGCTGCGCAAGGCGCATTTCAATCACCTCGCCGAGCGCTCGGGCTTTGCCGATTTCGTCGGCAAGTCGGGTGCAGATACCGATTCGTCGGGAATGATTGCAGCGATCGCAAAATGGTTCGTGCGACTGATCGTGCTGGTGGTCGCTTTCGATGCGCTGGGCTTGCCTGCCGTGTCCGAGGTGTTGCGCGATCTGTTGCTGTGGCTGCCGAATCTTGCCGTCGCGCTGGTGGTGCTGGTCATTGGCGGGCTGGCGGCCAACACGCTGTCGAAACTCGTGCGTGGCGCGACGGCAGAGGCCGAGTTGGATAATCCGGATTTCCTCGCCAAGCTCGCCAGCGGTGCCGTCTGGGCATTTACGGTGGTAGTCGCCGTGAATCAGATTGGCGTGGCCACGGCACTGGTGAATACCTTGTTCATGGCGGTTGTTGGCGCACTGGCACTGGCATTGGGCCTGTCATTCGGGCTGGGCGGCCGGGAGGCCGCAGCTGAAATCATTCGTCACTGGCGCGAGCGGGCACGCTCGCAGAAAGGCAAGATCGAGCGCGCCGCCGACATGGTCGGCGAGCGCTCCAGACAGGAGATGAAAGGCGTGCCGGCGATGACCAAGCCGAGTCAGAAGACCTGAACGCTAACCGGCAGGATTATTTCCAGCTGTCCTTCAGCGTCACGATGCGATTGAACACCGGGTGCCCTGGCGTCGAATCCACGCGATCAGCGACAAAATAGCCATGCCGTTCGAACTGGAAGCGGTCATCCGGCATGGCCTTGTCGGCACCGGGCTCCAGATAGGCGGTGATCACAGACTTGGAATCCGGATTCAGCGCGAGCTTGAAATCCTTGCCGCCGGCATCCGGGTGCGGATCTTTGAAAAGCCGGTCATACAGGCGCACTTCCGCACGCACGCCGTGCGCGGCAGACACCCAATGGATGTTGCCCTTGACCTTGTAGTTCGACGAGCCTTCCGTGCCACTCTTGCTGTCTGGGTAGTAGTTGCAATGCACGGCAATCACCTTGCCGGATGCATCCTTGTCGCAACCCGTGCATTCGACAACGAAACCATAGCGTAGCCTGACCTTGTTGCCGGGGAAGAGTCGGAAGTAGCCTTTTTCCGGCACTTCCATGAAATCTTCTGCCTCGATCCACAACTCGCGGCTGAAAGGGAAGCTACGGTTGCCACGTTCAGGATGATGCGGATGCACCGGCGCGCTGCAGTCTTCGCTCTGACCGTCGGGATAATTGTCAACGATGAGCTTCAGCGGATTCAGCACGCCGACGATGCGTGCGGCTTTTTCATCCAGATCATCGCGTAGCGCACCCTCGAGGATGCTCATGTCGATCCAGCTGTCGGCTTTGGCCACGCCGATGCGCTCGGCGAACAGCTGCAGCGATTCTGGCGTGTACCCTCGACGTCGTATGCCGACGATGGTCGGCATACGGGGATCGTCCCAACCATTAACAATTTTTTCTTCGACCAGCTGCAAGAGTTTGCGCTTGCTGGTGATCGCGTATGTCAGATTCAGTCGCGCGAATTCATACTGATGCGGCAATGGCTTCTTGAAGAAGCCGCCTTCCGCAAGACGCTCGAGTATCCAGTCATAGAAAGGCCGGTGATCTTGAAACTCCAGCGTGCAGATCGAATGGGTGATATTTTCGATCGCATCTGAGATGGGGTGCGCATAGTCGTACATCGGGTAGATGCACCATTTGTCGCCGGTACGATGATGATGCGCATGACGTATCCGGTAGATCGCCGGGTCTCGCATGTTCATGTTTGGCGATGCCATGTCGATCTTTGCGCGCAGCACATGCTCGCCATCCTTGAATTCGCCGACTTTCATCCGGCGCAGCAGATCGAGCGATTCTGCCGCAGGACGATCGCGGAATCGCGAGTTCTTGCCTGGCTCGCTGAAATTGCCGCGATTGGCCGCCATTTCTTCTGCGCTTTGGCTGTCGACATACGCATAGCCGGCGTTGATCAGCCACTCTGCCATCTCATACAGCTTATCGAAGTAATCGCTGGCGAAATACTGATGATCGTCACCGCCATGTTCCCAGTGGAAGCCCAGCCATTGCACACTGTCGATAATGGTGTCGACGTATTCCTGCTCTTCCTTGGTCGGATTGGTATCGTCAAAACGCAGATGGCAGCGGCCGCCGTAATCGCGCGCAAGGCCGAAGTTCAGGCAGATGGATTTAGCATGTCCGATGTGAAGATAACCGTTTGGCTCCGGCGGAAAACGGGTGATCACGGTCGGCAGCGGCTTGCCGTGGGCATCGGTCTTGCCGGCGTATTTACTGCTCGCGTTGTCGGCATCGATAATGCCGCGCAAGAAATTCGACGGCGCTGCCGGAGCGCCGTTGTTGCTGTCATTGCCCATGAAATGGAATGCGGTGAAGATGAATTAAGTCGCGATTCTACCGTAGCCAAGGCCTACAATCAGGGCATCTCAGACAGGAAGCAGCGCATGTGGACATATCCAAGGATCTTCGCGCACCGGGGCGGTGGCACGCTCGCGCCGGAGAACACGCTCGCCGCGCTCCGTCATGGGGCTTCACTCGGTGTTCGGGCGGTCGAGTTTGATGTCATGGCCGTGCGCGATGACGGCCTGGTACTGATGCATGACGAAGTTCTGGGTCGTACCATCGCCGGCAGTGGCAGTGTCGGTGCACTGAGTATGGCTGAGTTGCAAGTAATGGATGCTGGCAGCTGGTTCTCGGCAGATTTCTCCGGCGAGCTTGTGCCATCATTCGCGGAGGCAGCGGACTACTGCCTGCACGCCGGCTTGTTCATGAATGTCGAGATCAAACCGCTGGCCGGTGAAGAGGCGCGTACCGGCCGCCTGGTCGCGCAGGCATGCACATCGCTGCCCCCCGGCAGCGTGCTGTTGTCCTCATTTTCCATTGAGGCGCTGCAAGCCGCAATGAGCACGGCCCCCGATGCGCCGCGCGCGTTGCTCGTCGGGGCGGTTCCTTCTGATTGTTTGGCCAAGCTCTCGGCATTGTCAGCGGTGGCGTTGCACGCGCAGGCCAACCGACTGACTGTAGATCAGGTCAGGGCGGTCAAAGCAGCTGGTTACGGCGTGTTCTGCTACACAGTTAACGACCCAATGCAGGCGCGAGCGCTGTTTGCAATGGGCGTCGATGCGATCTGCACCGACCGACTCGATCTGATCGGCCCAGATTTTTTCGGGCGATAGCAAGTCCCCGACAGATCGTTGAGTCAGCATTGATTTTTCGGCAATTTTTGCCACAGCCCTCACCCGCGCAGCCCCGGAAAGCCAGAGTGCATCACGTATAATCACCGGTTTCCCAGCGTTTAGCGAACGCTCAAAGCATCTGCGACCAATCTGCCAATGAATTCCTCAGAAATCCGCGAAAAATTCCTCAGTTTCTTTGCGTCCAAAGGGCATGCCGTCGTTCGTTCGTCCAGTCTGGTGCCGGGCAATGATCCGACGCTGCTCTTCACGAACTCCGGCATGGTGCAGTTCAAGGACGTGTTTTTGGGAACCGACAAGCGCGACTATGTGCGTGCGGCCTCCGTGCAGCGTTGTTTGCGCGCTGGCGGCAAGCACAATGATCTGGAGAACGTGGGCTACACCGCACGTCATCACACCTTCTTTGAGATGCTGGGTAATTGGTCGTTCGGTGATTACTTCAAGCGCGATTCACTCCTCTGGGCATATGAATTGCTGACCGACGTCTATGGTCTGCCGAAAGAAAAACTTTGGGCCACCGTTTATCACACCGATGATGAAGCCTATGACGTCTGGGTCAAAGACATCGGCCTGCCGCCCGAGCGGGTGGTGCGCATTGGTGACAACAAGGGCGCGCCCTACGCATCGGACAATTTCTGGCAAATGGCCGAAACCGGTCCTTGCGGACCGTGCTCGGAAATCTTCTTTGATCATGGCCCAGATGTCTGGGGCGGCCCGCCCGGCAGCCCCGAGGCCGATGGCGATCGTTACATCGAGATCTGGAACAACGTGTTCATGCAGTTCGATCGCCAGCTCGATCCGGCGACCGGTGAATACACGCTGTCACCGCTGCCCGCGCCGTGTGTCGATACCGGCATGGGCTTGGAACGACTCGCTGCGGTGATGCAGCACGTGCACAGCAACTACGAGATCGACCTATTCCAGCGCCTGATCGAAGCGGCAGCACGCGAGACGGGCGCAAAAGACCTGAGCAGCGGCTCGCTGCGCGTGATCGCCGACCATATTCGCGCTTGCGCATTCCTCGTGGTCGATGGTGTCGTGCCCGGCAGCGAGGGCCGCGCGTACGTGTTGCGCCGTATCGTTCGCCGCGCTCTGCGTCACGGCAACAAGCTCGGCCAGAAGAAGCCTTTCTTCTACAAGCTGGTGCCTGATCTGGTGAAAGAAATGGGCGCGGCCTATCCCGAGCTGGCCGAAGCAGCGGACCGCGTGATGATGGTGTTGAAGCAGGAAGAAGAGCGCTTTGGCGAGACGCTGGAAAACGGCATGAAGATTCTCGAAGCCGCGCTCACAAAAGATCCGGGCCGTCTGGATGGCAAGACCGCGTTCGCGTTATACGACACCTACGGTTTCCCGCTGGACCTGACCGCCGATATTTGTCGCGAGCGTGATGTCACGCTTGATGAAGCTGGCTTCCATGAGGCCATGGAAAAGCAAAAATCGGCTGCGCGCGCAGCCGGCAAGTTCGAAATGACTGCGGGTGTCGACTACTCGGGCGCCAAGACGCAGTTCACCGGTTATGACCACCTCGCCGATCAGGCTCAAGTACTGGCTTTGTATATCGATGGACAAGCGGTGAAGGAAATCGCGCCCGGACAAGAGGCGATGATCGTGCTTGATCGCACGCCGTTTTACGCCGAATCCGGCGGACAGGCAGGTGACGTCGGCGTGATCGAGAAGGACAACGCCTCTTTTGCTGTGAGCGATACGCAAAAAATTCAACCTGAAGTCTTCGGCCATCATGGCCAGCTCGCCACGGGCAGGCTGGCTGTCGGCGACAAGGTCGAGTGCAAAGTAAATGCAGTGGTGCGTGCAGCGACCATGCGCAATCACTCTGCCACCCACTTGATGCACAAGGCCTTGCGCACCGTGCTCGGTGGTCATGTGGTGCAGAAGGGATCGCTGGTCGATGCCGACAAGACCCGCTTCGACTTCAGCCATAACGCGCCGCTCACTGCCGACGAGATCCGTCGCATCGAGGCGCTGGTCAATCATGAGATTTTGCAGAATGCTTCAACCAATGCGCAGCTTATGGGCTATGACGATGCGATCAAGGCCGGTGCGATGGCATTGTTTGGCGAAAAATACGGTGACACGGTACGCGTGCTTGGCATCGGATCATCCACTGAACTGTGCGGCGGCACCCATGTAACACGCACAGGCGATATTGGTCTGTTCAAGATCGTTTCCGAAGGTGGCGTCGCTGCGGGTATACGCCGCGTCGAGGCCGTTACAGGAGAGAACGCATTGACGCTGGTGCAGACGCTGGCCGCGCGCGTCAGTGAAGCGGCCGCTGCGCTGAAGGTACAACCAGACGAGATCGCGAATCGCATCGCGCAGGTGCAGGATCAGGTGAAGTCGCTCGAAAAAGAGCTAGCGTCTCTGAAGACCAAGATGGCATCCGGGCAGGGCGATGAGCTGCTGTCGCAGGCAGTCGACATCAATGGCATCAAGGTGCTGGCCGCGACGCTCGAAGGCGCGGATGTGCCCACGCTGCGCAGTGTGATGGACAAGATGAAAGACAAGCTGAAGACTGCGGCGATCGTGCTGGCATCCGTGGCGGATGGCAAGGTCACGCTGATCGCGGGTGTCACCGCTGACAGCACCTCCAAAGTGAAAGCCGGCGAGCTGGTGAATTTTGTTGCCCAACAAGTCGGCGGAAAAGGCGGCGGACGTCCCGACATGGCACAGGCGGGTGGCACTGATCCGAGCGGTTTGCCGACAGCGCTGGCGGCGGTTAGCCAGTGGGTCGGCGAGCGCTTGCGCTGAACTGACTCGGAAAGCCGATCGATGCACGCTGACTTCCGTTTTTGTCCGGTATGCGCGACCGAACTCGTCATGCGTGCCGACAGCGCCGCCGGCGCGGATGGCGACAAGGCGAGGCTTGCATGCCCCGACGGTCACTGGACGCACTGGGACAATCCCGTGCCGGTACTGGCCGCGCTAGTCGAGTTGGAGGGCAGGATTCTTCTGGCCCGCAATGCTGCCTGGGGCCCGAAGAATTTTGCGCTGATCACCGGTTTCATGGAGCGCGGCGAAACACCGGAGCAGGGCATACAACGCGAGCTGCATGAAGAAACCGGACTCCTGGCCGAGCAAACCAGTCTGATCGGCGTGTATGAATTCATCCGCAAGAATGAACTCATCATTGCCTATCACGTGCAGGCACGCGGCGAAGTCAGACTCTCGCCCGAGCTGGTGGAGTACCGGCTGGTGTCTCCGGAAAAACTGCGCCCCTGGCGCGCCGGGACGGGTTTTGCGATGGCCGACTGGATGCGTGCCCGGGGACTAGAACCGGAATTCATCGATTGGGGCAGCGAAGCGCCCGCTACTGATTGAGCTCACCATTGATCGAACCGCAGAGAATGAACGAACAGACCAGCATGGAATTCCAGAAAGACGTCGACGCGCGCGGGTTGAAATGCCCGTTGCCAATTCTGAAAGCCAAGAAAGCGCTGAACGATATGCAGACCGGCGACGTTCTGCGCGTGATGGCGACCGACCCCGGTTCGGTCCGAGATTTCAATGCGTTTGCCAGGCAAACAGGCAATGCTTTGCTCGCGCATGAAGAAAAAGATGCCGAATTCACGTTTTTCCTTCGTCGCAAATAATCGAACGACCGTGCGTGAATTATGCGCGACACTGCTTTATTCCCTATAATCGCAGTTTACGTTAACGTCAATTAATCCCCGTCAGCCAGAGGCCCGACGGGGCTAACACTCTCCCAAGGAAGCCCATGAAGGTACTGGTACCCGTCAAGCGCGTGGTCGACTACAACGTCAAGGTCCGCGTGAAGTCCGATGGCAGCGGCGTCGATATTGCCAACGTCAAGATGTCGATGAATCCTTTTGATGAGATCGCTGTGGAAGAGGCGATGCGTCTGAAAGAAGGCGGCGGGGCAACCGAGGTCGTGGCCGTGTCTTGCGGCGTGACGCAATGCCAGGAAACGCTGCGCACCGCCATGGCCATTGGTGCTGATCGCGGCATTCTCGTCGAGACCGATGCTGAGTTGCAGCCGCTGGCCGTAGCCAAGCTGCTCAAGGCACTCGCCGACAAGGAACAGCCGCAGCTGATCATTCTGGGTAAACAGGCAATCGATGACGATTGCAACCAGACTGGCCAGATGCTTGCCGCATTGCTGGGCTGGCCGCAGGCGACCTTTGCATCGAAGATGGTGATCGAAGGTGACAAGGCGATCGTCACGCGCGAAGTCGATGGTGGTCTGGAAACCGTGTCGCTGTCACTGCCTGCGATCGTCACCACGGACTTGCGCCTCAACGAGCCGCGCTACGTGACGCTGCCCAACATCATGAAGGCCAAGAAAAAACAACTTGACGTAGTAAAGCCGGACGAGCTGGCCGTAGACGTCACCCCGCGACTAAAGACCCTGAGGGTCGCTGAGCCCCCCAAGCGCTCTGCCGGCACCATGGTCCCGGATGTGGCGACGCTGGTAGCGAAGCTGAAGAACGAAGCTAAAGTCATCTGACGAATATTGAAGAACAAGGACATAACGCCATGACCGCACTCGTCATTGCCGAACACGACAATGCCTCGCTCAAAGCGAGCACCCTGAATACCGTAACTGCTGCTGCCCAATGCAGCAATGAAGTTCATGTACTGATTGCTGGCCATGGCTGCGATGCTGCTGCTGCGGCGGCCGCAAAGATTGCAGGCGTGGCCAAGGTCATCGTCGCTGATGGCGCGCAGTTTGCCGACGGCCTCGCCGAGAACGTCGCCGAGCAGGCGCTCGCGATTGCCTCGTCTTACACGCATGTGCTGGCGCCTGCCACCGCGTACGGAAAGAACATCCTGCCTCGCGTCGCCGCGCGTTTGGATGTGGGCCAGATTTCCGAAATTACGAAAGTTGATTCGCCGGATACCTTCGAGCGCCCCATTTATGCGGGCAATGCAATCGCCACTGTGCAATCGACCGACGCAATCAAAGTCATCACCGTGCGCGCTACTGGCTTTGATGCAGCTGCCGACGGTGGCAGTGCTGCAATCGAGAAGATCGCAGCGGTCGCGGACTCGGGCAAGTCATCTTTCGTCTCACGCGAGCTGGCAAAATCCGATCGCCCTGAGCTGACGGCAGCGAAAGTGATCGTCTCCGGTGGTCGCGGCATAGGCTCGGCAGAGAACTTCAAAATTCTTGAACCGTTGGCTGACAAACTCGGCGCGGCGATGGGTGCATCGCGCGCTGCGGTCGATGCGGGTTATGTGCCGAACGACTGGCAGGTGGGACAGACGGGCAAGATCGTTGCGCCGCAACTGTATATCGCCGTGGGTATTTCCGGCGCGATCCAGCATCTGGCCGGTATGAAAGATTCAAAGACCATCGTCGCCATCAACAAGGATCCGGAAGCACCGATCTTTAGTGTGGCGGATTATGGCCTGGTTGGCGATCTGTTCGAGGCGGTGCCCGCGCTGATCAAAGAACTGAGCTGACAAACTACCCTGAAACACTGAGCAGACAGCCGAACGTCAACGTATCAACAACAATAAACCGAGGAAATCGCATGAGCTACACTGCTCCTCTGAAAGACATGGTGTTCGTGATGAACGAACTGGCAGGACTCCAAGCAATCAGCCAGTTGCCCGGCTGCGAGGATGCGACGCCAGAAACTGCGGAGGCCGTGCTCGAGGAAAATGCGAAATTTTGTTCCGAGGTGATCGCCCCGCTGAACTGGACTGGCGATTGCGAGCCCAGCAGTTGGCATGACGGGCATGTCAAAACGACCCCCGGATTCAAGGAAGCGTTTCGCGCGTTCGGTGAATCTGGCTGGCAGGGCGTGCAGCATCCGACAGAATATGGTGGTCAGGGTTTGCCCAAGCTTTTGGCGACACCCTGCATCGAGATGCTGAACTCAGCCAATCTGTCGTTTGCATTGTGCCCGCTGCTGACCGATGGCGCGATCGAAGCGCTGATGACGGCAGGCAGTCAGGACCAGAAAGACCTGTATCTCGAAAAACTCATCTCCGGCCAATGGACCGGCACCATGAATCTCACGGAACCGCAGGCCGGTTCCGATCTCGCGCTGGTGCGCGCTCGCGCCGAGCCGCAGGGCGATGGCACGTTCAAGATTTTCGGCACCAAGATCTACATCACCTATGGTGAGCACGACATGGCGGAGAACATCATCCATCTCGTGCTGGCGCGCACGCCGGGTGCGCCGGAGGGCGTGAAAGGCATCTCTCTGTTCATCGTACCCAAGTTCCTGGTCCATGCCGATGGCTCGCTGGGTGAGCGCAATGATGTGCATTGCGTGTCCATCGAACACAAGCTCGGCATCAAAGCTAGCCCGACTGCAGTGCTGCAGTATGGCGACCATGGTGGCGCAATCGGTTATCTGGTCGGTGAAGAGAATCGCGGCCTTGAGTACATGTTCATCATGATGAACGCCGCACGATTTGCAGTCGGCATGCAGGGTATTTCCGTTGCCGAGCGTGCGTACCAAAAGGCCGTGTCGTATGCGCGAGATCGTGTGCAGTCGCGTGACCTTGCGGGTTCGGCGGGGCCGGTGGCGATCATTCATCACCCCGACGTGAAGCGCATGCTGATGTCGATGCGCTCACAGGTCGAGGCCTCGCGTGCGCTGTCGTATGTCACTGCGGCAGCCTTCGATGGTGCGCATCATCATCCCGACGAGGCGACACGCAAGACCAATCACGCCTTCTACGAATTCATGGTGCCTATTGTGAAGGGTTGGTCAACCGAGCTGTCGATCGACGTGGCTTCTACCGGTGTGCAGGTGCATGGCGGCATGGGCTTCATCGAAGAGACTGGCGCGGCACAGCACTATCGCGATGCGCGGATTTTGACAATTTATGAAGGCACGACCGCGATTCAGGCAAATGATCTGGTGGGCCGCAAGACCTTGCGCGATGGCGGTGCATTCGCCAAGAGCGTTATCGCGCAAGTGCGCGATACGGCCGCCGAACTGAGCAAGGCGCACAGCGACGACCTGAAGATCATTGGCAAGCGCCTATCCGACGCCAGCGCAGCGCTGGAAGACGTGGTGAATTTCATCGCTTCGAGCGCCAAGTCGGACATCAAGGCAGCATTCGCCGGCAGCGTTCTCTATCTGAAGATGGCTGGTGTGGTGTTCGGTGGCTGGCAAATGGGTCGTGCAGCACTAGCGGCGACCCACAAGCTGTCGGCCGGCGAGGGTGATGCGGCGTTCTATCAGGCGAAAATCGTCACTGCACGCTTCTTTGCCGATCACTTCGTCTCCACCGCATCGGCATCGCGCGCGGCGATTGTCGAGGGCAGCTCGGGTGTGCTGGCACTGGCGGAAGAGCAGTTCTAAGTTGCCTCTCAGTCATGCATACACGTTCCGCAGGCAGGCCGCATGCGGCCTGAAACCCCTGCTACACCCTGCGTCGGGGTGACTGAGTTCGTGTCTCGTCATCTTCTGACGAAACCAGCCTAACCATACGCCCCGCCCGTGAGCCACAGATCAAACGCCCGCGCAATCACGCTCAGCAGCAGCGTCGCGCCATAAAAAAGATTGATCACCATCATAAGAGGTACCGGCCAGCGGGTATCGGTGGGTGTGTCCGTCCCGGGGTTGTAGCGCTCGTCCCATTTTTCGTCCGGCATCAGGCCAATCACGAAGGTTTCAATACTGGCAACCAGCATCGACAGCACCAGGGGTGCCGCAAAAAACAGCAGTGGCCAGTCCGGGCGGACCGCCAGCAGCGCGGCAGACGCCGGCAAGCTGGTCACATGAAGCCAGCCCCAGCGATCAATAATGCCATTCAGATAAAACCGGTGCGCGCCCAGCATCCCCAGCAGCAGCGCGAGCAGGGTGGCGAGGGTCTTGTTCTTGCGGGCGGGCTGTTCCATAGAGGCGGGCGTCGAGGGAAATGGTTTGTCTAAAAGATAAATTTATATCTTACTGGCAATTTTTTTGCAGGCGTCAGTCTGCCGCAGAGCCACGGCCAACGCCAACGCCATCCGGTAAAGCAAAGGCTTGGCTTGTTGCCAGCGGGTGAAAACCGCTATAATCACGGTCTTTTTCCGTCTCCGTACCCCCTTTCGTTGAGAAGATTATGGTCGTTATCCGTTTAGCCCGTGGTGGCGCCAAAAAGCGCCCGTTCTATAACATCGTTGCCACCGATTCACGCAACCGCCGCGACGGCAGATTCATCGAGCGCATTGGTTTCTACAACCCGATCGCTTCAGGTGCCGCTGTACCGTTTAATATCGATGAAGCCCGTCTGACCTACTGGCAAGGCGTTGGCGCGCAATTGTCGCCGACAGTCGAGCGACTAGTGAAGTCCAACGGCAAGAAAGCTGCCTGATGTGATCGTGTCGGGCCATGCCGGAATTCCGGTTCCCGACGATCTGGTGTTGGTGGCGCATGTCACGGGCGCTTTCGGCATTGCAGGATGGGTCAAGCTGCGGCCTTATTCTCCAGAGGCCAGCGCGTTGTTCCATGCCAAGACCTGGTGGATTGACAAGCCTGAGTTGCATGATGTGGACGTCATGCAGTTGCGAGCGCAAGGCGAAGATGTCGTGGTCAAACTGATGGGCATCGAGAATCGCGATGCCGCAGAGTCGCTCAAAGGAGCGACCGTTCAGGTGAGACGAGCGCACTTTCCGCCACTGGAACACAACGAGTTCTATTGGGTCGATCTGATCGGTCACACAGTGATCAATCTTCGCGGCGAGTTGCTCGGAGAAGTGTGCGGCCTGATGGATAACGGTGCGCATCCGATACTGCGGGTCGCGGTCCCGGCGTCAGAGGGAAAAAAGAGTTCGGAATTGCTGATACCTTTCGTCGATCAGTTTGTGACAGAGGTTGATCAGGTAGCGAAAAGAATCAAGGCAGACTGGGAGAGCGATTACTGATCCCGGCGCCGACACCGGGGAGAGAGCATGCAGTTCGATGTGATAACGCTCTTCCCTGACATGTTCACGGCGCTGACCGCATCGGGTATTACGCGGCGCGCTGTTGAGCAAAAAAAATGCGAGCTATCGTTGTGGAATCCGCGGGATTTCACCTCGGACAATCACCGCACCGTGGATGACCGGCCTTATGGCGGCGGTCCAGGCATGGTGATGATGGCAGCTCCGCTGGAAGCTGCGATCAACGCGGGCCGTCAGCGTCAGATTGACCTGGGTTTGCCCCGGCCGCGAACGATTTATCTGTCGCCACAGGGCACACCGTTGAATCATTCGCGCGTGATGCAGTTGGCGCAGGAGCAGGGGCTGGTGCTGTTGTGTGGTCGATATGAAGCCGTCGATCAGCGTTTGCTGGATCGTTGCGTGGATGAAGAAATCAGCTTGGGTGATTTCGTTCTCTCCGGCGGCGAATTGCCAGCGATGGCGCTGATGGATGCGGTGATACGACAATTGCCGGGCGTGCTGAATGATGATGCCTCGGCCGTGCAGGACAGTTTCGTGAATGGTGTGCTCGATTGTCCGCATTACACGCGGCCCGAGGCATACGAAGGACTCAGTGTTCCAGCCGTGCTGATGGGCGGACACCATGCAGAGATAGAAAAATGGCGTCGCGAAAGGGCACTAGAGTCCACACATCGCAAGCGTCCCGAGCTGCTGCAAAAGGCTCGGGAGGCAGGATGGCTCAGCAAGGCGGACGAAACCTTTCTGAAACAGTTGAAGTAGTACCGTTGAAGTAGCAGCAGTAATAGCAGGCATCGCAGTACGAGAAATCGCAGCAAAAGAAACCGCTGCAAAATAAGCAGTATCTGATTAACCCCATCCTCTAACGGGCAACACAGCAGCAACAGGCGCCGTCATGATGGTCAAGGAGCAAACCATGGATCTGATCCAGCAACTCGAGCAAGAAGAAATCGCCCGTCTGGGCAAGAACATTCCCGATTTCGCACCGGGCGACACCGTGGTCGTCAACGTGAACGTCGTTGAGGGCAACCGTAAGCGTGTGCAGGCCTATGAAGGCGTCGTGATCTCGCGCCGCAACCGTGGCCTGAACTCGAACTTCATCGTCCGCAAGATCTCCTCGGGCGAAGGCGTCGAGCGTACCTTTCAGCTGTACTCGCCGCTGATCGCTTCGATCGATGTCAAGCGTCGCGGTGATGTGCGCCGTGCGAAGCTGTACTATTTGCGTGAGCGTTCCGGCAAGTCGGCACGTATCCGCGAGAAGCTGCCCAGCCGTCGCACCACAGAAGCCGCTGCGGAGTAAAATCATTCCGCTGCACACCGAAAGGGCACCTCGGGTGCCCTTTTTCTTTGAATTTCAATGAAAAACCCTTTCGATCCCACGCTCGCAGATATTGAGGAACGCACGCCGGAACCGCCAGTGGTGCCGTCGCGCTTGGATCCGCACTGGTTGCGGCAGCGATTCAGCCAACCGCCCGCGTGGTCGCCGGAATTCTCCGACGAGCAAAGTCTGAGCGATACCGACCAAGCCCTGGTGGCCGCTTCGGTGCTGGTGCCGCTGGTGGCGCGCGCCGACGAACTCAGACTGCTGCTGACTCAGCGCACCGCCCACCTGAATGATCATGCCGGCCAGATCAGTTTTCCGGGCGGGCGAGTCGATCCCGAGGACGAAGACGCGATCGCCACCGCCTTGCGTGAGACCGAGGAAGAAATCGGCCTGCATCGTCGCCATGTGGAAGTCATTGGCGTGCTGCCGGAGTATGTGACCGGTACCGGTTTCAGGGTCACGCCGGTGGTGGCCTTGGTGCATCCGCCGTTTGAACTCACCGCTGACGAATTCGAGGTCGCCGAGATCTTCGAGGTGCCGATGTCCTTCCTGATGGATGGCGCCAATCATCAGCGTCGCAGTGCGGTTTTGCCTAGCCGTCCGGGCCGTCGCAGTTTTTACGCGATGCCTTTTGGCGATTACTTCATCTGGGGGGCGACCGCCGCGATGCTGCGGAATCTTTATCATTTTCTCCGGGCGTGAGTCAGCCGGGCCTGGAGCTGTTCAAAGGTGACAAGAAAAGCAAGGGTTTATGGGATTGCTGAACACGGCGTGTACGCCCCTTGCATTGAATTCAGTCCTTTCCGCCCGACTGCCGGTTTGATTCCCGTCATCTGCTGAGCTATCGTATGGGTTGCCGGATTTTCCACGTGTCCCGATGACCCTCTTTTCCATCCTGCTGGTGCTCCTGATCGAGCAATTCAAGCCGCTGCGCGCCGATAACCCTGTCTATGCATGGATAAGGATCTTTGCCGCGCGCGTAGAGCACAGCTTCAATGCGGGTCAGCCCGAGCATGGTCGCATGGGCTGGCTGGTCATGCTGTCGGTACTGGTCGTGCCGGTGCTGGTGGTGTACTGGCTGCTTGCGCTTGTCGGACCGCTGGCGCAATTCGCGTGGAGCGTGCTGATCGTCTACCTGACGCTGGGCTTTCGGCATTACAGCCACTACTTCACCGCGATACAGGCTGCGCTGAATGACAGCGATCTGACAGAGGCACGCCGCCTGCTGGCCGAGTGGACGCATCAAGATGTGCGCGACCTCGACGCTCCCGAGATCGCTCGCCTGTCAGTGGAAAACGCGCTCATCACCACACACCGGCACGTGTTCGGTGTTTTCTTCTGGCTGCTGTTGCCCATTGGACCGGCGGGTGCGGTGATCTATCGCGTGGCAGAGTATCTTGCGCGCGTCTGGAATGCGCCCGAGATGAAAGATGAGTCCTTCGGTGTTTTTGCCAGAAAAGCCTTCGATCTGATCGACTGGCTTCCAGCCCGACTGACTGCCATCGCCTTTGCCATCGTTGGCAATTTCGAGGATGCGGTGTATGCGTGGCGTAATTTCGCTCGGCGCTGGAGTAACGAGACGACCGGCATCATTCTGGCTGCCGGCGGCGGCGCCATGGGTGTGCGCCTGGGAACACCGGCCGAATATGCGTCGGATATCCCTGAGCCCGATGTCACTGCTTACGACTCGTCTGTCGGCGATATCGAGATACTTCCCGGCGAGGAGCCTTCCGCGCGTGCCCTGCAAAGCACCGTGGGCTTGATCTGGCGCGCGCTGCTGCTGTGGATTTTGCTGCTGCTGCTGGTATCGGTTGCCAACTGGCTGGGCTGAACCCTGGTCATCATCCCGGCCAGTAGAAGCTCGTTGCCGGCGCGGTTTTGTATCTTGTCGTGTCTTTGTCTAGGCCTCGGCGTTGGGTAAGATAGCGGCTTTCTGCTACATCGGCGCCCATGGGGGCTGCCAATGCTGGCGACCACCGATACCTCACTTCCCCAAGAAAGCCCGGCTGCCTTGATGGCCACGTCCAGTTCAGAATCTTCCAGCGTAGCGACCGATTTCATCATTCAGGGCGTGACCAGTAAAGGCAAGGCTTTTCGCCCCAGCGATTGGGCAGACCGCCTGTGTGGCATCATGTCGCGCTTTCATCCGGACGCGGGCAGTGGCTACGACAGACACCTTCAGTATTCACCCTATGTGCAGCCCGCGCTGATCGAAGGCGTGCGCGCGGTGCTAGTCGATGCGCGGCTACATGCGCTAGAACCAATGGCGTATCATTTCATGCGCTCGTTTGCAAAAGACAATGACTTGACCGTGATCGAAGCCTGCGTGCTTCCCCACCGGCCTCGCTGAGCGTGGCGTTCGATTTTCGATCAGCCTAGCACGTGTGATGAACTGTCATCGCACATAGTATTGATATTCGCCCCATGGAAAAAGATTGTTAGCGACTAACTAGCTATCCGCGCGAAAATTCTCTCCATGAAGCAAGCTGTTGCCCTAGTTCTCTCCGCAGATGGGCTTCATGCAAACAACGCGATGTCTTCCCGGGTTCACCTTAGTCGAGCTGATGATCGTGCTCGTGATCGCGAGCATTTTGGGTGCCATCATCTATCCCTCGTACCGCGATCACCTGATACGAGCGGCCCTACCTGAAGCGACCGGCGGTCTCAGCCTGTATGCGGCCCGGCTGGAGGAGTATTACCTTGATCACCGCAGCTATGCAGACAGTTCGGGGGGCTGCGCGTTGCCCGTACCAAATGCTGGAAAGTTCAGTTTCCTCTGCAGACCGGGCAGCGATGGGCAGTCGTATCTGCTGACTGCCACCGGAGTGTCCGGTGACCTTGCCTCGTTTTCTTACACGCTCGACCAGAACGGTAACGAGCGTACGAACGGTTTGCCTTCAGGCTGGGGCACGGTACCGGCCAGATGCTGGATACAGAAGCGTCAGGCTTCATGTTGAATTCGCGGTGTTTGCGTCCGGTGGCAGGCGTCACGATGATCGAGATGTTCATCACCTTGTTCGTCTTGGCGATTGTGCTGGCGACGGGCATGCCGTCAACAGCGCACTGGGTTCATCGATGGCAGATCAGGACCAGTGCAGAGAGTCTGCGCAGCGCACTGCAGAAAAGCCGTGCCGAAGCGATTGCACGCAATACAAAAATAAACATCACGCTAGGTGATTCTAGTGGTCTGCCTCAGTGGCGTATCGACTGCGCAAGAGTCACCGTACTCTGTCCGAATAATCTGCATGCACAGGTCGCCTCAGCGGGCAGTGGCATACGCTGGGGGGCGGCAAAGGCTGCTGCGGCTGCAAATATTTCTGTCGCATTGGTGGCGGGTGCAGACTTGCCGGCGACTGTGGAATTTCAGCCATTGGGTAATGCGCCACGAATTGTCAGTGGCAGTGATATTGCACGTATCGATGTGATTCACCCGGCCGACAGTGCGGCAGGCCGTCTAGTCGTTCGTACCGATGGCGCAGGCAATGTGTCGATCTGTGATCCGGCACTGCCCGGGTCGGATGTTCGGGGATGCCACTGAATGACGACAGCAAGTCCCTTCAGCGCTAGTCGTCCCGACCATCGTTATTCGCGTGACGCAAAGGGCGGCACACTGCTGGAAGGCCTGCTGGCCATTGTGCTGTTTTCGATGGGCTTGTTGGCAATATTGAGACTGCTGACGGTGTCCGCCATCGACAGCGGTA
>RGFZ01000034.1 GCA_010024875.1 Oxalobacteraceae bacterium | reverse complement strand
TGTCGCTTTTTCTGCAAAAATGGCGTTTTGTGATGCGCCGTCAACAGTATTTCAGAATGTTACCCAACAGATCGCGGTGTGGGGAAAACAATTTGCCGCAAGCGCCAGAAACCAGACGCTTGCCGAGCTGACGCAAACCGATGGAACGATCTACAGCTGCCTGAAAGATAGCGAGGGCAATTTTGTTTTTAGCTGCGCGCGTGAGGATGAGACGCAATCCGTGACGCTGGATCACATGTTGCGTGTTACTGGCGCTATCCAGCAGTTCAAAGATAACTTCGGCGAGATTTATGAGGAAACACAGATCAACATCAATCCTGCCAATGGCATCTCTGAGGTCACCCATATAGCTGACGGCGAGGTTGACGCAGAGGGCGTCATTGTTGGCAAGCCGACCTTGGACAAACTGGATAGATTCCTTGATCTGGCCAATGCGTCTTACTCGCCTCAGAACTCAGATCACATCATCAATCTGCCCGGCACAGATTACGGCCTGCACGATGAACATCACACGCAAGCATCGTCGGTATTGGACAATTTGAACATCCGCCTGACCGACACCGTTGCCGACGATCTCGACAACTGGTTTGCGGAGGCCGAGGCCATTCGGCTGCAAGCCTATCGCTGGGATACTGCCGATAAGTCCCTGAGGAACCTGTGGCTTTATGGTGGCGACAACACACTGGCGGCTTATGACCTGCAATCCGTAATGGAAGCCAACACGGAAGTGAGCAGTGGCAGCCCATGGAATGCCGTCTATTCGCTGCCGGAATTTGATACGCCATCAAGCCTGCCCCCAATCCCGTCCGAGTCCCTCACTGACTACGAATACAGCCTCTCCGATGTCGATCTCGGACTCGACAACAGCACCTTCGTGTACAGCGATGTTATCGATTATGGCAATGACGGCGATCAGGGATGGAGGAGTGAAGGAGGCTTCTCCTCCTTTGATTGGGCAAGCAGCTACATCGACCCGCTGGTCCTGAAGCTGGGCGGGGGCTCGGTCCATACCACCAACCTGCAAGGTTCGACCGTCGTGTTCGACATGGCAGCCAATGGTCAGAAGGTGCGCACTGGCTGGATCACGCCCGATCAGGCGTTTCTGGTGCGCGACCGCAACCGCAATGGCGTCATCGATGACTCTTCCGAAATGTTCTCGGAGAGGACTTCCCCGACGGCTGCCACCGGATTTGCTGCACTGGCCCAGCTAGACAATATACGCAACGGCAAGATCGATTATCGCGACAAGGCGTTCAAGGAGCTGCGGCTGTGGACTGACATTAATGTGGATGGGCTGACCCAGAAAGGCGAATTGCATACGCTAGAGGAGTTCGGCATCACCTATCTGAGCGTCAAAGATCCCGCCGCCAGAAACATCTATGACAATGGCAACCTGATCACCCATGTCAATTACTTCGGCATAGGCAACCGGCGCGGCCATACGAGCGGACAAATGGCCGAAGTCTTGTTCAACTTTGGCGAGAGCGCATCGGTAACCTCGATCTACCTCTCCAACCAAGCCACCACCGTTCGCACCGCGGATGGCCGAACGATACAGCTCTTGTCGGACAAGGCGGCGCAGACGGTCAATGCATCGATGAGCGGCATCAATCTGCTCATTGGTGGCAAGGGTGATGTGCTCAATGCCGGTAATTCTCGCCAGACGCTACTGATGGGCAGTGGCGGCACGACGATGAACGGCAATGCGGGCGCCACCCATTTCGTGGTCAATGGCACTGGCAATCAGGTAAATACCGGCACGGGCGAGTCCTTCATTGAGGTCAATGGCGACGCCAACACGATCAATGCGGCAAAGGGTCAGGTTCGCATGGAGGTCGAGGGTAGTCGCAATCAGATCACGATCGGCAGTGAGGACTTTGTCGATCTGGGCGGCACGGGCAATACCTTGAAAGCGGCAGCCGGTGCCAAGGACAACCGGGTGGTCATTACCGGGCAGAAGGAGATTATCAATCTGGGTAACTCGGATGTCGCCTTGCAGGAGAACAGCAGCGCGACGGTGAATGGTCGCAACAATGACATCACGCAGCAGGGGCACAGCGCGCTCTCTGGAACCGCCACGGGTGGCCGCCTGATGGTCTGGGGCGAGGACAATATCGCAACGATTAGCAATGCGTTTGTCGGTCTGGCTGAAGGTGCTGAGCTTCAGCTGACTGGCCGTAATGACAAAGTCGTGATGGAAGGCGACAACGAGCTGGTCATCAAGGGCAACGCCGCTGGCACGACGGTTAGTGTGTTTGGCCAGAGCAATCAGGTACAGATGACGGGTGGCTCGCTGATGATGGCCGAGGGGGCAGCGTTGGACTTATCCGGTCGCAGCAACACGATCACGATGCTGGGTGATAACGATCTGACGGCGCATGACCGGGGGCAGCGCGTGGAGGTCTATGGCCAGGACAACGAGGCTTGGGTGAATGGTTCAAGCATTACCGAGCATGGTTCGGCAGACATTGATCTGCATGGCACGGGTAATTCACTCAAGGAGACCCGTCTTAGCCAATGGAAGATGGAAGCGCTGGGCTACGACCGCCATCTGATCGCGATGGAAGTCATGTGGGAGCAATTGCGCGACGGGCTGGAGAGCTGTGCTGATCAAAGCTGGCGCGGTCTGCCTGAATCGACGACTTCCACACCGGTAGGATTAGCAGGATTGGCGCCGGTTGAAGCACTGTGGAACACCGACAGTGTCCGCTCACAGGACCCCATGCCTTCGATTACGATGGCCATGTCCAATCCCCTGAACGCTCGGCCACTGATTGCAGCCAACAGCGCGCCCGCCGTGTTCAGCTGAAGCGATACCGATTGATTGCGTCACGCGTCTCGCGCGCGACGCGGGAGGCGGCAGCGATGAAATCTTCGCTGCCTTCGGGCTTTGCGTACAAAATCGCACGCGAGGAATTGATCATCATGCCGCTCCCCTGCGCAGTACGTCCCGCTGTGACGGTGGCTTCAATATCCCCGCCCTGCGCCCCGATGCCGGGAACCAGCAAGGGCATATCACCCACTATCGCTCTCACTTGCGCAAGCTCTTGAGGGAAGGTGGCGCCGACGACGAGACCACATTGTCCGTTACGATTCCACTGAGCGGAGACAAGCTGCGCGACATGCTGGTACAGGGGCTTGCCATCCACTTGCAGGAACTGCAGATCCGAACCGCCGGGGTTGGAAGTACGACAGAGCACAATTACGCCGCGATCTGTCCACTCGAGATAAGGCGCAATCGAATCAAACCCCATGTAAGGATTCACCGTGACTGCATCGGCACGATAGCGTTCGAAGGCTTCGCGTGCATACTGCTCAGCAGTGGCACCAATATCGCCACGTTTAGCATCCAGCACGATAGGGATATCGGGATAGCGCTGCTTGAGATAGTCGCAGACTCCCTGTAACTGGTCTTCAGCAGCGAGCGCGGCGAAGTAAGCGATCTGAGGTTTGAATGCGCAAGCGACGCTGGCCGTGGCATCGATGATCGCTTTGCAGAATTCGAAAATGCTGCTGTCCTTGCCCTGCAGCTGCGCTGGAAAGCGCGCGATATCGGGATCGAGACCCACGCAAAGCAGCGAATCATGGCGCTGGGTCGCGGCGGCAAGCTTGTCGGTGAAATTCACGGTTGGGTAGCCTAAATAAGAGGCAGTTCAATAGAATGAAATGCCGTCATTGTAGCCTTTCATGCTATCTTCCCGGCCCATGACGCGATTGACCCGCAGAGACCTGTTGCTGCTGGCCCTGCTGACCCTGTTCTGGGGACTCAACTGGCCGGTAATGAAAATCAGTGTGCGGGAATTTCCGCCACTGACCTTTCGTCTTATTTGCATGCTGGGCGGCATTGCGGTCATCTGGGCAGTGGCGCGCATACAAAAAGCGCCGCTAGGAATACCGCAAGGCTGCGTACCGACGGTACTCAAGCTGGCAATCCCCAATATGTTCATCTGGCATGCGCTGATCATCATCGGCGTGCGCATGCTGTCTTCCGGCCGCGCCGCGATTCTTGGATACACGATGCCGGCCTGGGCAGTGATTGCCGGCTTGGTGTTCTTTGGCGACCGCATCAGCCGCGCTGCACTGGCCGGCATTGTGATGGCGATGTCGGGCGCAATGCTACTGCTGTCGAGCGAGTTCTCGCGTATTTCCGGTCAGCCGCTGGGCACGCTGACAGTGCTGATGGCAGCAGCAGCTTGGGGGTTCGGCACCGTACTGATGAAGCGCACCCAGATCGAGATGCCGACCATCTCGCTCACGCTCTGGATGCTGAGTTTTGCAACCGCAGGTATTGCGGTACTGGTGTTGATCTTTGAACTGCCACAGGTACGCTGGCCGAACTGGATCGAATGGCTGGGTATTCTCTACAATGCCGTCATTATTTTTGGTTTTGCGCACGTCGTCTGGTTCCAGCTAGCGCGCTCACTGCCGCCGGTGGCATCCAGTTTGTCAGTGATGTTCATCCCGGTGATCGGCACCTTCTCGGGCGCATGGATCTTGGGCGAGGAACCGCACTGGCAAGACTATGTGGCCATCGTGCTCATACTCGGGGCAATGTCGACCGTCATGTTCCGTCGCCCCAATGATGGTTCAACTTCGTAGCTTTACGCCAAACTTTACCTTCCAGATCAAGTCACAGGATACTGTTTGGCCCATCAATAGCGGTCGTAAATCCACTGTAACAGTGCATCCAGCCCGGGACGTGCGGCAGATGCATTCGCATCGTTGATGATACAGCTGACAATGATTCTGCGACCGGATCTCGCCGTCAGATAACCTGCAATGCTGGTGACGTCAATCAGCGTTCCGGTCTTGATGTGTGCTTGCCCTCGTACGGAAGATTCCTGAAGTCTTCGCCCCATCGTGCCATCGATACCAACTAGCGGTAACGACGCGATAAATTCCGGCATCAACGGACTCTGCCATGTTTGCTGCAACACAGATGACAGCGCACTGACACTGATACGCTCATGACGCGACAGCCCGGAACCGTTATCGATAATGACTGTTTTTGTGTCAATGCGATGGCGCGCCATCCAGTCGAGTACTCGCGCAGCACCCGCCTCGGGAACCGACGGAGCGCTGCCACGATTCGCTGCCAGACTTAACAACAACTGCCGTGCCATGACGTTGTTACTGTGCTTGTTGATGTCACGGATGATCTCTGCAAGCGTCATCGACTCCCAGGCCAGCAGCTCGCGCGCGGTAGCTGGCACTCTGCCTGATCTTGCACTGCCCGTGATTATCCCGCCAAGTTCAGACCACAACTGGCGAAAGACGGCATCAACATATTGCTCATTGCTCAGGGTATGCAGATGCAGTGTCAGCCAGCGTTCCCCGCAGCTGACCGGAAAACTTCCCTCAAAGCGAAGCCCTCTCTCGGTGAGTACTGGTTTGACCTGCTCTCGCCAGCGCACACAAGGCTGATCATTCTGTGCGGGTGGATCGATGATGAAATCGCTCATCGGTGGCTCGACACTGAGGCGCGCGCGATCTGCGTTGGGATCGGGAATCAGCATGACGCTGAGTGCTTTTGCATCCAGTAGCAAAGCATCGGGCAGCGCATTGTAGGCACGCTCAGGTGCCGCATCGAAGGCTGCAGGATCTGCAGCCGCCAGTTCAAACAAGCTGCTATCCAGTATCAGATCGCCACGTATCTCGCGCACACCCATCCAGCGTAAGCGTCGCAGCAAGCGAGCCAGATCTTCGTGCGCGAAACGCGGGTCACCGCCACCCTCGATGACGAGATCGCCATTCAAGGTACCGTTGATGATCTCGGCGGAAGAATGCAGGCGCGTGATCCACCGATAGCCCGGACCCAGCAACTCCAGCGCGGCGGCAGTCGTCACCAGTTTCATTACAGATGCCGGCTTGAAGGCGACGTCAGCATTGTGAGCGACGAGGCGTTCACCATCGACAGAACGAATATCCAGCGCGACCGAAGTCGACGGTATGCCCGTCTGCGCCAGCAAAGCCGACAATGGATCGGGCAATGCCCCCCTCTGCTGCAAAGTACCGCAACCGCTCAATACCAGCAGCAGTACAAGGTAAGTCAGTGGTTGCAGTGTAAAGCGCTTCATCTGCGGGTCCTTGCGTTGATGGCAGAATTATCCCACGCACGCCTGGGCCCAATAGGTATACCCCATTGTGTCAGAGTCGTACAATCAAGCTCGCTGCAGACCAGACACCATCTAACATACGCTCATGATTCCTTTTATCGACGATGAACAATTGCGCGAGCACTTGCCCTACCCCTTACTGATCAACACGTTGCGCGATTCATTTTGCGAAGCAGTACACGCGCCGCGCCGTCATGTTCATACCTTGTCAGAACAGGAATCCTCCACACTGCTGCTGATGCCCGTCTGGCAGGAATCAAAACAACTGGGCGTAAAAGTGGTCACCGTGATGCCGCAGAACCGCAGCGAAGGCAAACCGACGGTGCACGCGCTGTTCATCTTGATGGATGCCTCAAGCGGCGCGCCGCTGGCGCTGATCGACGGCGAGCAGCTCACCCTGCGCCGCACGGCCGCTGCGTCGGCACTGGCATCGCGCTATCTCTCACGCGAAGATAGCCAGCATCTACTGATCGTAGGCACTGGGCGGCTCGCACCTGAGATGGCGCTTGCGCATTGCACTGCCAGACCAATACAGACCGTCACCGTTTGGGGGCGCGACACTGTCAAGGCACAGACCATGCTGCAAACATTGCGTGAAGCCGGCATGGATCAGGCAATCCGTTTGATCACTGCGAACGATTTATCGTCGGCCACAGCACAGGCAGACATCATCTGCTGCGCCACGACGAGCAAAGAAGCACTGCTGCGCCTCCCCGATGTCAAACCAGGCACCCATATTGATCTGGTCGGTGGCTTCAAGCCCGACATGCGCGAGGTCGATGATGCGCTGGTCGTACACAGCCGCGTGTTCGTTGACACTTTCGATGGCGCGCTCGCCGAAGCGGGCGATCTGGTGCAGCCGATGACGGCCGGGCTTATCTCCCGCGGACACGTCCTCGCCGAGTTGGCATGTCTAACCAATGGCAGGCACGCCGGACGGCGCAGCAATCAGGAAATCACCTTATTTAAATCTGTGGGGACGGCGATCGAAGATTTGGCGGCCGCACGGCTTGCATGGGTCTCTGCGAGCAGTCGGCGGCCGACCTGAGGCCGAGAATTATCAAGTCGCTAATTTTTATAGGGCGTCCGAAAGAAGTTTTCAGCGGAGATTCTTGAAAAACCCGGAGCCCGTCCCTATACTTGGCACTCGCTGGCGGAGAGTGCTAACAACATTTGCCGCCAATACGACCGACCCTCGCTGGCCGGGTCCGGGGCAGCGCTCCCGGGATGGCCGGAAAAATAAACACAACCAACTGTTTTTAAAAGGAGTTTTCATGAATCTTCGTCCTCTGCACGACCGTATCGTGGTCAAGCGCCTGGAGCAGGAAACCAAGACGGCTTCGGGCATCGTGATCCCGGATCAGGCTGCCGAGAAGCCGGATCAGGGCGAGGTTGTGGCCATCGGCAACGGCAAGATCCTTGAAGACGGCAAGGTTCGTCCGCTGGACGTGAAAGTCGGCGACAAGATCTTGTTCGGCAAATATTCCGGCCAGACCGTCAAGGTCGGCAATGACGAATACCTGGTCATGCGCGAGGAAGACGTCTTCGCAGTCGTCCAGTAATCACGTCCGACCCCCTCATTCCAAATAAAGTTAGTTAAGGAGCAGTCAACATGGCAGCTAAAGAAGTAGTTTTCGGCGACAGCGCGCGCCACAAGATGGTCGAAGGCGTGAATATTCTCGCCAACGCAGTCAAAGTCACCCTGGGCCCGAAAGGTCGCAACGTGGTTCTGGAGCGCTCGTTCGGTGCGCCCACCGTCACCAAAGACGGTGTATCGGTCGCCAAAGAGATCGAGCTGAAAGACAAGCTGATGAACATGGGCGCGCAGATGGTGAAGGAAGTCGCGTCAAAGACCTCCGACAACGCCGGTGACGGCACCACCACCGCGACCGTACTGGCACAGGCGATCGTTCGCGAAGGCATGAAGTACGTGGCCGCCGGCATGAACCCGATGGATCTCAAGCGTGGTATCGACAAAGCGGTCACAGCCACAGTGGAAGAACTTCACAAGATTGCCAAGCCCTGCACCACGTCGAAAGAAATCGCTCAAGTGGGTTCGATCTCGGCCAACTCCGATACGTCGATTGGCGAGCGCATCGCTGAAGCGATGGAAAAAGTCGGCAAGGAAGGCGTGATCACGGTGGAAGACGGCAAGTCGCTCAATGACGAGCTGGATATCGTCGAAGGTATGCAATTCGATCGTGGCTACCTGTCGCCTTACTTTATCAATAACGCCGACAAGCAAGTCGCGCTGCTGGACAATCCGTTCATCCTGCTGTGCGACAAGAAGATCTCGAATATCCGCGATCTGCTGCCGGTGCTTGAGCAAGTGGCCAAGGCTGGCCGTCCGCTGCTGATCATCGCGGAGGACATCGAAGGCGAAGCACTGGCCACACTGGTGGTCAACAATATTCGCGGCATCCTGAAGACTTGCGCCGTGAAAGCACCTGGCTTTGGCGATCGTCGCAAGGCCATGCTGGAGGATATCGCTATCCTGACCGGTGGTCAGGTGATCGCGGAAGAAGTCGGTCTGACGCTGGAAAAAGCGACCCTGAACGATCTGGGTCAGGCCAAACGCGTTGAGGTCGCCAAGGAAAACACGACCGTGATCGACGGCGCCGGTGAAAGCAAGTCCATCGAAGCTCGCGTCAAGCAGATCCGCGTTCAAATCGAAGAAGCAACTTCTGACTATGACCGCGAGAAGCTGCAAGAGCGTGTCGCGAAGCTCGCTGGCGGCGTGGCCGTCATCAAGGTGGGTGCTGCCACCGAAGTCGAGATGAAAGAAAAGAAAGCCCGCGTCGAAGATGCACTGCATGCGACCCGTGCTGCAGTCGAAGAAGGCATCGTGGCGGGCGGTGGCGTGGCTCTGCTGCGTGCACGTTCGAATCTGAAGCTCAAGGGTGACAATCCCGATCAGGACGCAGGTATCAAGATCGTGCTTCGTGCGATTGAAGAGCCGCTGCGCATGATCGTGAGCAATGCGGGTGAGGAAGCTTCGGTTGTCGTCAACAAAGTGATGGAAGGCAAAGGTAACTTCGGTTACAACGCGGCCAACGGTACCTATGGCGATATGGTGGAAATGGGCGTGCTGGATCCGGCCAAGGTCACGCGCTCGGCGCTTCAGAACGCGGCATCGATCGCTGGACTGATGCTGACCACCGACTGCATGGTGTCCGAGCTGGTTGAGGACAAGCCCGGCTCTGGTGGCGGCGGTATGGGTGGCATGGGCGGCATGGGTGGCATGGGCATGGATGGCATGATGTAATTCTGCTCAGGCTACATTGCCCGAGGAAAGCCCGCAGCGATGCGGGCTTTTTTTTATTGTTCTTTTTTTCTTCTACCTGACCCTCAGCACTTTTTCTTATCGAACTCTCGGTGTTTTTATCAAACGCCGGGACCAAGCCATATTTTTGTCGCGCATTTAAGACGATCATCGCCCGTTATTCGCCACTCAGATATCAGCAAATAACCAAAAGCTATTACTGACGATCAACATAACAATGATCAGAATAACCAAGAGGGTGACATCATGCTTAGCAAAATCTTTTCTAGAGCTAGTCGATATCCGTACTCCCCTAGAGCTAACGGAAAATTTCACCAGGCACAGCGCTCGCTGAGCACTCAAAATACCAGGCTGGCGCAACTCAACAAAGATTGCCTTGCAGAGTTAAAAAAAATTGAGATCAACGAGTCGCTGTGGAGCACGGTGTGCGAGATTGAAGATAAATTCCGCGCAGATATTAATGATGAGGTGAATTATGAATATCAACGTGTACCAGATCATCTTTTATTCTCGCCAGACGACTCGCCTGCAGCAGCAGAGCGGGCTTTAGGCTACCAGTTGGCCTGCGGACTATCAGAAACGCCAAGATTCCTGTTGAATTACTCCGTCCGCACCCCGGAAATGACGCTCGAGGCCGCCATTACACCTAGGCATAAAGGCTATCTGATCGAATCATTTACTGAGAGTTTTAATAAACAAAATGATTCAGATCAGATGGCCATAGCTGGCGCGGTTCAGCCAGAAGTGTTGATCAAATTAGGCTTGCCGGTCTCTTGCGACGCGATGAATCTATCCATCGCCAACAAAAAAGCAGGCAAGCCTCAACTAAACGAAGATCACCTGATCGCACTGATCGATTATTGCAGCTCGGATAGCGGCATGTTCAATGCAATTAATGACAGCATGCGGATATGGCAGCTTTGCGGGGCAAATAAACTCGCATTGATCACGTCCTGCCTATCAAGGCCGCTGAATGAGGGGCTCAGCATCCTGAGCAAGCATGATGCTTTTCTCTACCGAGGCACTCTCTACAAGGGACTCACTATCTGCAACGCTGCGGGAGCGTTCAGGCTATCGAGGATGCAACCGGGAATGCAATATTGCAGCCCGCACTGGTCGTCGGCAACTCATTTCGAGAAGCAAAATTACGCAGCAATAAAACCCGACCGCCAGTTGCAGATGACCATTCTTAATACCATAGGCGTTCGCGCCCACATGTTCAATAACACTCACTCTATCGGCGAGGGCGAGGTGATCATGCCACCCAAACCCATACATTTCCTTGAGGAGTCAGAGGTCGAGCCTGCCCTGCAGAGCGCCAACCGTCGGCTTCCCACGATCTACGGCACGATGACGCCCATTCAGTCAGAAGCCGAGGCCCGACCTAGGGAACCTCATGCAATCCTTGTCTGACATTAGCTTTTCCATGCCGGCGCGCGCTTTTCGATGAAAGCCTGCACACCTTCCAGTGCGGCTTCGTCCATCATGTTGCAGGCCATGGTCTCGCCCGCCAACTGGTAGGCAGCAGCGATACCCATCTCCATCTGGCGATAGAACAATTGCTTACCCATAGCGATCGCCACTGCCGGCTTGGCCAGAATACTGTCAACCAGAGATGAGATTTCCTGATCAAGTCGCTCTGACGGCACGACGCGATTGACGAGCCCACGCTCGCAGGCAGTCTGCGCATCGATGAATTCACCCGTGAGCAGCATTTCCATCGCCTGCTTGCGGGGCACATTGCGCGTGAGTCCCACCGAGGGCGTCGAGCAAAATAAACCATAGTTGACACCAGAGACCGCGAACCTTGCCGCCTCAGAGGCGACCGCCAGATCGCACATGGCCACCAGCTGGCAGCCCGCTGCCGTAGCGATACCTTGCACACGCGCGATCACAGGCTGCGGCATGTGCTGAATTGACAGCATCAGCTTGCTGCACTGATCGAAGAGTTTTTTATAGTACGCCGCCGACGGACTGGCGCGCATCTGCTTGAGGTCATGCCCAGCACAGAAGGCCTTTCCACTGGCGGCCATTATCACCACACGAACTTTGGGATCGGCAGCGATCGTATTCATCTCGACCTGTAGCGCAGTGAGCATCTCCTCGGACAGCGGATTGAATTGTTCACCTCGGTTCAGAGTCAGCGTAACAGTGGCGCCTTCCTGCTGCTTTAGCACATAGGGGGTTTCCGGCTGAGCCATGATGTCTCCTTCGTATTCTGAACTGCACCGATCAAGTCGCGTATATCAGCGACTTTATTCAGGTTCGTACTCTTCCTGCTCTCTTCCGAGGGCCAGCGAAGGCGGTGGCTGGTAACTCGCCAGCAGGGGCGGACGATTCTCGGGTGTCTCCAGACTGATGCGCCCTAGTGTACCGCTTCGGTAATCCAGCAAGAGCGTATGCGCTGCCTTCTCGACATCGGCATCGCCACCGCGCACACGAAAACTGCGACGAGCAGCAATATGCTCCAGCACACCGATACCATCCATACCTTCCGGATTCAGGCCGTAACGCGCCGCCAGTAGTGACGGATAGCGCTGCAACAGCAAGTCGCTCAGAAAGGCCGCGACCTCTTCTTCAATGATCGCATTGACACCGATCGCATGACTTGCGGCCAGCATCAGCCCATCGGTCGGATACTGAATCTTGGGCCACATCATGCCCGGCGTATCGACCAGCACGATGTTATTACCAAGGAAGAGCCGCTGCTGAGTCTTGGTCACTGCCGGCTCATCGCCCACCCTGGCGACTTTTTTCTTCAGCAGTGCATTCATCAGCGTGGATTTCCCAACGTTGGGTATACCCATGATCATCACGCGCAAGGGTTTCAATGTGGTGCCGCGATGCGGGGCAAGCTTCAGGCACAGAGCCGGAATCTTCGCGACCTCGGCCGCCTTTTTGCAGGACAGTGCCGCAGCGTGCACCTGAGACTGAGCGCTGTAATGCTTGAGCCACGCGCTGGTTGCGGTGGGATCGGCCAGATCGCTCTTGTTGAGTATCTTCAGACAAGGACGCTGCCGGGCACGCCGGAGTTCTGCAATCATCGGATTGCTGCTGGCCTCAGGCAGCCGGGCATCCAATACCTCGATCACGAGGTCGGTCTTCTCCATGGATTCGGCGGCCTTCTTGCGCGCCGCGTTCATGTGACCGGGGAACCATTGGATGGACATGGAAAGCCTGCTGGAATCGGGTAGACAAAGGGAAGTAGCGAGCCAGTATTCTACCCGGCAGTGACGCCCGCCCTGCGGCGCGATTTATCCCAGGTCAGCCAGTACCCGCAGATGCGCCGCCACACTGCGGCCAAGCGCGGACAGACTGTAGCCGCCCTCCAGACAGCTGACGATGCGTCCTTTCGACCACCGATCCGCCACCGCCACCAGCTGGCTGGTCATCCATGCGTAATCGGCCTCGACCAAACCCATGGAGGCGATGTCATCTTCGCGATGTGCATCGAAACCAGCAGAGATGAAAATCATCTCCGGGCGATGCGCATTCAGCGCAGGCAACCAGTGTCGCTGAACAAGCTCTCGCACCACATCACCACGCGTATAGGAGGGCACGGGAATATTGATCAGATTTTTAGGAGCCTGTCCCTCAGGATATGTACCGGTATACGGATACAGCGGATGCTGAAAAAAACTCACCATCAATACGCGCTCATCTCCGACAAAGGCATCTTCCGTACCATTGCCATGATGAACATCAAAATCAACAACGGCAATGCGCGTTAGCCCGTGTACATCCATCGCATGGCAAGCTGCAATGGCGATGTTATTGAACAGGCAGAATCCCATTGGGGTAGATGGCGTCGCATGATGCCCGGGCGGACGTACCGCGCAAAACGCATTCTTCACTTCCCCGCTCAGCACCGCATCCGTGGCGGCCACCGCCGCGCCCGCTGCTCGCAGACCCGCCTGCCAGCTATGAGGATTCAGCAAAGTATCAGCATCAATCGCATGATAAGGACCACCGCGCGGATCGCTACCCTCGCTCGCCTCAGGCACCTGCTCCCGCACGCGTGCAACAGCTTGCGAGGTATGCACTCTTTGCAGATCCGCTTCACTGGCCAGCGGGGCTTCGCGGCAATCGAGAAAAGGCAAAATCCCGCTGACAATCAACTGGTCTTCAATCGCCTGCAGGCGCGCCGGCGATTCGGGGTGCCATTCCCCCATTTCATGCAAAAGACAGTCCGGGTGAGAGAAAAATGCAGTACGCATCGGACCATTATGCATGAGTGCGGCAGCTATCTGGGGAAGGTATCCATGATCTATACTTGCGCCTATCCGACCATCCGGCATTCCACCCTCCCCGACAAACTCTGATGCACACCCTGATCCCACCTTTGCGGCAGCTCGCGGGCGCCTGCCTGTTGTTGCTGATCGCGGCCAATCTCTCTGCAGCCGTCGCAGCCACCAAGCAGACAACAGAACGCCCATCATCCCCGGCAGCCTCTGCAGTTCACAAAGCGCCGAAGTCACATACGGCTCAAAAATCGCGATCAGCCAGCACTACCGCTCGAGCAAGACACAAAGCTCATCCACAATACGCCGGCGACGGGGAGCCCGAGTTCACGAATTTCGGCCAGTGGAAAGCGGTCAGTGAGTTCATCACCGAGATGAGTGAAGAGCATGGCTTTGATCGCGGTGAGTTGAATGCGCAGTTCGCAAAGATTCACTACCTCGACAAGGTCATCAAACTGATCAACCCGCCGCCGGTCGGCAAGGCAAAGAACTGGACCGCCTACCGCGAGCGTTTCGTCGAACCACGACGCATTCAGGCGGGCTTGGATTTCTGGCGACGTCATGAGACCGAGCTGGCTCGTGCGCAAGCAGAATTCGGGGTGCCCCCTGAAATCATCGTCGGCATACTTGGGGTCGAGACCATCTACGGCCGCCAGCCCGGCAATATCCGCGTAGTGGATTCACTCACCACACTAGCGTTTGCCTATCCCGAGGCACCCAATCGTCAAGCACGCATGGAGTACTTTCGCAGCGAGTTGAAGCAAGCGCTGCTTTATGCCAGAGAGAGCAATATCGATCCATTCAGCTTGTCCGGTTCATTTGCGGGTGCGATCGGTCTGCCACAATTCATGCCGGGCAGCATACGACGGTTTGCCATTGATTTTGATGGCGACGGTAAGATCGACTTACGAAACTCAGCCGCTGATGCAATCGGCAGCGTCGCCAGCTTCCTGTCACAACATGGCTGGATGGCGAATCTGCCATTGGTCTATCCGGCGCACCCCGATGCGAGTAGCGAGACTATCTGGAAGCCATTAATCGGTATTGCACTCGCCGCGACGCATTCAGTCGATGAGATCGAGCAGTCCGGCGTCACCCTGCCCAGTGACGTACCACGTACCCTGATGGTGGGACTGGTCGATCTGCAAGACGGTGAGCGGCCCACGCGCTATTGGGTCGGTAGTGATAATTTTTTTGCGATTACCAAATATAACCGTAGCTATTTTTACGCGATGGCTGTCATTGAACTTGGCAGCGCCATTCGACAGCAGCGTCGCTCATGAAATCTTTTTTATCTTTCACCCGAGTTCAGCAAGATGATCGCGCTGCCGGCGCCAACTGACCCTTGCGCTACCGATCAGGTGGTCGCACTGACCCGCGCATGGGTTGAGCATGTAGTGATCGGGTTGAACCTATGCCCTTTTGCCAAGCCGGCGCATGTCCGGCAGCAGATAGAATACCGCGTCAGTACCGCGACAGATGAGGCGGCGCTATCGCAGGATTTACTGGAAGCGATGATGGCACTGGTCGACATACCTTCAACCACGACGGATACTTGCCTACTGATACATCCGTGGGTGCTGCAGGACTTCATCCATTACAACGACTTTCTTGATGTCGCCGACTCCCTGCTTGAAGAAGCCGATTTGAGCGGCATTTTGCAAGTCGCCAGCTTTCACCCCGGCTATCGTTTTGCTGGCACGGATGCAGATGACATCACCAATTGCACTAACCGTTCGCCTTTTCCCATGCTGCACTTGCTGCGCGAGGCCAGTCTTGACAAGGCGGCGGCAACGCTATTGGACGCCTCGGAGATTGTCGAGCGCAATCTCACGACACTGCGCAACACCGGCCACTCGGGCTGGGAAGCACTTCAGCAGCGAGTAATCCATAGCGCGTCACCACCTGCCAACACGCAGCCTGCGACAGACTCTGCTGATCATTGTTCATCCGTACGCCGGGAATAGGTTTTATACGGAAATCTCGCCTGGCGATCCCTCAGCTACCTGCAATTTCCCTTGCATCCCACGCTCCCGCCGGCCTCCTGCCTGCCGAACCCCTGGGTCGGATATTTCTCCGCCTCCCCCAGCGAGCCTTGCGAGCCATCCGAACGGCATCCGATCTGCCCAAGTAGTCACACTGGTCTACGAGGAATGCCAGAGCGGCGAACGACCGGATCAGAGCGCTTCTAAGTCCCGTTGACTTGCGAATCATCAAACAGCGCCGAAAACTGATTAACTAGAATAAAGTTTTTAAAAATGCAACTTAACGGGAAGTCCTTCTTTGACCAGCCCGATAGCGCGACTCTGACTTCAGAGCTCCGAAGGTGATCAGATTAATCTCCATAAATCATTGATTTATCGAAGGCAGACTGACGATCACTGATGTGGTGAATTGGATTTTTTGCAAAAATTTATTTTACTTTGTTACTAACACCCAATAAACTTTATTAGTAAATTGAGAATTTTAGAGATGCACCCCAAGCGCAGCGACTCAGTGCGGCAACCCATCGCCAAGGCTGCCTGCGACAGCGGGACAACGCGTCCGGGAACCAATGCCCTCGGGCCGATGGCGCGACAGCAGTAGTGCCGCCAGCGGTCCGCAGGCACAGGCTCCAAGAATATTAGAAACCCTAACCCACTACGGGCAGAGGGGAGCAATGGCAAGAGGTGTGAAATTGCCGACTGCGCTCAGGCGGGTGACATACCCACAACGGGAAATGTTCGCCGTTCCTGTCGAAGACGGAGGTTCGCAAGAGGCCCTCACCAAAGAAAACGTGCACGGGATGGAAGGCAAACCGGGAAGCGACTCCGGTTACCCGAGGAAACCAACTCGCGCATATCCAATCAATATCAGCCTTAGGGAATCTTCAATCAAATGACGACTCAGTTTCATAACCAGGACAGCAACCGGCTTGCGGATCAGGTAGCCTACGATCCCAACAACCTGCTCGATTCGCTGATAGAGAAGCTGCATCTGAAAAATGATGCTGCTTTGTCGCGGGCATTGGAAGTGGCGCCACCCGTGATCAGCAAGATACGTCACCGTCGGCTACCGGTCGGTGCCTCACTACTTATACGGATGCACGAAGTCAGCGATCTGAGCATTCGCGAATTGCGAATATTGATGGGAGATCGCCGAGAAAAATTTCGTATCAGCGACAAACAGTTCAAACCCAAACAATCCGGGCAATGAACCCTGGAGGCGGGTTCAGGCAGACTGGCTCAGTCGAGTCAGTCTGCCTGAAAATGAGTCCGGCGAATTATTGATAAGCAAAATCCCGGCGTTTCTACGCCGGGAAAACGCCAGTCGACAGATAGCGATCACCACGATCGCAAACAATGAAGACAATCACTGCGTTCTCTGTGGTCCCCGATATTCGCAGAGCGACCTCGCAGGCGCCAGCGGCGGAGATTCCCGCAAAAATTCCTTCTTCCACAGCCATGCGCCGAGCCATTTGCTCAGCCGCCGCCTGGCTGACGTTTTCCACCTGATCGACACGGCTACGATCAAAAATTTTAGGCAGGTATGCTTCCGGCCATTTGCGTATGCCGGGTATCTGAGAACCTTCCTCGGGCTGGGCGCCAATAATTTGAATCGCAGGATTTTTTTCTTTCAGATATTGCGACACGCCCATGATGGTGCCCGTCGTGCCCATCGCACTGACGAAATGCGTAATCTTTCCCTCGGTATCGCGCCAAATTTCGGGACCCGTGCTTTCAAAGTGAGCCCGCGGATTATCCGGATTGGCAAACTGATCCAGAATCAGGCCCTTGCCTTCTTTCTGCATTTGCTCGGCAAGATCACGCGCATATTCCATGCCGCCAGATTTCGGTGTCAGAATGATCTGTGCGCCATAAGCGGCCATGCTCTGCCGACGCTCAAGACTGAGATTCTCGGGCATGACAAGAATCATTTTGTAGCCGCGCATGGCAGCTGCCATTGCCAGCGCAATGCCCGTGTTGCCGCTGGTCGCTTCGATCAGGGTATCACCCGGCTTGATCTCGCCGCGCTCCTCCGCATGTCGAATCATGGAAAGCGCGGGCCTGTCTTTGACCGAACCTGCGGGATTGTTACCCTCCATCTTGCCAAGAATGATGTTATGACGACGCGCCGCATCGTCACCCGGCAGGCGTTTGAGCTGCACCAGGGGCGTATTGCCAACCAGGTCCTCGATCGATGGGAAATGCATGAGAGAGCCAGTCCTTCTACACTAAAAAACCTATTTTAATCGGTGTAGCGAAGACTGGCAGGACAGCCCCGGGAAGCCCGGCAGGAAGACGTCCTGAGCGCTCCTCGGACGCCGTGAACCAGACCAGCATCGCTGGAGAGTGTTATGTCGACATAGCACTCTCCAAAAATACTGAATCTAATTACTCAGCGCTTGATCTATCCTTATTTATCGGCCTCACCAGGCTGTGGCGTCTCTTTGCCTCCCTTGCTCGCGGCTTTTGAGTCCTTGCTGACCTTCACCGCGCTGACAGCAGAAGAGGGCTTGGATGCTGAGATTTGGGCATTGTGGGACTGTCCATTCACCGTCAACCCTGCCGCTGACAGCTTGATGGAGTTTCTTTCACCGATACCTCGTACACGCTGCTCGAGATCATTCCAATCTTTGAAATTCCCATGCTTCTTGCGCTCCTCAAGAATCGCTCGCGACGTACTCGGACCTATGCCTGCAACACTATCGAGTTGCGCCTGATCCGCTGCGTTGATCTCGACAGCAGCAATAGTAGGCTGCATAAAAACTACACAACATGTCGCGACGATCAAAGGAAGGAATTTCTTAAACATGACATTACTCCATTTAAAGTTTTGAAAAAAGTTTTTTAATCAATCACCTCAATCGACAGGACAGTGCCCGGCAATACCCGATCTTAGTGAGATCGCAATAGGCAAAAACATGGCGTTCGCATTAATTCACAAATCAAGGCGATGTCGACGAGATGATCACATGGATACATCATTCATCACTATTGAATGATTCCATGCAAGAGGAATGTAACAGCACCACGCGGGAATTTTTACTGAAAGAAGTTATGATTAATTTGCATAGATCGGATTTCGATCAGCATGTCCGATAAACGAAGGCATCGATATAGAGAGCAATATTTTTTATTTCAGATATTAGGTCGTCCACATCGTTTATTTATTCATTACTTGATGAGACTCAAATTTTCTCAACAATAAACAACCTACATCACCTTCAGGAAAACACTTTCTCTGAGCACCCCGGGACGGGGTACGCGCCTCTGAAAGTAATATTGTCGCCCAATCAAGCCGTACTTTCACGATCATCCGAAGGTCAATCTTGCGTTTGCGATGAATCATCCGCGCGGCTTACGTACCGCAGTCTTCAGTAGAGGACTATCTAATGAAAGACGGATGTGCACAGCGCCGATAACGAAGGCCTATCTCGACTTCTACTGAAGTCATGCGATTAACCACCCCGCAGAATTCATCCATCTAAAGCGCCAACCACTACGTAAAGTCCATCTATTTTTTGAAATTTTTCTCTTACTGAAAATTTTTTACGCTAATTTTGGATGCTCAAGTGATTGGCTTTTTTGACGCATCGGTTGTCAAATAGTGACGCCAAATAAATACATTTTTCTATTTCCGTATTTACCTCAAGAAACACTTACAGATATATCAAAAAAAAGATGTTACCGATCAAACGAAGCGAAACATTCAAGCAAAGGATTCTTGAGTCTCAACAAACGAATAAGGCAGAAGAAAATCCAAGAGCAGGCGAGAAAATTCAGATTTTATTAGTGATCAACATGTCTTAGGAAGCATCATGGATCCAACAAAAACATCTAGAATTCCACTATCTTCATCATTAGAATCCAGCAAAAATAATCCCGAAAAAAAATCAGATAGCGTCACTCGGCCTTCAAAAATCAATTATTCGCCACCGGCAGATCATGTTAACAATGAGGTTGGATCGCGGTCGGAAAAAAATATCAAATCCGCAGCTCCTCAGGATATGTTTTTTGCATTCTCAGGAATTCAAAGCACACCCTTTAAAATACAAAAATCTTCTTCAACTAATCCACCCGTTGATACCAAAGCTGCACAACACGTCGGAGGCCATCGGCTTGATGCAAAAAAAAGCGCTGACAACATACCGATTTCTTCTCAAAAATCACCAAATTCGGCTGATAACAATGGGATCACGACTTCTAAATTGACTCAAAACAAAATCTCGGCACCCGGATTCACAATGGATGATGCGGATGCAATAAACCAATATAACGCGCCGCAAATTGTCGACTACGACCTCTCATTATTCGAATTCAAAGAAAAGGAATCCAGCGCATGCTTGATCGGTATTTCCGACGAAGCAAAGGAGCTCGCAAGCACTCATAAATTAACCGAGCCAGAAGTAGCGGCTATCAGAGCGTATACAAAAAATTACTACTTAATGATCAATTATCAGCTGCGAAATCTTCCTGATCCCAACGTAAATATTTACGATGCTGACGCCTTAAAGAAATCGGGTGTCAATCCCGATATGGCGGATTTGATCGCCAACCTGGTCAATGGCTTGAAAAAATTACCCCCTGCACAACTTGACGGACAAATCGTCAGAGGACACGGGCGAGACGCGAATCTTCCAGAAGAAGAGCTTGAAAAATTCAAAGAAGGGCGTACTATCTCGCCCTCAATGTTTATCTCAACAACCAATTCACTCGAGCAGATGGTGGATAACAGCTGGTGGAATACAAACCCTCAGGCGATAGTTATTCATCAAGTACCCAATGGCAATGGTCGAGATATTGCAGTATTCAGTCCTTATCAGCATGAGAGCGAGATTCTCTTTCTTCCAAACACGAGATTCAAAGTGGAATACAGGAAAGACGATGTAACTATCGGCGGCGGTGTCGAGATAGACATCAACCCTCAGTCAATAAAAGATCAGTATGACGAGAAAACTAAAAAAGCTTGGTCCGATAAATATAATGATCCAAGCGGACAAAAGTACAAGAAAACGATCATAGCCTTGCGAGAGTTACCTCCCGAACTCAAGCCTGAGACGCCAGCCAAACCCTCGAACAATCCTTCCCAAGAAATACCCAAGCCAAAGGAAGAGAAGAAGCGATTTAAACAATCAATCAAGAATTTCTAAAACACCAAACGATACTTCGCAAGGCTATCGACGATGTACAGGAAATATCGATTCAAGGAATATGCGGGGTCATCCCTCTTGCTAGCAGCACCGGATCGCATGGCTGCTCTTCCCGAGCGAAGGCGTCAGGCTAGCCTTGGTTGATGATGGAAAGCTCTTCAGTACGCCGGGGCGCATAGCTTTCCCACTGGCTGCAGCCGGGGCACTGCCAGTAAAACTGCTTGGCCTTGAAGCCGCAGTGGCTGCAGCGATAACGCGCAAGTTTCTGCGCATAGCCACCCACCAGACCCTTGACCAATGACAGCTCGGCGCGTCCCTCCGGAGGAGCGTACATCAGCCGAGCTTCGATGAGTTTGTCCAGGCCCAGCAAGGTCGGCGTTCTTCTGAGTTCATCAGCGACGAGCTGGTTTGCAATGTCAGGGCCATCCAGCTCCAGTACGGCCTTGAATGCCACCTCGAGCAAATCGATGGATGATGCTTCGGCAAGGTATGTCTTGAGCAGGTTGACGCCCTCTCGAGCGCGACCGACAGTACGGTAGCCATCCATCAGCCGCTGGGCGACAAGCGCCACATGCGGTGCACTCTGCTGCTCCACGCGTCGCCATGCACTGAGCGCACCTTCGGTGTCGCCCTTGGCCATCATAGCATCGCCGATCAGCATCATTACTCGTACATTATTCCTGTCGTACGACAAGGCTTTTTCCAGTGTCTGCAACGCCGTATCGGGATTCACGTGCACCAGCTCATCTTGCGCCAGCTCGCAATGAAACTGCGCTATCTCTTTCTGGTACGCGCCAGCGCCCGAGGCCTGCAAAGCGAGCGCCGCATCGATGGCACGCTTCCACTCTTTCTCTCGCTGATAAATTTCCAGCAATGCGCGGCTAGCCTGTGGCGCATACTGGCTGGATGCGAGCTGATGGAAAGTCTCTTCGGCACGGTCGAGCAGTCCGGCTTTCAGATAATCTTGTCCCAGCTCATAGCGCGCCTTGCTCGCGACGTCAGGCGACAGGTCGGGACGCGTCAGCAGATTCTGGTGCACGCGTACGGCTCGCTCGATGTCCCCACGCCGGCGAAACAGATTGCCGAGTGCAAAATGCAGCTCGGCGGTCTCCGGATCGAGGCGGGCGATATCGACGAAAATATCGATTGCCTTATCCGGATCTTCGTCGAGAAGTGCGTTCAGTCCTCTATAGTAGCTGCGCGGCAGACTGCGCGATTCGGCGATCACATGGCGAATATCGATACGCGCAGCGATCCAGCCCAGCCCGAAAAAAAACGGTACGCCCAGAAGCCACCAGGTTTCGAATTCCATAAAAATCAGTTCAGAGGATTGCCTGCTTACAGGCCGACTTGTTCAATGATGTTAGCTGGCGGCGAAGGTTGCTCGCGCAGACGTGCGACCGAATCCGCATTGCTTTTCTTTTGCTCGGTTTCTTTCTTGATGCGCGACAGTTCGCGCCGGTAGCGCAGTACTGTGCTCGTCATTGCCAATACACCCATCGCAACGCCGACTACGAAGAACGCCAGCAGCAGCAGGATCATCGGCGAGCGGGCCTGACTACCCCAGAAAAAATGCAGCACGACTTCATCCGTGTTTTTCAGCGCGAAGTCAAAGAACACAATGAACAGCGCCAACGCTGCCAGCCGGAAGATGAGCTTCATGGAAAGAACGCCCCCAGATTACATAGCGGAATGGCAGGGATTGTACGCGAAAAGAACACCGATCCGGCTCTCGCCGCGACCCGGGCCCGGCCATAAAAAAACGGCACCCTGTGCCGCAGGGTGCCGTTTTGCTGACGTCATACAGGCTCAGTCATCAAGGATGGGCTGTCCGACCATGGCATCGACTCGCTCGCGCAATTCCTTGCCGGGCTTGAAGTGCGGCACCCGCTTTTCGGGCACCATCACCGTGTCGCCAGACTTGGGATTACGGCCTATCCGCGGTGGTCGGCTATTCAGTGCAAAGCTGCCGAAACCGCGAATTTCGATACGCTGGCCAGCGGCCAGCGCATCGGTCATCGCATCGAGCAGCGTCTTGACCGCGAAATCCGCATCCTTGGCCACCAGCTGCGGGTAACGCTCGGCCAGACGAGCGATCAGCTCCGATTTAGTCATCAGAGTGATCCCGATCAGCCCTTGTTGTCGAGCTTGGCTTTCAGCAGAGCGCCCAGGCTGGTCGTACCCGAGGATGCAGAGGTATCGCTAGACATTTTCTGCATGGCGTCCTGAGTATCGGCATTATCTTTCGCCTTGATCGACAGCTGGATGCTGCGAGCCTTGCGATCGATGTTGATGACCATCGCCTCGACCTTGTCACCTTCCTTCAGGTGCGTGCCGGCGTCCTCGACGCGATCGCGCGAGATTTCAGAAGCGCGCAGGTAGCCTTCGACCTCGTCGGACAATTGGATCACGGCGCCCTTGGGTTCGACCGATTTCACTGTTCCGTGAACCAGCGCACCCTTATCGTTCATAGCGCAGTAGTTGTTGAACGGATCACCTTCGAGCTGCTTGACACCCAGAGAGACACGCTCACGCTCGACATCAATCGCCAGCACAACAGCTTCCAGTTCGTCGCCTTTCTTGAACTTGCGCACGGCCTCTTCGCCCGCTTCGGTCCAGGACAGGTCCGATAGATGAACCAGACCATCGATGTTGCCCGGCAGGCCAATGAACACGAGATGCGGCGACGCTCTTCGTCGATCTCGAGGACCATGACTTCGACTTCGTCGCCCAGCTGAACGACCTTCGAAGGAGCAACGTTCTTGTTGGTCCAGTCCATCTCAGACACGTGCACCAGACCCTCGATGCCTTGCTCGACTTCCACGAACGCGCCGTAGTCGGTCAGGTTAGTGACCTTGCCGAACAGACGGGTGCCTTGCGGGTAACGACGCGAGAGGCCAGTCCAGGGATCGTCGCCGAGCTGCTTGACGCCAAGCGAGACACGGTTCTTTTCCTGATCGTACTTGAGGACCTTGGCAGTGATTTCCTGACCCACCGACAGCACTTCCGAGGGATGGCGTACACGGCGCCATGCAAGGTCGGTGATGTGCAACAGACCGTCGATACCGCCGAGGTCGACGAATGCGCCGTAGTCGGTGATGTTCTTGACGATACCAGTGACGATGGTGCCTTCTTTGAGCGTCTCCATCAGTTTCGCGCGCTCTTCGCCCATCGAGGCTTCGATAACAGCGCGGCGCGACAGCACGACGTTGTTGCGCTTGCGATCCAGCTTGATGACCTTGAATTCCAAGGTCTTGCCTTCGTACGGTGTGGTGTCCTTGACCGGACGGGTATCAACCAGCGAACCCGGCAGGAATGCACGAATACCGTTGGTAAGAACGGTAAGTCCGCCCTTGACCTTGCCCGACACCGTGCCGGTCACCAGTTCGCCTGACTCCATCGCTTTCTCGAGCGCGAGCCAAGAGGCCAGACGCTTGGCCTTGTCGCGCGAGAGGATGGTGTCGCCGAAACCATTTTCGAGAGACTCGATGGCAACGGAAACGAAATCACCAATGTTGACTTCCAGTTCACCGTTGTCGTTCTTGAATTCATCGATCGGAATAAACGCTTCGGATTTCAGGCCGGCGTTAACGATCACAAAGTTGTGGTCCAGGCGGACGACTTCCGCCGAAATGACCTCACCCGAACGCATATCCTGGCGCGACAGGGATTCTTCAAATAGAGCGGCAAAGCTTTCCATGCCGGA
>RGFZ01000033.1 GCA_010024875.1 Oxalobacteraceae bacterium | reverse complement strand
CGCGGTGACAGCCACTTCAGTGAATCCTCGGGCAATTCATCAAAGAAGCGCGAGCGCATGTTGTAGCGGGTCTGGCCATGCAGCATCCGAGTCTGCGCGAAACTCATGTACAACCGCTTCCTTGCCCGAGTGATGGCCACATACATCAGCCGGCGCTCTTCTTCAACGCCATCATCCAGCTCTTCGCTGTTCTCATGAGGGAACAGACCCTCCTCAAGACCGGTGATAAACACTGCATCGAATTCCAAGCCCTTGGCCGCATGCACGGTCATCAGCTGGATGGCATCCTGCCCGGCCTGCGCCTGATTGTCTCCAGCCTCGAGGGATGCATGCGAGAGGAATGCCGACAAGGGGGACATCACGGTCGTCAGAGGCGCATCGGCATCGATGATGTCGATGCCATCGCCCGCGACCAGAGCAGGCGCAGCGCTCTGCACTTGCGGGCCTACCAATGCCGGCGCATCAATGCGAAATCCTTCTTCCGACAGAAACAAGGCGGCCGCGCTGACCAGTTGCTCCAGGTTCTCGATACGGTCTGCGCCTTCTTTCTCGCCCTGATAATGGGTAATCAGTGTACTTTTCTCCAGGACGATCTGCACCATTTCTTGCAGCGGCAAGCGCTCGGTTTCGAAACGCATACCTTCGATCAGCTTCACAAACGCGGCGATCACGGCGCCTGCTTTGCCAGCGACATAAGGGACTGCGGCGTAAAGTGAAATGCTGTACTGGCGCGCGGCATCCTGCAACTGCTCGATGCTGCGCGCACCGATACCACGCGTAGGAAAGTTCACCACCCGTAAAAAAGCAGAGTCGTTGTGAGGATTATCGATCAGCTGCAGATAAGCGATCGCATGCTTGATCTCAGCACGCTCGAAGAAGCGCTGGCCGCCATAGACCCGATACGGCAGGCTGGCCGAGAACAGCGCATGCTCGATCACGCGCGACTGCGCATTCGAGCGGTAGAGAATGGCGATCTCGCTGCGCATCCAGCCTTCGGCGATCAGACTCTTGGCCTCCTCGATCAACCACTGGGCTTCCTGCAGATCACTTGATGCCTCAAAAATACGAACTTGCTCGCCATGGCCAGCATCGACTCGCGCTCGAATGCCGACATATTGCCTACATTCGCACCACGGAATGCGTAGATACTCTGATCGTCATCGCCGACGGCAAACACTGCGCCCTGCTCCCTCGCCAGCAGCTTCAGCCACTTGTATTGCAGATCATTGGTATCCTGGAACTCATCGACCAAAATATGTTTGAATCTCGCCTGATAATGCTCTCGCAAAGGTTGATTGCGAGACAACAGCTCATAGCAGCGCAGCAGCAACTCAGCAAAATCAACCACGCCTTCCCGCTGGCACTGATCGTCGTAAGCCTCGTACAACTCGACAAACTTACGCTGGTAATCATCGCTGGCCTCGACCGCTGAAGCACGCAGCCCCTGATCCTTGGCACTATTGATGAAGTACATCAGGTGCTTGGGAGGGTATTTTTCATCATCGATATTCAGACGCTTGAGCAAGCGTTTGATCGCCGATAACTGATCTTGCGAATCCAGAATCTGGAAGGTCTGCGGCAGGGCGGCATCACGATAATGCGCGCGCAGCAGACGGTTACAGAGACCATGGAAGGTGCCTATCCACATGCCACGCGTATTAATCGGCAGCATGGCCGACAGACGGGCCAGCATTTCTTTGGCGGCCTTGTTGGTGAAGGTCACCGCGAGCACACCCGCCGGGGAAATTTGTCCGGTCTGTACCAGCCACGCGATGCGGGTAGTGAGCACACGGGTCTTGCCGGATCCTGCACCAGCGAGGATCAACGCAGGCTGTGGGGGAAGCGTGACGGCAGCGAGTTGTTCTGGATTGAGGTTGTGCAGTAGGTTTTGCATCGCCGGATTATACGACTGCGCTGCTCAGACGCCGCCGGGGTGTCCATCCGACCACGGAAATCCTTTGTGCAACCGGCTGATGTGCTCGCCGATTGCTTGCGAATGGATATTGTCGGCATCAGCGTCATCTAGCTCCGGGAGTGAGCTTACGCTCGTTGGCAGAGCAGTAACTTCCGGTTGGTTGAAGAAATGCTGCGCCTGTTCAATCACATCGGTGGCAAGCTCGAATTTACCCACGGCCTGTTGCGACGTTCTCTCGCTGTCAGGGGTATCGACCACGATGGGAATGGCCGCCAAAGATACTATCGGTGTGACTGGCAATGAAGGGAATCTCGTCGGCGACTCAGGCTCCACACCATCCATGGCCCCATGCGACCTGCGTATCATGGTCTGAAACACTTTTGAACGTTCTGGGCTAGTAAATTCAGCCGTATTCGCGGTGGGTTGGGACGCAGCTTCCATAATGGTGCGACAGACGGAAGTCATGGTTTTCTGCCAGCTGAATACGATCAGCAAATTTCCATATCGTCCTGAATGCGGCGTTTTGATGTGATCCGTCCAGGCTTTGGCAAATTTCAGCAATAGATCTTTTTGAGGACTATGCCGAACCAGATCGGCCAGCGTTTGGGCGTTATCCCCATTTTGCAGATAAGTACGTATCAGAGAAAAGATACTCTGCAGAATGAGCTTTTGCTCTTTAAAGGAAATCGTTTTTTCGGTAGGAAAAAGCGCTTGTTTCATGATCCGAAGATCTGAATCGCTCATACTGAGAAATTGTTTCAGGTAATCTTCTCGGCTTTTTCGGATGGGATTAGGCGAAGTCTTGAATGCAGACATTTTTTCGAGTCGCTTCCGGGCACGAACTTGATTGCTTAAAGGTTTGGTAAACGCAGCTACTTCCCTAGCGCTGAAGTCAGCGTGCGAGATATCTTTTTTCATGATTTGATAGCGCAAAGTCATGATCATTTTTTTTTGTTCAACGCCTAACCCCTCTTTGTTATTAAAGGCATTGCTTGACTCAAGTAGCAAATCTTGCATCTGCTGTCGGTGACGCTGTATGCTGGATGCTCTGTAAGTGGCTGCCGCGAGCTTGTTTTCTTTTTTTGGCATGTAGAGATACCACTGATCCTCGGGACCTTTGCCAGCCCGGACAATGGTGCTGCCATTTTTATACCTGACAGCGTCATAGATCTCGCCTATGGTTCCGGTATTTTCTGGAGACGACAAATGAACAATGTTTGGCTTGTCAGAGTGTCGGGTTCGAGTAGCAGCTTTCATGAGATGGCTCCTATAGAAAATCAGACGCGTACTGTGGCGTGGTAATTCGGTGTGTTTTCGATGAGATCTTCGATAGACAGACCCAGACCATCGATAAAATTTTGTACGGTTTCAGCAAAGCCTGACAGGGCATCGGAGATGTCGGACAGCGTCCAGTCGGTGGGTATAGCTTCGCTGATGAGCATCAGTTCACCCTCAGGGCCTGTAAGGGCAACGCGTAAAGATGCCTGATCTGCATAAAGCAAATTAGTACAAAGCATGGCGCTGTACACAGACTCACGCTCCGAGTCTTCCGGTCTTCCGAGCGAAGACGACAGGATCAAACGCGAAGGTGATGGCGCATAGCTGACACCCACATGGATACCAGCTAATGTCTGCACAGACCAGCTCTGGTCATCGTCCTGAACGATTGCTTCTATCCACTCGGTCGCAGGACCGAGCGCCTGCATCTGGCTTTGCAGATACGCTAATGTGTTTGACACGAAATTCCCCGCACGAGATTTGTCGGATATCGGACAAATCGTTCGATAAGTTCAGCTTATTCTCAACGGCGACTGAAACTCAGCCGTGAGTTGCCAACCCTTAGTGTTGGTTCCGGGAATTTTGAAAATTAAGTAGTCGATAATCGAATGGCATTCGGTTATCTACTTCGGTGGCGAATGTACTTTGTGGACGCGCTTGCATAAAAATACAAATGCGGTTGGAAAACTGGCAGAAAGATTTTTATCTGCTCAATGCGCGACAAACAGCTGTACGAACGCCTCTGTGGAAGCAGCAGGAGAATCGCTCTGGTAAACGCTGCTGATCGCGGCCACCATGTCCGCACCTTCTTTGACCAGAGCACGGGAATTCTGCGAGGTCATGCCGCCAATCACACAGACCGGCAGACTGAGCTCGCGTTTAGCGCGTGACACGATATCAGCCGGTGTGGTGACTTCATATTTTTTGACGCGAGAAGGATAAAACCCGCCAAAGGCCACATAGCTGGCGCCCGCGCTCGCCGCATCACGTGCCAGTTGCAAGTCGCCATAGCACGATGCGCCGATGATCTTGCCAACACCCAGCCGGGCACGCATCTCGGCGACAGGCCGATCGGTGCCACCAACATGAATACCATCAGCATCGAACTGCTCACACAGCGAAAGATGGTCATTGATAATGAAGGGCACCGCATGACGACGGCACAGCGCGAGCAGCGCGCTGGCCTGTTCACTGCGAATGGCCTCGCCGGCGGTCTTGTGACGATACTGGACCATCGCCGCGCCTGCATTCAAGGCCTGCTCGGTGATGTCTATCAAACGATCGGTATCGTCCCAATCGGGAGTGACGAGATATAAGCCTTTCATGGGTTCTCCTGGAAACTGGCAATAGCGCGCGCAGGTATCGCTTGCCCCTGCGCGATGAGATAAGCACGTGTCAGCGACTGATGGACATACGCCTGCGAGCGCTGCATCGCTTCAAGCATCGGCAGCCCCAGCGCCAGACACGCGGCAAGGGCCGAAGCCAGCGTGCATCCAGTGCCATGAAACTCACCCGGGAGTCGCGGCCAGCGGAAGGATTGCTGCTGCCCGTCATGAAACCAGTCGTTGATGACTTCATCGCCTGCTGCATGCCCGCCCTTCACCAGCACATGCGGCGCCCATGATTGCAATCGATTCGCTTGTCGCTGAAGATCGCGCTCACCTTCACATAAGCGCTCTGCTTCCGGCACATTGGGCGTGAGCACAGTCGCCAGCGGCAGCAAAGGCTGAATCATCTGCACCGCATCCTCGCGCGCGAGTGCATCACCATGACCGCTGGCCAGCACCGTATCCAGCACGACGGGCAGTGCCGGCTGCTTCGCACGCAATGCCTTGATCGTGTTGGCAATCAGGGCCACGTTATCGCGACTGCCCGTGATACCGATCTTCAGCGCCGAAATAGCGATCTTGTTCACCAGTGCCTTGGTTTGCTCGCGCAAGATATTGGCATCCACCGGGTAAATCGCATGAACGCGATCATTATCCTGCACGGTAAGCGTGGTAATGACAGGCAGTGCATGCGCGCCCATCGCGCTAATCGCTTCGATATCCGCCTGTATGCCGGCGCCGCCGCTGGGATCGAGACCGGCGAACACCAGCACGCAGGGCTCGTTCATGCGACCCGACCGGCCATCGGTGACGACGGCGATGCGGCGAAGCGGCGCGGTATGCGACCGGCCAAATAGGCATCGCGCCCTGCTTCGACCGCCAATTTCATCGCACGCGCCATGCGGATCGGATCTTTCGCGCCGGCGATCGCGGTGTTCATCAGCACGCCATCGCAACCCAACTCCATCGCAATTGCTGCATCAGACGCCGTACCTACGCCCGCATCAACCAGCACCGGCACCTTGGCCTGCTCGATAATGAGCGACAGATTCCACGGGTTCAGAATGCCCATGCCCGAGCCGATCAGTGAGGCCAGCGGCATTACCGCACAGCAGCCTATCTCTTCGAGCATCTTCGCCTGTATCGGATCGTCGCTGCAATAGACCATCACATCGAAGCCATCCTTGACCAACGTTTCAGCGGCCTGCAGTGTCTCCGGCATATTCGGGAACAGAGTCTTTTCATCTCCCAGTACTTCTAGCTTCACCAGCTTGTGGCCATTCAGGAGTTCGCGCGCCAGCTGCAGGGTATAGACCGCGTCTTTAGCGTTGTAGCAGCCTGCGGTGTTAGGCAGGATCGTGTACTTTGTTGGCGGCACCGCATCCAGCAGACTAGGGGCGTTCGGATCCTGACCAATGTTCACGCGACGAATCGCCACCGTGATGATCTCTGCACCGCTGGCTTCAGTCGCGAGACGGGTCTCGTCGAGATCTTTGTATTTGCCGCTGCCTACCAGCAGGCGGGAACGGTAGGTTTTGCCAGCGATGGTGAGGCCTTCGTTTTGGTTTGTGTAGGTCATAGTCATTCAGAATCCCAAGTTCGCCGTCAACGCCACTCGATCCCGGCCTGCGCCGGGATGACTGTGTCGGGGCTGCAGGCTATCGCATCGTCATCCCGGCGCAGGCCGGGATCCAGCGTCTTTAAAAAAACACGAAGAAGCGCCGAATCATCCTCCACCAATCGCCCGCACCACATCCACCCTGTCACCACTGGCAAAGCGATGCTCGCGCCATTTCGTGCGCGGCACCACTTCCCGATTGACGGCGATGGCCAGCGCCTGGTTGGTCAGCGACAAGGCATCGATCAGATCTTGCACACTGTCGCTGTCCGACACGGTACGTACTTCACCGTTGAGCTCGATGGAAATCGTCGCTGCCATGATCCTTCAATGCCTCGATCTCGCTGATTCCTTGTTTTTCTGCGTAATCGCGCACTTCCTGCGTAATCTTCATTGAACAGAAATGCGGCCCACACATCGAGCAGAAATGGGCGACTTTGGCAGAGTCTTTCGGCAGCGTCTCGTCATGGAATTCGCGTGCTTTGTCGGGATCGAGACCCAGATTGAACTGATCTTCCCAGCGGAACTCAAAGCGCGCCTTGGACAGCGCGTTATCGCGAACTTGTGCGCCAGGATGTCCTTTAGCGAGGTCGGCAGCATGCGCTGCGATCTTGTAGGTGATGATGCCGTCCTTCACATCGGTCTTGTTCGGCAGGCCGAGATGTTCTTTCGGCGTCACATAGCAGAGCATCGCAGTGCCATACCAGCCAATCTGCGCAGCACCGATGCCCGAGGTGATGTGATCGTAACCGGGTGCGATATCGGTAGTGAGCGGGCCCAGCGTATAAAACGGCGCTTCGTGGCACTGCTCCAGCTGCAGATCCATGTTCTCTTTGATCATGTGCATTGGCACATGACCAGGGCCTTCGATCATGACCTGTACATCATGCTTCCAGGCGATCTGCGTGAGCTCACCGAGCGTCTTGAGCTCGCCGAGCTGGGCTTCATCGTTCGCGTCATAGATTGAGCCGGGGCGCAGGCCGTCGCCGAGCGAGAATGCGACGTCATAGGCTTTCATGATCTCGCAGATGTCTTCGAAATGCTCGTAGAGAAAAGATTCCTTGTGATGTGCCAGGCACCACTTGGCCATGATGGAACCGCCACGCGAGACAATGCCCGTCATGCGCTTGGCGGTCAGCGGCACATAGCGCAACAGGACACCTGCGTGAATGGTGAAGTAGTCCACGCCTTGCTCGGCTTGTTCGATCAGCGTATCGCGGAAGATATCCCAGGTCAGATCTTCAGCCTTGCCATTCACTTTTTCCAAGGCCTGATAAATGGGCACGGTACCGATTGGCACCGGCGAATTGCGGATGATCCATTCACGGGTTTCATGGATGTGCTTGCCGGTGGACAGATCCATCACCGTATCGCCACCCCAGCGAATCGACCAGGTCATCTTCTCGACTTCTTCGCCGATCGACGAAGTCACTGCTGAATTGCCGATATTCGCATTGATCTTCACCAGGAAGTTGCGGCCAATGATCATCGGCTCGCTCTCGGGGTGATTGATATTGTTAGGAATGATGGCGCGACCACGCGCGACTTCACTGCGCACAAATTCCGCCGTGATCTCTTCAGGGATCGCCGCACCAAAGGACTGCCCGCGATGCTGACGGCCGATCAGCTCGGCCAGCCGCGCACCATTCGGGCCGGAAGCATTGAGGCTCTCAAGATACTGTTTGCGGCGCAGGTTCTCGCGAATCGCAATGAACTCCATCTCGGGCGTAATAATGCCCTGACGCGCGTAATGCATCTGCGTGACGTTCTTGCCTGACTTGGCTCGGCGCGGCTTGCGATGCAGATTGAAGCGCAGCTCGGCGAGCTTGGGATCATTCAGGCGCTCGAGGCCATAGGCCGAGGTCGGGCCAGCGAGTTCTTCCGTGTCGTCGCGCTCGGCGATCCACGCCGCGCGCAGCGCAGGCAAGCCGGAGCGAATATCAATCTTTGCCGCAGGATCTGTATAAGGGCCGGAGGTGTCGTAGACAAAGACTGGGGGGTTCTTCTCGGCACCGAACGAAGCCGGAGTGTCACTTTGGCTGATCTCGCGCATCGGCACGCGGATGTCGGGACGCGAGCCCTGCACATAAATCTTGCGCGAGTTCGGCAGCGGCTGGATCGCGGCTTCGTCCACCGTGGCCGTGGCGGCGAGGAACTGCGGATTGGCGTTCATGGGCTTCCTTTGCTCAGTGCAGCGAAGGAAGCGGCTGGGAAACAAGGCAAAGTCCCGGATATCGCTTCCCTACGCTGGCATTATCCAGATCAGGTTCAAGGGTATCTCTCACCCGGCGCGCGCCGGGACCCCTAGCGGTACAGCCATTGAGGCTGCGGGATGGATTATAGCCTGTTCAATGACGCGATATCGCGGCATGAAGACCGATGCGGTTCATGCCGCGTGCGCCGGTGTCAGAACACCAACAAATCAGGGCGTCCCAAGGGCTCGAGCTGGAAGCGCAGGGTTTCCTTTTGCTCTGCCGACAGGGGAGTTTGCGAAAAATCCACCGTCTCGATGTTTGGCGTTTTTGCAATCAAATCCCTGAGCGCCGATCCGAATACGGCGGCATCGGAAATTTTCAAGCCTGCAAAACAGAGTCGGCGTATCTTCAGCCCCGATGTCATTTTTATCGACGGCACGTGCTCATACTCGGTCCAGATTTTGAAAGTCTGACAGACCGTATCGGACTTCACTCCCGAGATTTGCAAGGTCTGTATATTAGGATTTTTCTCCAGCAGATACTTGATGCGCGGATGAGTCCGCAGCACATCATCGCCTTTCAGCGAAATCTGGTTGACCAAGCCACTTTGGCCCATAGAATTCATGAGGTCGCCCAACAGATTGATAGTGTCGTAGTCGAGGCTCAAGCCCATCTCGACGAGAATTTCCTTATTTGGCACTGCTGAAATATTCCCCATCGCACAAGCAAACAAGCAATTCTGTAAATTGCGCATCCCCTCTTTGGTCTGGTAGCTGATGGTGAGTTTGTTCGTTTCGGTATCGGTCAGAAAATTCTTGAAAAGAGTAAAACTCTCCTCTGAATCAAGCGAAGAGAAGTCAACGTGAGACTCCGTATCGCTTTCATAATCAGCAGGATTTTCCGTACCGATCGACTGTAATGTAGTCACAGGTTTTTGTGGAGCCGTGGTCGTGGTCGTTGTGTTCGTCGTTGTGTTCGTCGTAGTCGTCGTCGTGGTGGTGGTTGCGGTGAGGGTCGTGGGGGTAGGGTTGGTGGTGAAGCTTCTGGCCTCACTTTCGGATGCCGCATCGTCGTACCCTTGATCGCTGGCGACGGATGATATCTTCTCGCTTCGCCATTCGTCATTTATTTGAGAATTCCCTGACGACTGAGCATAGGTTTTCATCGCAGGTAGCTGCTCTTTTTTTTCATTCTTGCTTTCTGTTTTCTCGGTCTCGTCATTTTTTTTATTTGTAATAACAGTATATTTTTTCGACACATGTGGAGAAGCGACGCTCATTGAAGATCCTTAAGTTAGTTTATGGGGAGCGCTTTGCAGTACACGGTCAACCGCCTGCAGAGCACGGAGCTTTGTGACAACGCCTCCGGCTTGTATCCGTGGATCGTTGAAATTGTTCGACAGGCTAGGTATCTGCTACACCTTGCATATCGGCTCAGATGGGCGGTTACCGGCCTCGAGTTCAATTAACGCCTTTGCGCAATGGCCGGTAGGCACACCGCTTATAATGCGGTCTTCGAAAAATTGACCGGAATCCGCGCAGAATCATGGAATTAGCCAAGGCCTATGAGCCGACCGAGATCGAACAACAGTGGCGCGCCGAGTGGGAAAAGCGCGGCTGCTTCACCGCCACGCTGGATGATGACAAGCCCTCGTTCTCCATCCAGCTGCCGCCGCCGAATGTGACTGGCACGCTGCACATGGGGCATGCGTTCAATCAGACCATCATGGACGGGCTGACGCGCTACTACCGCATGCGCGGACATAACACGGCGTGGATACCGGGCACCGATCATGCTGGTATCGCGACACAAATCGTCGTTGAGCGCCAACTAGATGCGCAAAAGATCTCGCGCCATAATCTGGGCCGCGAAAAATTTCTGGAAAAAGTCTGGGAGTGGAAAGAGCACTCCGGCTCGACCATTACCGGTCAGATGCGCCGGCTCGGTGCATCAACCGACTGGAGTCGCGAATACTTCACCATGGACAAAAAAATGTCCAAGGCAGTCACTGAAGTCTTCGTCCGGCTGTACGAGCAAGGACTGATCTATCGCGGCAAGCGGCTAGTCAACTGGGATCCGGTACTCGGCACTGCGGTGTCTGACCTTGAAGTGGTATCGGAGGAAGAAGACGGCAGCATGTGGCACATTCGTTATCCGCTGACGGATGGCAGCGGACACCTGACGGTCGCCACGACGCGCCCAGAGACCCTGCTGGGTGATGTCGCTGTGGCGGTCGATCCGACCGACGAGCGATATCAGCACTTGGTCGGCAAGCTGCTGAAACTGCCGCTGACAGATCGTGAAATCCCGGTAATCGCGGATAGCTATGTCGATAAAGAATTCGGTACCGGCTGCGTAAAAATCACGCCCGCACATGACTTCAATGATTACGCGGTGGGTCAGCGCCATGGCCTGGTGCAGATCAATATCTTCACGCTGGATGCAAAGATCAATGAGAACGGCCCTGCTGCGTATCAGGGGATGGATCGCTTCGCGGCACGCAAGCAGATCGTTGCCGATCTCGATGCGCAAGGTTTGCTGGAACTAGTCAAGCCCCACAAACTGATGGTGCCGCGTGGCGACCGTACAGGAGTGGTGATCGAGCCGATGCTGACGGACCAATGGTTTGTCGCCATGAGCAAGCCGGCCCCCGAGGGCACACATTTCCCCGGCAAATCGATTGCCGAAGTCGCACTGGAAAAAGTATCGAATGGGGAGATCAAGTTCGTACCCGAGAACTGGGTCACGACGTATAACCAGTGGCTCAACAATATTCAGGACTGGTGTATCTCGCGCCAGTTGTGGTGGGGGCATCAGATTCCAGCCTGGTATGACGACGCCGGCACGATCTATGTTGCTCGCGATGAAGCCGAGGCACAAGCGAAGGCGAAAGCGGCGGGTCACTCGGGCAAGCTCTCGCGAGATGCCGATGTGCTCGATACCTGGTTCTCCTCGGCGCTGGTGCCTTTCTCGTCGCTCGGCTGGCCAGAGCAAACGCCAGACTACAAGCTATTCCTGCCTTCTTCGGTACTGGTCACGGGTTTTGACATCATTTTCTTCTGGGTCGCGCGGATGGTCATGATGACTTGCCACTTCACCGGCAAGGTGCCGTTCAATACCGTCTATGTGCACGGTTTGGTGCGCGATGCGCAAGGCCAGAAGATGTCGAAGTCTAAGGGCAACACGCTGGATCCCATCGATCTGATCGATGGGATCGATGTAGAAGCACTGGTGACCAAACGCACCACCGGCCTGATGAACCCCAAGCAAGCGGAAAGCATCGCCAAAGCCACGCGCAAGGAATTTGGCAGTGGCATACCCGCCTATGGCACCGATGCACTGCGCTTCACGATGGCGAGCTATGCATCGCTGGGACGAAACATTAATTTCGATCTCAGTCGCTGCGAGGGCTATCGTAATTTCTGTAACAAGCTCTGGAATGCGACCCGCTTCGTGCTGATGAATACTGAGGGCAAGGATTGCGGTCTTGAAGAGCATGGCGCGGAGGCCTGTGCAACCGGCAGCTATCTGGATTTTTCGCAAGCCGATCGCTGGATCGTCTCGCTGCTGCAGCGTACTGAAGTCGAGGTAGAAAAAGGCTTTGCCGAATATCGCTTCGATAACATCGCATCTGCCATTTACAAATTCATTTGGGATGAGTATTGCGACTGGTACCTGGAGGTCGCCAAAGTACAGATACAGCAAGGCACCGAACCGCAGCAGCGTGCGACGCGACGCACGCTGCTGCGGGTGCTTGAAACCGTGCTGCGTCTTGCTCACCCGATCATCCCGTTTATCACCGAACAGCTGTGGCAAACCGTCGCACCGCTCTCAGGTCGCCCGCTGAATCCGGCGGGCGATTCCATCATGCTGCAAGCCTATCCCGAGCCGAACCTGAAAAAGCTCGATGACAAGGCTGAGGATTGGATGACCGAGCTCAAAGCACTGACCGATGCTTGTCGCAATCTGCGCGGCGAGATGCAGCTCTCGCCTGCACAAAAGGTGCCACTGTTCTTGGAGGGCAGTGATCACGCACGCCTGCAGGGCTTCGCGCCGTATCTGCAAGCGCTGGCCAAGCTTTCCGAAGTTCAGGTGGTGGCAAGCCTGCCGGAATCTCCCGCGCCGGTATCGGTCGTCGGTAGCGTGCGCCTGATGCTGAAGGTCGAGATTGATATCGCCGCAGAGCGCGAGCGCCTGAGCAAAGAGGTCGCGCGACTCGAAAGCGAAATTGGCAAGGCGAATGCGAAACTCGGCAATGAGAGCTTCGTGGCACGCGCACCGGCTGCGGTGGTCGAACAAGAGAAAGAGCGTCTGCTGAGTTTTACGGCGACGCTGGACAAGCTACGCGAACAGCTTTTCAAGCTGAAGTAACAAGGAAAACGGGATGATGCAACGCTGGATAATCTTGTTGCTGGCATTGTTTACCTCGACAGCACTCGCCGAGAGTACTCCCGCCGGACTCTGGCGCACCATCGATGATCACACCGGGAAAGAAAAATCGCTGGTACGGATCGTTGAAGTCAATGGTGAATTCCGAGGCACGATAGAAAAGCTGTTCCGCGAACCCGGCGAAGATCCGAACCCGAATTGCGAAAAATGTACTGGCGACAAAAAGAACAAGCCGGTGATCGGCATGATGATACTCACCGGACTGAAAAAAGATAATAGTCAATGGGCGGGTGGCGAGATTCTCGATCCGCAAAATGGTAAGACCTACCGATGCAAGGTATGGCTGGAAAATAAAGGCCAGAACCTGCATGTGCGCGGATTTATCGGTATGGCGCTGTTGGGCAGGACGCAGATCTGGAAGCGCGAAGAGTAAGCTCGGAAAAACTCAACCCTGCTCCCATAAATCTCCATTGGGACTAGTGCGGGGAGCAGTCACACCAAAATGCTGATACGCAGCAGGCGTCGCAATACGACCACGCGGCGTGCGCTGCAAATAGCCCTGCTGGATCAGATAAGGCTCGAGTACATCCTCGATCGTGTCACGCTCTTCACCAATCGCGGCGGCTAGATTGTCCAGACCGACCGGACCGCCGCTGAACTTGAATAGCACGGCTTCGAGCAGTTTTCTGTCCATCAGATCGAAACCCACCGGATCGACATCGAGCATCTTCAGCGCAGCATCTGCCATCGTTTGCGTTATCTCACCTTTGCCTTTCACGTCCGCATAGTCGCGCACACGGCGCAGTAGACGGTTGGCGATACGCGGCGTGCCGCGACTGCGGCGGGCGATTTCCAACGCGCCGGCATCAACGATCGGTGCATTCAGCAAGGCCGCGCTGCGCGTGACGATACGCGCCAGCTCCTCGGGCGTATAAAACTCGAGTCGTGCAACGATGCCGAAACGATCGCGCAGGGGATTGGTCAGCATGCCGGCGCGAGTCGTCGCGCCGACTAGGGTGAAGGGCTGCAGGTCGAGCCGCACCGACCGCGCGGCCGGACCTTCACCTATCATGATATCGATCTGGTAATCCTCCAGGGCCGGATAGAGGATCTCTTCGACGACGGGCGAGAGGCGGTGGATCTCATCGATGAACAGCACATCATTGGCTTCGAGATTGGTCAGCAGTGCCGCGAGATCACCGGCGCGCTCCAGCACTGGACCCGAGGTTTGTCGAAGATTGACGCCCATCTCGCGGGCAATGATGTGCGCTAGCGTGGTCTTGCCCAAACCCGGTGGGCCAAACAAGAGTGTGTGATCAAGAGCCTCGCCGCGCTTGCGCGCGGCGGCGATGAAAATGTCGAGCTGATCGCGAGCCTTTTGCTGGCCAACGTATTCAACGAGCTTCTGTGGCCGTAGCGCGCGCTCGATCGCTTCCTCATTCGGTGAGGCAGGTGTGGCCGCGATGATGCGCTGCTCGCTGAAATCGTCGGTCTGTATGCTCATCGCGCCATTGTAGCGCGGGCAGGCTCAGTTCCGCCCCTGTTCAGCCCTTGGAGAGTGCTTTCAGCGCATGGCGTATACCATCAGACACTGAACTGCCCGCCGGTATTTGCTTGATCGCTTGCATCGCTTCTTTCTCGGAGTAGCCCAGCGCGACCAGCGCATTCAGGACATCCGTATTGGTATCGGGTGCGGCGGCACCTGCGCCGATATCCGCCCCGAGCTTGCCCTTGAGCTCCAGCAGCAGCCGCTCTGCGGTCTTCTTGCCAATGCCGGGAATCTTGGTCAGGCGACCCGCTTCCTGCAAGGTCACCGCCTGCGCGAGATCAGTGACCGACATGCCCGACAGGATGGACAGTGCAGTGCGAGCACCAACCCCAGTGATCTTGATCAGCTCGCGAAACAGCTCACGCTCCTGCGCCGTACCAAAACCGTATAGCAGCTGCGCATCCTCGCGCACCACCATGTGCGTGAGCAGCAGCACTTTCTCTCCTGCCGAAGGCAGGTTGTAGAAGGTGCTCATCGGCACGCTGACCTCATAGCCGACGCCGTTGCAGTCCACCAGCAGCTGCAGCGGATTCTTGTCGATCAGGATTCCGGAGAGTCGACCAATCATGAAGGGGCTCGTAAAAAATGAATGGCGCGATGATATCAGCCGACTAGGCGACCGCCACGCACTCGCAAACCCTTGCGTGCCAGCTCTGGCGCAAGGCCTGACAGCGTGGTGATGCCGGCGCCCGCATGCGCATGACAAATCGCCACCCCCAGCGCATCAGCCGCATCCGTGCCTGGCATACGGTCAAGCTGGAGCAAACGCTGCACCATCGCCTGCACTTGAGATTTCTGCGCCTTGCCTTGACCCACTACGGCTTTTTTTACCTGCAGCGCGGTGTACTCGGCCACCGGCAAATTCGCGCCCACAAGGCCGCAGATCGCTGCACCGCGCGCCTGACCAAGCATTAGCGTGGACTGGGGATTCACATTCGAAAAAACGATTTCGATGGCCGCGCAATCAGGCTGGTAAGTCGTCACCACTTCGCCGACACTTTCGAGGATGACTTTGAGCCTTGACGGCAGATCACCCTCGGGTATGCGAATCGTGCCCGAGGCGACATAAGACAGGCGCTGGCCGTCTTTGCGGATCACGCCAAAACCGGTCACGCGCAAGCCGGGGTCTATGCCAAGGATTTTCATCGGTCCATTATGACAGGAGGGCGGAGTAGAGGTCGTGCCAGTCGGGGTTGGTTTGCTCGATTAGCCTGATCTTCCAGGTGCGCTGCCAGTTCTTTAGCTGCTTCTCGCGCTGAATGGCTGAGAGGATAGAGTCAGTTTGCTTATACCAGACCAGATTATGAACTTCATGCCTCGAGGTGAAGCCCGGAACAGCATCAGTCTTGTGTTCATACACTCGCCGAATCAAGTCCTTTGTCACGCCGATGTAGAGAGTGCCATTTCGCTTATTGGCCAAGATATAAACGAATGGCATCGATAAACATCAAAGACACTGGACGCCGGCCTGCGCCGGGGTGACGGTGTTTTTACTACCGTCCCTCGATCTGTCGTCTGGGCACAAGGCGATATCGAAAGAGTTTGCTGGACTAGTCATTAACGCTCGCTGATGCATTGGCCTGCGCCGGGGTGGCGGTATTCTTACTACCGTTCCTCGATCTGTCGTCTGTGTACAAGGCGATATCGAGAGGGTTTGCTGGGCTAGTCATTAGCCCTAGCTTGTATATTGGCCTGCACCGATTCAGGGGTATTTTTACCACTGCCCTCCACCCGTCATCCCGGCGCAGGCCGGGATCCAGTGTCTCTATGGGCCTAATCATCAATGCCTGAAATGCCGAGTCCCCGTCAACGCCATCACAATGCCCTGCTCGTTTGCAGCATCAATCACTTCCTGATCACGCATCGATCCACCAGGTTGTATTACCGCCGTCGCACCCGCAGCGACCACGACATCCAGACCATCGCGAAACGGGAAGAATGCATCGGACGCCACCGCTGAACCCGACAGCTGCAAACCGGCATTCTGGGCTTTAATAGACGCAATACGCGCTGAATCGACACGACTCATCTGGCCAGCGCCGACACCCAGCGTCATGCCGTTACCGCAGAAGACGATGGCATTGGATTTCACGAACTTGGCGACACGCCAAGCAAACATCATATCTTGCAGCTGCTGAGGTGTGGGCTGTTTTTGGGTGACGATCTTCAATTCGGCCGGCAGCACATTCTTTGCATCGGGTGACTGCAGCAACAAGCCCCCGCCGACACGCTTCATATCATAGACATTATTGGCATGCGCGAGCGGTATTTGCAGCAAGCGAACATTCTGCTTCGACTCGAAAATTTTCAGTGCATCGGTGGTAAACGAAGGCGCGATCAGTACCTCGACGAATTGCTTGGCTATGGCTTCGGCAGCTTTGACATCGAGTTCGCAGTTGAAGGCGATGATGCCGCCAAAAGCCGACGTGGGATCGGTCTGGAACGCTTTCGCATAGGCCTCGGCGGCGTCCTTGCCTACGGCCACGCCGCAGGGATTTGCGTGCTTGATGATCACGCAAGCATGACCTTCGAAAGTCTTCACGCATTCCCAAGCCGCATCGGCGTCGGCGATATTGTTGTACGAAAGCTCCTTGCCCTGCAGTTGCTGGTAATTCGCGAGTGCGCCATCGACTGCATGCAGATCACGATAAAAAGCAGCCGACTGGTGCGGATTCTCACCGTAACGCATGTCCTGCACCTTTTCGAAATGCAGGTTGAGGATATCGGGATAGGCAGAGCGCGTCGCATGGGCCTTATCCGGACCGAGCGCACTGAAGTAATTGGTGATCGCACCATCATATTGCGCAGTGTGCGCGAAGACTTTTTTCGCGAGCATGAAGCGTGTCTCGTAGCCAACCTCGCCATTGGAAGCCCGCATCTCTTCCAGCACCTTTGCATAGTCGGAAGGATCGCAAATCACGACCACGTCCTTGTGGTTCTTGGCCGAGGAGCGCAGCATTGCCGGGCCGCCGATATCGATATTCTCGATGGCATCTTCGAGCGAACACTGTTCTCTGGCAATGGTCTGCTGAAACGGATACAGGTTGACCACGACCATATCGATGGTCGGTATCTGATGCTGATCTAGCGCCTCTCTGTGCGCAGGAAAATCGCGGCGCGCGAGGATGCCGCCATGGATCTTGGGATGAAGGGTCTTCACGCGACCATCCAGCATTTCTGGAAAACCGGTGTAGTCAGCCACCTCGGTAACTTCCAGACCATGGTCAGCCAATAGCTTGGCCGTGCCGCCGGTGGACAGCAGCTTCACCTTCATTGCAGCGAGTGCGCGCGCAAATTCAATCACGCCTGTCTTGTCGGATACGGAGATCAGCGCTTGTTTGATCATCAGGATTTCCCGGATTAAAAGTCAACAAGCGAAGCAAAGTCGCTTCTTGGTGACCGTGCTTCGCTTGTTAGCCTGAAAAAATCAGAGCAGGCCGTGCTGCTGCAGTTTCTTGCGGAGAGTGTTTCGATTGATACCCAGCATGTCAGCGGCATGCGACTGGTTGCCTTCTGCCCTGTCCATGACCGCCTCAAGAATGGGCTTCTCCACAGTGAGAATCACCATCTCGTACACGTTGGAAGGCTCCTGTTCCCCGAGGTCGCGGAAATATTTCTCGAGACTTTTTTTTACGACGTCTTGGATATTATCTTTGCTCATGCTGAAAATGGGGGGAATGAATAGCTTTACGCTGCCAGCTTTTCTGCGGCGGGCGCATATTGTAACCGCTCCCCCAGCAACAATTGCGACTCAAAAAACGCATCCACCGCTGCCAGCTGTGCATCGCAGTCTTCAATGCGATTCATGTGTTGCCTGAATTCCTCACCGCCTGGCAAATCACGCACATACCAGCCGATGTGCTTGCGGGCAGTACGGACACCGAGATAGTCACCGTAAAACGCATAATGCGCCCGCAAGTGCGCATCCATCAGCGCGCGCACTTCAGAAATATTTGGCGCAGGCAATAACTCGCCCGTTCGAAGAAAGTAATCGATCTCTCGGAAAATCCATGGCCTGCCCTGCGCCGCTCGACCTATCATCACCGCATCAGCGCCAGTTAGCTGTAGCACGCATTTCGCCTTATGCGGGCTGTCAATATCGCCATTGGCCACGACAGGAATACGGCTAGCGGCTTTGACCGCCGCAATCGTGTCGTATTCGGCGTGCCCGCTGTAGCCATCCGCGCGGGTCCTGCCATGCAAGGTCAGCATGGCAATGCCGCTCTGCTCGGCGATATGCGCAATCGTCAGCGCATTACGATGCTGTCGATCCCATCCGGTACGAAATTTCAGTGTCACCGGCACGTTCACGGCAGAGACCACGGCTTCGAGTAGCGTAGCCACCAGGACCTCATCTCGCAATAGCGCCGAGCCGCACCAGTTATTGCAGACTTTTTTAACCGGGCAGCCCATGTTGATATCGATGATCTGGGCGCCGCGATCGACATTGAATTTTGCGGCTTCGGCCAGCAGCACCGGATCGGCGCCGGCGATCTGCACGGCCTTGGGCTCCATCTCGCCATCATGATTGATGCGCCGGGCGGTCTTTTCGCTGGCCCAGACACGCGGATTGGACGCGGCCATTTCAGATACCGCATAGCCAGCACCCAGCTCCTTGCACAACTGCCGGAATGGCCTGTCCGTCACGCCCGCCATGGGCGCGACAAACACATTGTTGCGAAGTTGATAGGGACCTAGCTGCATGGAAGTAGAAAGGAAGATCTCGGTGTAGGCTGCCTATTTTATACGCAGCTGCGCATGCCTCTGCAGAGACCTCAGGCCGCAGGGTGGGTGCGGTCGATCTCGTCGAGTCCAGCGGATTCAAGATGCGATATGTCTGCCCATTGCAGCAGGACAAAGCGCTTACCATCCCAGCGCAGCCGGTTGATAGCGGCGTTGATCGTCTCGAAATCGCGCTTGGCCTCTACGGACATGCCGGTTGCCTCGCGATACACGCAATCGAGCACGCCGCCATGAGTGATGACGACAATATGGCCCTGTGCGTGGCGACGGGCAATGCGCTCCAGCGCGCTCACCGAGCGCTGATGAAATTCTTGCAGGGTCTCGGCGTCGCGCTCCCCTGCCGGAAAACGCAGATGCAAGTCGCGCGCATGCCAGGCAGCGAATTCTTTCGGGTAGCGTTGTGTGATTTCTTCGTACATCAATCCTTCAAAAGCGCCATAGCAGCGCTCGCGTAGCTCGGGATCGAGCACGATCTTCATCTGATGAGCGTCGGCGACAGGCTGTGCGGTCATCTGCGCGCGCTGCAGATCGCTTGAATAAATGGCGTCAGGCTTTTCGACAGACAGCGCCCGCCCGAGTGCCTTGGCCTGACGCAGGCCTTCCTCATTGAGTGGCGTATCCACATGACCTTGCATGCGGCGCATGCGGTTCCACGCGGTTTCTCCGTGACGTATCAGCAGAATATCCATAGCGACGATTTCAGTGGGCTGGCGACACTTGCAGCCAGAAAGTGACCGGACCATCGTTGATCAGCGCAACCTTCATGTCTGCGCCAAAACGTCCGGTCTGAACGATAGGATGTGCTGCTTGCGCCTTGCCCACAGCGTAATCAAAAAGACGGCGTGCTTCATCGGGCGGTGCAGCAGGCGTGAACGAAGGACGCGTTCCGCTTCGGGTGTCAGCGGCCAACGTGAACTGCGGCACCAGCAGTACGCCACCGCCGATTTGCCCGACATTCAGATTCATCTTGCCATCGGCATCGGAGAAGACACGGTAGGTCAGCAGTTTTGCCAGGAGCGCATCCGCTTCTTTTTCAGTATCGCCACGCTCGGCGCACAGCAGCACCAGCAAGCCCTGCCCGATCTGGCCGACGGTCTCGCCGTCGACCCTGACGCTAGCCTCGATGACTCTTTGCAGCAGCGCGATCAAGGGCGTGTCACGAGAGCGTTACGCGAGCGAACTTGCGTTTGCCAACTTGCACCACGAAGCTACCTGCATCGACTTTCAATCCTTTGTCATTGACGGTCGCGCCGTCGATGCGCACACCACCTTGCTCGACCATGCGCAATGCCTCGGACGATGAGGCGCACAAGTTAGCCTGCTTGAGTAATTGCCCGATCCCCAGTGGTGACCCCGTCAGCAAAACCTCGGGCACGTCATCGGGTATCCCGCCGCGCGCGCGATGATTGAAATCGGCCAGCGCCTCTTCGGCCGCCTTGCGCGAATGGAAGCGTTCGACGATCTCTTGCGCGAGCAGCACCTTGATGTCACGCGGATTGCGGCCGCCTTCGACGTCTGAGCGGAATTGGGCGATCTCGGCCAGGGAGCGGAAAGACAGCAAATCATAGTAGCGCCACATCATCTCATCAGAGATGCTCATGACCTTGGCAAACATGGTGTTACCTGGCTCGGTGATGCCAATGTAATTTCCCTTTGACTTGGACATTTTCTCGACGCCATCCAGACCTTCGAGCAGCGGCATGGTCAGGATGCATTGCTGCGCTTGTCCGTAATCTTTTTGAAGTTCGCGGCCCACGAGCAAATTGAACTTCTGATCGGTACCGCCGATTTCGAGATCGGATTTCAGTGCGACCGAGTCATAACCCTGCATCAGCGGATACAGTAGCTCATGCACCGAGATCGGTGTGCCCGCCTTGAACCGCTTGGTGAAATCTTCGCGCTCGAGAATGCGCGCGACGGTGTAACGCGCGGACAGTTCGATCATGCCACGCGCGCCGAGAGGGTCGCACCACTCGGAGTTGTAGCGGATCTCTGTGCGCTGCGGATCCAGCACCAGACTGGCCTGAGAAAAATACGTCTTTGCGTTTTCTTCGATCTGCTCGCGGGTGAGCGGCGGTCGGGTCACGTTGCGGCCGGAGGGATCGCCGATCATCGAGGTGAAATCGCCGATCAGGAAGATCACGGTATGCCCCAGATCTTGCAGCTGGCGCATCTTGTTCAGAACGACGGTGTGGCCCAGATGAAGATCCGGCGCGGTCGGGTCCAGCCCCAGCTTGATGCGCAGCGGCTTGCCGGTTTTTTCAGAGGCCGCGAGTTTTTGCGCAAACTCAGACTCGATCAGCAATTCTTCGACGCCGCGCTTCACGATGGCCAATGCGTCGCGCACTGATTCTGAGAGTGGCAGGTCAGCAGTTTGGACACCAGACTGGGAATGCACAGCCGCCGGCTTGTGGGAGGCGTTCATAAGTTGTTGTATCTAATCAATAAATTCGCGATTGCGCGTTTGTTATAATGCGCGCTTTGCCCCGAATCGCCCTGTCGGGCTCGGCCTGGTCCGGAGTTGTCATAACGGCCGGTCAAAACGATGGATTTTAGCGTATCGCATGAGCCTGAGAGACAAAGCCCTGCCCCCCGCGCGCCGCCTGCTGGCGAGCCTTCGCGCCACCCCCAAAACCAAGATCCTTGCCACTGCTGCAGTGGGCATGTCGCTGATTGCGTTTGGCGCAGCGGGGGTGGCACCGTATGCCCCGGACGCGTCCGAGTTGCCAGTCACGGTGAAGGTGGAAGAACTCGGCGTGCCGGATCTGGCCGGCCAGATCGATGCGCAGCGCTCGGCGCCGGGAAGCTTTGTCGCCGAAGAGCGGATCCGCGCCGGGGACAACCTGGCCTCGCTGCTCGATCGTCTCGGCGTAGCCGACCGCGAGGCTGCTGCCTTCATCCGCAGCGATACCGAAGCTCGCGCGCTCACCAGCCTGCGACCCGGACAACGAGTGCAAGCCGTTATCAATACGAATGGCAAACTCTTGTCAGCCAGTACGCTGATCGCTGATCAGCGCGCCGAGCGGCGTCTCGTCATCGAGCGCTCCGCAGCAGGCTTCATCGCCAAAAAAGAGCCCGCACCACTGGAGCGGCATGTCGAAATGCGTTCTGGAGAAATTCGTTCCTCGCTGTTTGCGGCAACCGATGCAGCGCAGATACCTGACCCTGTGGCAATGCAAATCGTCGATATCTTTTCATCGGATATCGACTTCGCATCCGATCTGCGTCGGGGCGACCGCTTCGAAGTGATCTACGAAACTTTCTGGCAAAACGGCGAATGGGTGCGCACCGGTCGCGTGCTGGGAGCGTCCTTCAAGAACGATGGAAAAACCTATCAGGCGATCTGGTTTGGCGATGCGCATGGCGAGAACGGCGGCTACTATGATCCCGAGGGCAAGTCGCTGAAAAAAGCTTTCCTGAAATCGCCGCTGCAATTCTCCCGAGTGAGTTCCGGCTTTGCGATGCGAGTGCACCCGATCTCCGGTATGTGGAAACAACACAAGGGTATCGACTTTGCTGCACCGATCGGTACGCCGATACGCGCCACCAGTGATGGTTACGTCGATTTCGCTGGTGGCCAGGGCGGTTACGGCAACGTCGTGGTGATTCAGCATGGTGGCAGTTATTCAACCGCGTATGCACACATGAGCCGCATTGCCCCGGGCGTCCGCAAGGGGACACGTGTATCTCAGGGTGAGGTAATCGGCTATGTCGGTACCAGCGGCTGGTCGACCGGGCCGCATCTGCACTACGAGTTCCGCGTGAATAACGATGCGCGCGATCCGAACTCGATCACGGCGCCGCAAGTACAAATGCTGACGGGCGCAAGTTTTCATCAGTTCCGTCAGCAAGCGGCCGAGATCAAGCATCGCTTCCGCCTGATGTCGCCCGAGCCGACACAGCTCGCTGCGCGCTGATGCCAGCGCGCTGACATGCTCGTTGCCGGGTAGCTCAGGATGGCCGCCACAACGTTCTACATCGGCCTGATGTCGGGCACCAGCCTGGATGGCGTCGATGGTGTGATCACGGACTTCCACGGGGCACAGGTCGCCGCCTACCTACCCTTTCCCTCCTCACTGAGAAACGAATTGCTGGCACTGCAAACGCCGGGTGCCAATGAAATCCATCGCGAGGCACTGGCCGCCCATCAGTTGGCGCAGCTTTATGCGGCCTGTGTCGCCGAACTACTTCGTACGTCCGGCATCTCTGCCGCGCATGTCAGGGCCATCGGTGCTCATGGTCAGACCATACGGCACCTGCCGGCAGCGGCGTATACCCGACAGATCAATAACCCCGCGCTGTTGGCCGAGTTGACCAAGATCGACGTCATTGCTGACTTCCGCAGCCGCGATATCGCTGCCGGTGGTCAGGGCGCGCCGCTGGTGCCGGCATTTCACCAGTCGGTATTTGGCAGCCCCTCGCATGCGCGCGTGATCGTGAACATCGGTGGGATCAGCAACATCAGCATACTGGCCGCGGATGGATCGGTGACCGGCTTTGATACCGGCCCAGGCAATGTGCTGATGGATGCGTGGATACATCAGCATCAGGGCAAGGCCTATGATGCTGATGGCCAGTGGGCAGCCTCGGGCAAAGTGGTTGACACACTGCTGGCCCATCTCTTGGATGAAGATTTTTTCAGGCAAGCGCCGCCCAAGAGCACCGGACGCGATCTCTTTCATCTGGGATGGCTGAATGACCGGTTGTCAGGATTCTCCGCGGCGAAGCCAGAGGATGTGCAAGCCACACTGGCGGCGCTGACGGCGCGCAGCATTGCCGATGCGATTCGGATTTACGCCAAGGACAGCGACGCGGTCTTCGTTTGCGGCGGCGGCGCACATAACACGTACCTGATGCAGTGCTTGTCCGACACTCTCACGCAAACCGTTCAAAGCACTGCCGCGCTCGGCGTCTCTCCCAGCCATGTGGAAGCACTGGCCTTCGCCTGGCTGGCGCAACGCTTTTGCGACCGGCAGGCAGGCAACCTGCCATCGGTCACCGGCGCGAGAGGCGAACGCCTACTTGGCGCGCTCTACCCTGCCTGATCCAGCGGCCGCAGAAACAAAAAAGCGCGGCAAGCCGCGCTTTTTTGTGTGAGACAAAAGGACTACCGATCAAGCCAAATCAGGCCGAGAATGACGAGCCGCAGCCGCAAGTGGTGGTTGCATTCGGGTTCTTGATCACGAACTGCGCGCCCTCGAGATCATCCTTGTAATCGATCTCTGCACCCACCAGATACTGGTAGCTCATGGAATCGATCAGCAGCTGCACGCCGTTCTTGTGCATGGTGGTGTCATCCTCATTGACGATCTCGTCGAAGGTAAAGCCATACTGGAAGCCCGAGCAGCCGCCGCCCTGAACGAAAACGCGAAGCTTCAGGTCGGGATTGCCCTCTTCTTCGATCAGTTGCGCCACCTTGCCTGCGGCGCTATCGGTGAAAATGATCGGTGCCGGCATTTCTGTGGGTGCGTTCATGATGATGCTCC
>RGFZ01000032.1 GCA_010024875.1 Oxalobacteraceae bacterium | reverse complement strand
CGCAACTACACGGTGCGCGACATTCGCGAGCTCAAGGGAAAACGTACGCTGGTCGAGACACTGGCGTTCTCCCCGGAGGAGGCTGCAGCGGCAGAAGCGGCCGGCATTGATACCTTGAAGGTGCGATTCGATCCCAAATATCCTGAGCTCGCTGCAGAGATTCGTCAGGCCGCGCCGCATACCTTTATGTCGTTTTCGCTGCCGCTCATCGCCGTCACCAGTCCGCAAGAGGCCTTGCGCCTCGCATTCTCAGCCATGGAGATCGGCGGAGATGCCATCATGTGCCAATGGAGTCCACGCTTCATTCAAGCCCTGGCTGAAGCCGGGGTGCCGGCGCAAGGCCATGTCGGTCTGGTGCCGCGCCGCAGTACCTGGACAGGCGGGCTGCGCGCCGTGGGCAAGACCGCCGATGAGGCAATCGAACTTTATCGACAGATCAAAGCGCTGGAGGATGCCGGTGCATGGGCGGTAGAGATCGAAGTGATTCCGCAGCAGATTTTGCAAGAGCTGTCGCGCCGTACTAGCCTGATCACTTCCTCGATCGGAGCGGGCAGCGGTGGCGATATTCAGTTTCTGTTTGGTGAAGATATTCTGGGCGATGGTCCGGGACCGTTCCCTCGTCACTCCAAACAGTACCGAAATCTTTACGCGCTTCGACAGCAGATGCAGGCAGAGCGTGTGGCAGGGTTTCGTGAATATATCGCCGACGTTCATTCCGGAGCATTTCCCGGGTCGGAGCATGTCATCAATGTGAACAAAGAGATCGTCGATGAATTTCTTGAGCGTCTGGACAAAGAGTCTCGGTGAAGCGCATGTGCTTCGCACCATGAATGTCGAGCAACGCAACACGAGGTGCAGTGTTAAAGTCCGGGGACTGGTTTTTTCCGTTTGTTTTTTTGCGTTTTTTCCTGCCATGGCCATTGAAGAGCCCGCGTATCGGGCGCTGAAAAGCGATCCTCCGTTCGAGCACCGCTTGTACCCAGGGTTCGTGATTGCCGAGACTCAGCTCACCGGCGATTTTGATGCGGCCAGCCGCACCGGGTTTCGACGAATCGCTGGATATATTTTTGGCGATAATCAATCGTCCGACGGGGGGAGCAGAAAAATCAGCATGACTGCCCCCGTGACGGTCGAACCCCGCCAGAATGGCTGGCGGATGCATTTCGTCATGCCTAGCGATGAGAGCCTGGACAGCCTGCCAAAACCAGTCCATCCCGACGTGAACCTTCGCCGTATTCCCGAGCACGCCGTGGCCGCCGTGCGCTTCAGCGGATGGACTACAGAGTCCGCGATTCAGGAGCAGACCGCCAAGCTCAGAGCGTGGATCGCCGAGCAGCGGCTTGAAGCCATCGGCGCGCCTCAGGTCGCTCGCTACAATGATCCCTTCACTTTGCCTTGGCGCAGACGGAATGAAATACTCATTCCGGTCAAGCCTGCGACGGATCGGTAGATAGCACGTCGCGATCAGAGGCGCGGGGGCCTTGCACCCCCGCGCGGTAAATACGCTTACTGAGTAGGCGTAATGAACCAGTGTCCAAGCTCTGTCATTCGCTCTGCGTATGTCCCAACGCGCTGCGCGAAACCCATAGCGTGATAAGAAAACCCGTGAGGGCCAGCGCGGCCAGTGCCCAGAAGGCGGCTTCTGTGGCGCCATTGCTCATCGCGCGGATACGCCCGATCAGGTCGGGTCCGAAATGGCCACCGAGGTTGCCAATCGAATTGATCAGTGCGATGCCACCTGCGGCTGCGGTGCCGGTCAGGAAGGCCGTGGGGAGCGACCAGAAGGTCGACACGAACGCCAGCGTGCCTCCGGCCACCACGGTGAGTCCAATCATGGCCGGTACCGGCGCTTTGCCCACCACCGCCAGCAGAACTAGTCCGGCGACCGTCAACAGTAGCGAACCGGCGATATGCCACCGGCGTTCGCCGGTACGGTCGGAGTGCGCGCCCCAATAGACCATGAACAGCGCCGCCAGTCCCCACGGGATAATGCTGATCAGACCCACCTTGAGATAATCTTTTTTATCGATACCGAGTTCCTGAATGATGGTCGGCATCCAGAAATTCAGCGCATAAAAGCAGATCACGCCACTGAAATACACTGCGGCCAGCGCCCAAACACGGACATCCATAAAAGCGGCCATCAGATTGTGCTGCGCAGCGTGAGATTTGCTTGCCTTGTCATTCTCGACGGCGGCGATGATCGCGGCTTTCTCTTCCTCGCTGAGCCACTTCGCGTCATGCGGTCCGTTGGGGAGATAAATCAGCACGAGAGCGCCGATCACGATCGAGGGCAGACCCTCGACCAAAAATAACCAACGCCAGCCACTCAGCCCGGAGAAGCCATCCATATACTGCATGATGCCACCGGAAAGTGGAGAGCCCACCAGATTCGATACCGCGATGGCCGTCATGAATAACGCCACCATTTTTGTGCGGCGATGATCAGGAAACCAGTAGGTCAGATACAGAATAATGCCCGGGAAAAAACCGGCTTCAGCAACGCCCAGCAGGAAGCGCAGGAAATAAAAAGTGAACTCTGAATCAGTCAAGCCAAAACTCTGAGAGATAAAGCCCCAGCTGATTTGATCAGTGAACATGAAGGCGCTGGAGATGACCCCCCAGGTGATCATGATGCGGGCGATCCAGGGTCTTGCACCCACTTTTTCGAGGACGATATTGCTGGGAACTTCAAAGATGAAATAGCCCAGGAAAAAAATGCCAGCACCAAAACCGTAGACCGCATCTGAAAACTGCAACTCCGGCGCCATTTGCAGCTTGGCGAAGCCAACATTGACCCTGTCTAGAAAAGCGACAACGTAACAGATGAACAAAAACGGAATAAGTTTGCGTGCTGCTTTGGCATACGCATTCTCTTCGTCTGACAACGAGGGTATTTCAGAGGTCATGAGCGTGATCCTTTCCAGATCCGTGAGGGAAGCCGATTAAGTAAAAACACAAACGTTGCTGACTGCCCGAGAGACACCGAGCCCTTGAGTTTGCTTTCCGGGGTACCGCGTTTACAAAAAATTCTTAGTTCTTCTCTTCAGAGCCTTGGGTAAATTGAAGCACCCGGTAGCTCTTGATATCTCTACCCGGGAACGACGCGGCCCGCACTGCTCAGTGCGCGCAGGTCATTTTCATCGAGCCGTGGGCCCTCCAGTGTGACGCGCTCTTCTTGTACCTGCGCACGGCGATATTTATCCATGATCTGTACAAGCGCAGGTTTTTGATGACGGGTGTCGTAGCCGTTGAACAGATGACCCAGCAAGCCTCGGTCGAGGTCGCTGGTCCCCAGTGCCCAGTCAGCCAAAGGCAAGGTCAGATTCATATTAATGTGCATCATGACCCCCATGTTGTGATGCGCGCTATGGTGCCGGCGTATGGTATTGATGAGGGGGCAGTGCCGCACAAAGGCATTCTCGGGCACGTGGCAGCAGAAATGAAAAGTCTCGTAGACCAGATAGTGCCCGATCATGGTGACAGGCACCATGTAACCGGCGTCCGCGCCGAGCAGCAGTGACACCAGCCATCCGAGCAGGGCACTGGCCACGACCAGCACGATCAGCACACGCCACGGAAAAAATACGATGCGAAATTCACGGACACTGTGGATATTAGTGTCATTATCCGTGAAATACTGATGATGCTGACGCGTGTGCCGGTCATAAATCGCACGCAGTGCGAATACATCCTTGAGCCGGTGCATCACGTGCATGTGCATGCCCCACTCGACAAAATTGCCGGCGATGGCGATTGGGATAATCAGCCACCATTCCCACGTGGGGCTGCTCAACTGGCCGACACACCAGAGGATGGCACTGATACCCACCGAGTACATCACCCCCACATGCACTAGGCCGTGATACCAGGGGCTGATCTGGTTGATATAACTTTCGCGGAACCGGGACTGTCTCTCGGTGATCATCGCTGTCTCTCCACGCGGTCTTGGTCTTGTTATTGGCCCGATAGTAGATTCGCGGGCGGGGGTGGTCAAGCACTGCTTCCTGCTCGACCGAGCCGCCGCTCGCACGGGTTTCTGATATCAGAGAGGCAATGCCCCTGTTTTCGTAAAAGCGCAAAAACACGGCCTGGTTCGCACGCCGCAGAGCAACGTCGATCTCAGTCCTTGGGCCCGATATGGCTCTGCACCAGCCCGATGGCAATCGCGGCCACGATCATCGATCCTCCGAGCAGGTTCAGGTAGGCCGAAGCCCCTCCGGCCGTGATCATCGCCGCGCCGGCGAATGAACTCAGGATGGCTCCCACACGGCCGAACGCCATCGCTGATGCCGCACCCGTGGTGCGAATCAGCGTGGGATAAATGTGTGCGCACAGGGCCGTCAGCGCGCATTGCAGCGCCGTGACAAACAAGCCGTGCAGTCCCAACCCCCAAAGGAAAATTTCCGGGTTGGCGGTCACGCCGACGAATTTCAGGCAGAGCGCGGTCACTGCCGACATCGCCGCCCAGAAGGTCATCGGGCCGCGCGAGCCGAAGCGGTTGATCGCCAGTGCGCACAGTACGGCCCCGATCACGCCACCGAAGTTGTAAGCGGTCAGACCCATGCCGGCGAGCGCAGGGGACAGACCTTCCGTGGTCAGCATCGTCGGCAGCCAGCTGAAGGCAGTGTAGATCGCCAGCTGCGTCATGAAAAAACTCAGCCACAACCAGCTGGTGTCGCGTGCCCGGCCTTGACGGAAAAGTTCGGCGACGCTGCCACGCCTGGCGGCATCGATCATGCCATCAGTGAACTCTGCGACATGGCGAACCTCATGCGCCATCTTTGACATCAGCGTGCGTAATTCTTCCCAGCGCGATGACTGCCGCGCCAAATACTTGGGCGACTCGCGCAAGAACAAGATCAGCACCAGAGCGTAGATAATCGGCATCGAGCCGCCAATGAAGAAAAACGTGCGCCAGCCGTGAACCGGCAATATCTGGGCAGCGGCCAGACCGGCGAGCATGCCACCGAGCGGATAGCAGACGATGGCGGTGATGACCGCCATCGTGCGGTAGCGAAAAGGGATGAACTCTGCAGTGAGCGTCGTCGCGGCGGGCAGCGCTGCACCGATGCCTAGTCCGGCAAAGAAGCGGATCACGGCAATGGCAGTGACGTCGGGCGCAAAACCGATCAGGGTCGTCGCCGATCCAAACAGGATAATGCTGCCAATCAGCACGGGTTTGCGCCCAAACTTGTCCGCGATGATGCCGGCGCTCAGGCTACCGATCGCCATGCCCATCAGACCACTGGCGACCGCCACCGAGAAGGCGGCGCGCGTGACGCCCCATTCTTTCATGATCATGGGGATGGCGTAGCCGATCATCTGGCCATCGAAACCATCCACCACAATAGCCAAGGCCGCCAGCACATAGGTGAATTTCTGCATAGGTTGGTATTCGAAGGTTATAAGAATGAGATTTGGCGATGAACCGGCCTATTACACAGGGCAGTCGCCGCTTCGGGAGAGGCTGCATTATTAAATTAATATGGAAATGAAGCTGTGCCTATGGATTCTTTTAACACAATAAGGCCAGCGTCTTCAATTGGACTGACAATGTCGGCATGGTGATGGCGCCTCTCAGAAGCCGCGTCAGCGCTGTCAGATAGGCGAGTGTTCGCGAATGGACGATGGAATATGAACGATGGAATATCAACGAAGATCATCGTTCCCCGCATATGATCCATCGTTGGAAAGCAGATCGCTGTACGGCGAATTCAGCTGCCGTCCAAAGAAAAATGCTCGGTCAGTGCCTAACGCTAGTCAGTTAAGGCTGGAGATTCTCACTGGCCATGAAAGATCCTACAGACACTGGGTCCCGGCTTTCGCCGGGACGACGAGGTTGAGACCAACATGACTTAAAAGGTCATCCCGGCGAAAGCCGGGATCCAGTGACTTTCTTTTTTATCGGGACGTTCGCGCCTAACTGACCAGCATTACGGACAGTGCCGAACACTTTTCCTGATCGGTCGATTTGTCGACCATGCCAACCTACAGTAAATAGATCAGAGCTTTGCGTTACCCAGCGTTGCATTCTTGGGTAACGTGAATACAAATTTCGCTGGCGCGATGGTGTCGCCGCTCCCCACCATGGCCATGGCTTGATCCATGGTGTACGTGACACCTGCCTGAACTGGTTTGCCATTCAAGGTCAGCGGTATCCGACCGGGAATAAACTTGATGGCCAATGTTCCTTTGGGCCAGTCAGTGATGCGCTGCCCCGGCATGGCGGTGACAGTTCCCTCGTAAGCAGTTGTCTGCAACTCCACGTCCCACGGCAGAGCCTGTCCCCACAATTTGCCGATTCTGAGGAAGGCATTGACCTGCTGCCCGTAAGGTAGCGAGGGTATCTCCTCAAGACGGATTACATCGTTATCCTTGTCGGACATTCGTACATGATTGAATTGATCAGGCGCTATGCTTGCGAAACTCCCCATCTTTGGCAAGATGGTAGGTAGTAGCGGCTCGTCATACGCGGGTGCGTAGTACATGGCGGCCAGCACTTTGTGCGTGACGTTGAAGCAGGTTTCGGGCGGAAGCCGCGCTGGCTTGGCTCCCATGGCTTGTATCCATGTATAAGTGGGAGCATATTGCCGCGCGTTCTGGGGTCCGGCTATATCTTGCGTTGCCTTCTCTATCGCCTCGGGATGGGGGCAAGGGAATACATTCGCGGACGGTGGTCCAAACAATCGCATCGATTCCATCACCGGCGCACGCCCACCCGGATAATCTTTTGAAGTATCGAACCCCGGGTACACCACGCCAGTATAGGGTTGTTTTTTTTCTTTCGAGGGCACACTCTCCTGATGGCAAAAGCCCATCTTCAGCTTGCCATCTTCCGCTCGCCAGATACCCGCCAGTGCAATATGGGCCGTTGTTCCATAACATTGCGGAAAACGAAAAGTGATGGCCATTCCTTTATCACTCTCGTTCATTGTCACCATCTTGGTATTGATGGCATGGGTGAGCGATTTGCAGAAATTCGCGAATTCGCCAGGCTGCTCATCCATCAATTTACGCATGGCGGTGTCCCGCGTGATTTCCTCGATTACCTCGTGCAGCTTTACCTCCCTAAAATTGGACGTCTGAGGCAGGTAGGTCTTGTAAACCGGTGGTAATGCATGTAGCAGCGCCGTCCAAGCCTGCTCCTCGTCGGGCGTCAGCGGTTTTAATGAAAAAGCCGTTCGAGTGGCGTCGGTGGACCGGGACGCATTATGTTTGATGTTAACGATTGCTCTGAGTTTTTCGACGGCCGCTTCCGCTGTTGGTGACAGCCATCCGAGCTGATCTTCGTAAAACTTGCATTCTGCGGATTCGAGCTGCTGCCTGGCTTCTTTGTAGGCAGTTGCAAATTCTGGCGAATAGGGGCCTTCGGCCAGCCGCTTCAAGTCTGTATCGACCGCTTGTTTCAGGTAGTTTTTGTAAGCCGAAGGAAGCGAATTAAGCAGATTTTTCCACGCCAGATTTTCTTCTGGGGTGAGTGGTTTTGTCGCTGAGGATTGCTTGCCGGGGAAGTCAGGCGAGTGGTGATGCATTTTCTTGACGATCACCCCGGCCAAATGATTCATCGCTTCTTCGGCTCTCGGCGAAACCCAATTCAGATTTTGTCTATAAAACATCGATTCTCTGGAATCGAGCACTCGCACCGCCGCCTTGAAAGCACCCGCGAACTCAGGTGAGTAAGGCAGATCCTCCTTTGATTCCGTATCGACACGAGTTCCAGTGGGCGGGTTCTTGATTGCGCTGTCCGAGAAAATCTGAGAGGAATTTTCTTTTATCGGGATGGCGGTAGGTATACGTCGGGCAGTCGGTTCGATGCCGGCCACATTGATCTTACTGCTTGATGTCGACGAAGATTGAGGATTCACGTACATGGTGGTCTCCCGCTTATTGGATGTAGAGTGCTGAGAGGCGATCTCTGGCCGACTCAATCAGCTCATTGATTTTTTCTGGCAGCTGAGTACCGTCGGTGCTGGCGCTCAGGTGGAAGCAGGCGCGGTAGATGACCGAGCCGGTGACGGGGTGCAGGCCAAAGCAGCCGTGATCTGCGTTGCCCAAGGGGGTGTTTTGCTCGAGTAGATACCGGTAAAGCCCAGTGTCATCGTCCGGGCCGAGATCGATCAGTACATGCATGACATCGGGCTCGTCTTCCCCGCCGGGAATCAGGCCGCAGATGGTGCCGTCAATCTCGATGTGTTTATCATCGTCTTCGCTCCAAGGCGGCATTCCTGTGGCTGCGCACCACTCGCGAATCACACGATCGTAATGTTGTCGATGCATTCGTTCCTCCTTGCACATGGTTGATTTGTCGAAGTGCAAGTTCAGTAACAAATGAGTGGTAATAATTCAACTATCGAACATGTGGGCGATAAGCAAACTTTTAATGATTCGCTGGCGTAAGTTTTCCCGAAAAAAAAGCGACGGCTGCAAGCCGTCGCCCGGTCAGAGTTGGATCAGAGGTGGATCAGAAGGCGATCAGAAGCGGGTGAATGAGTTCTGTTCGGGAATTATTTTGGCTGGCGCCGGAGCAGGCTGACGACCACCAGCGCGGCCAGTAGAAGCACAGTGGCGGCCTGCATCATCAGGTCACGTGCGGGCGAGGCGAGAATACCCCAGGCACTCTCAGCGGCGGCCGATTCCTTGCCGTCGGGTTCGACGGGCTTGTCGGGCTGTACGCTGCTCTTCATCTCAAGGATATTTTTTTCCAGCAGGCGAATGCGTTCGCTGGCCTCTTCGGCGGCTTTTCTGGCGGCAATCGCTTCTTCTTCGGTCTTGCCGCCCGTATCCGAGGGTTTCAGCGCCGCGAGTGTCAGGTGATCGCCCGACGTGCCGGCAGCTGGCGTACCGCCCGCCTTGAGTTTGCGGGTACTCGAGCGATTTCCCGTGTCTTCGCCAGAGGCAGCATCTTTCGCCGGTAGCAGGCTCTTGAACGTTTGCCATTGGGTGGAGATGGTCTTGCGCGCCGCTTTTTCATCGATCAGATTCAGGGACTCCTCTGACGGCAGCGCCAGCACCGCGCCTGCTTTCAAGTAGTGCAGGTTCTGCTGTATGAAGGCGTCGGGGTTTTCCTGATAAAGCGCTGTAATGAACTTGTCCAATGTCGAGTCGGGCACGGAAAACTGACGGGCAATCAAAGTGAGGTTTTCGCCGCGCTGCACCGTGTGCTGCTTTCCCGATGACAGATCAGCGAGAGCCAGATTCAGCGCGCCTTTGCCTGCCACCTCGACAGTCGCTTCGGGGATGTCGCTCGTAGCGGCGACGGGCGTCTCCGCAGCAGAGGCTGCGGCAGGCATCGGGGGCGCAGACTCAGTCGTTACCGAGGCGGGTGCCGCGACTTCCTCAGTCACGGTCGTGGCAGAGCTGCTTGCGACCGCCTCCGAGGGCTTGACGGCTTCTTCGGGCAGCACGGCAAATTCTGCCAGCGTGGTTTCGTTTTCGGTGCGCAGTTCCAGCAAGAGACTATAGATGGGCTGGTCCAGCGGCTTGTCCGTGGCGAGTTGTATCAGGCGTCGGCGCCCCTGCTGAACGATGCGCAGCTTGAGACTTTCCATCAGCGGTGATCGATTCGCACCGAATTTTTCAAACTCCATCTCGGACGCGAGCGCAACCTCGAGATCGCCAGCCTCATCGTCAGCCAGATCGAAGATTTCAATCTCGGCCGACAGCGGCTCGCCGAGGTTGGACAGAATACTGATCGGACCAAGCGTCGCGGCCTGTGCGCTGGCAAGCCCCAGCGCGAGCAGGAGTGCGGGCAGAGCGTGTTTATTTGAGAATGGCATTGCTGTTCCTTCAGCGGCTTGGGATGGCGCACCGCAGGCGAGCTCGGCCAGACGTCGCTGGCAAGAGCAAATTAAGCAAAAAATGCAAACAGAGAATGCCATTCTAGACCGGCAATTTGTTGCCGGCATTAAAAATGTTGCTTATACACAATTATTAGTTAAGAAAAATCTATCGGGCAAGCCGTGACGGGTCTTGCTTGATGGGCTAGGCAGGGCGGTGGGATAGATTATTTTTGGCATCATTATTGCCAAAAAGACACTCTCGATGCGGCCGAACATACCGATGCGGGCCGACCAAAGCAAAGAACCGCCTCCGTCGGGAGGCGGTGTTTATTGGAACTGACAGGGACGGGTCGGGCAAGACCGGATCACTTGATGCGGATAATCCGCCAGCCGTGATCCATTTTGCGGAAGGTGAACTTCCGCTCCAGCTTGCGGGAGCGGATCAGGTAGTAGGAGAGGCTGCGCAGACTCTGTGCCTTCTTGAAGTCTGAACAGAAGATACTCTCGCCCACCTGAAGTAACTCCAGCGTGACCAGATCGTCCTGTAGCTTGATTTTGTTAAGTTCAACGCGCTCGATCAACATGGCGAGTGCCCCGGAAAGATGTAATAGATGAATCGACGTGCCGCAGTGGAACTTTAGGGCCCGGGACCGGGTATACCTTCCTGCGCGACGCGTCACATTCTCAACATGGCAATTCAGCGTGATCTGTGGATGTTGGCTGGCTGCCCTCAAGCACTTAATCGTCTTTACACACACAGTTCTTGAGGCCGTCGCCCGGCGAGGGTATTTTCGGTCACCATCCCGATAGATCGCCCGATCACGCACAACCCGCGTCCCTGATGAGCGTTACCCTTGAATCCAGTCTGAATTCCCTCAAGCTCGCGCTGGCCCAATTGGGCAGCACCGGGGCGGCAGGGCAGGCGTCGGCTGTTTCGGCGACAAGCGCGGTGACGGGTGCCGCCGCGACGCCGAACACCACCAGCTCGTCCTCCATTAGCCTCACCCGATCCGCAGTTCGGCAGCTCGACCTGCAGCGCCAGCTCGACAGTGCCTACACCGCGCAGGCGATGCTTGAGGTCGTCGGCAAGAACAACGCCCAAATCATGGGCCGTCTGCAAAACCTCAAAAAAGTAGTGGTGCAGGCCACCAGCGAGCAGATCGTTCAGTCTGAGCGCGCGTTTCTGGTGTCGCAGTTCGAGGGCATGCGCAAGAGCCTGCTCTCCACCGCGCAAAACGCCAGCTGGAATGGCACACGCTTGTTCGATGGCTCCGCCGGTAGCGGGCGGGATGGCGTGATGAGCTTCAAAGTGGGTTCAGGGAGCGCCGGCAAGATCGATATTTCTCTCCCCAATCTGCGCGAAGACGCGGTGCGCGCGTCCGGCCTGCGCGCGGTGCAGGGCAGTCTCGGGCCCGGCACCCGCGAGCAGCAAGTTATCAGTCTGGCCGATACAAACCTTGCCTACACTTCCGGTGCATTGAGCGTGGGTAGCGTCACTCTGAACGCGGGAGCGCTGGGTGCGACTGCGTCGGTATCGGATCTGGTGGCGGCGCTGAGCAGCGACGCCAACTATGCTGATGCCGCCTTCACGCTGGCCGACAATGGCGCGAAGGGTCTTGTCATCGGCTGGAAGAATAACGGAGAGATCAGCGACACTGCACAGTTGCAGCTGACGGCGAACGCGCAAACACTGACAGCAACAAGGTCAGTCACTGGTGTCTCTACCGCCGATTTGCCCGCAGTCAGCGAAGAGCAATTCATCAGCGTGAGCGACAGCGACCTGGCCAGCGCAAGCTCCATATGGCTGAATGATGGCAGCGGCTCGCAGAACAGCTTCGGGCTGGCATTCAGTGCGGGTACCACGCTCAGTGAACTCGCTGATGCGCTCAACAGCAGTTACTCGGCCAGCATGCCTTTCGCAGTCACTGCCGAGGCCAGTGGCCTCAGGCTTCAGTGGACATCCGCCGGCCCACAGTCCGGCCGCGCGGCACTCGCGGTTTCTTCGCCGGATGCGTCGCAGACTGGTTTTGCGACCAACGTTTTCGATGCTACGCAAATCGCCGTCGGTGCGAACGCGGGTTTGCGCGAGGTGCAGAGCATGACGCTGAACGACGCCGCCATTCAGGGCAAGACGGTCACGCTCACCGCCAATAACGTCACCCCGTCCTCGGGGGCGATGAGCAGCAGCGCGACGCTCGCCGATTTGGTGACGGCGCTGCAGGCTGATGAGGATTACCAGAACGCTGGGTTTACCTTGAGCATGCAGACGACGGGCGGCATAGGTTCAGGCTTGAGTCTTAGCTGGGCATCCGAGGCTGCCATTGCTGATCCTGCGTCCTTGTCTATCGTCGACAATGTGAGTTCGTCCACCCTCATCGCTGACGAAACCACCGCCGGCACCAACACCAGCCTCGACGACGGTACTCGCGAGGTACAACAGATCGCAGTGCGCACCAGCGCAATCGCGGGGCGCAATGTGCAGCTTAGAGCTGGCGACTTCGCCCTGTTTTCCGGGACACTGGACAGCAACGCCACGCTGCGACAACTGAGCGACGCGCTCAAGGCCAATCCTCGCTACGACGCGGCACCGTTCACGATTTCTCAGGAGCGTCCTGGTTTTCTGACGCTGACCTGGAAGACACCCGGCACCTTCAGCCAGATCGCCGCGCTGGAAGTGCAGCCAGATGCGCCGTTCACATCGCTGCTACGACGCGGCGGCATCAGCTCGGTCGATGCGGCAAAATCGATGAACGATGCCATTGATCTTGCAATGAAGACCATCAGCGACAGTGAAAATAATCTGAGCTCGACCGGTCTGCAGCTGGTATCGGCAGTGCAGCTGCTGTCCTCCCGCGAGACAAGCGCCGTACCCTCCGTGACGGAGCAGTCGGGCAATGCCTACGTGAACGCGATCAGTACCATGCTGCGGACCCAGATCGCGGGCAACACCACCCAGGCGACGCAGGCACAGGCGAATTTCACGCCGCAGTCGGTCATTAGCACGCTGCAGTTCAGGTAATACAAGTCACTGCCAGATTACCCACGGATCCTGGCCCTCGCCGGGATGACGAGTGGTGAGGGCTGATACGTGCTCTGGGATAGCTAACAAGACCCACACAAAGTGACACTCACTTTGTTTTCGCCGCAAACGAGTGTCAAGCTATTCGTCCTTGGAAGTCATTGGACGGTGACTGGGGTGATGTCTGGGAAGTCGTGATCCATCGCACGCTGGCCGTGGGTCGTCATCTCAGGCAGCAACCCCAATGATCACGCTGGGTGGCGCGAAGCTCGCGATGATGGGTTTGCCAATATCAAGCCCCAGCAGGTCGACATCGGTATTGGCGATCGTGCTGACCAGCGCCAGCCCATCGGCTACCTCCACGACCACCTCGGAGCGCTGTTCACCCTGCGTCAGTGCCATTACGTGTGACGTGAAGCGATTGACACTGTTGGTCGGTGCTCGGGCGCTAAGCAGCACTGACGAGGCCTTGATCAAGGCGAATACCTTCGAGCCCACCTCTAGCTTGAGTTCGCGGCAGCTCTCGTGCGTGATAGAGGCCGTGATGATCTGCATGCCATTCACCATCACGCCGATCTCGGCATTGGCAGGACCTTCGGCGATCGAGACAATGATGCCGGCGAACTGATTGCGCACACTGGTCTTCATCGCGGTTTCAGCACGTGACGCGTAGTCGCCGGCAAGGCCATTTGCCAGCGAATTCAGCCGACTGATGAAGCGGCGGTGTTCATCCTGAACCAGCGAGAAATTCTGCAGTAGCTGGTGTCCGCGCTCGGTCAGCTTCGTGCGACCGCCGCCTTTGCCGCCGGCAAATCGCTCGATCAGCTCGCCACCCGAGAGCGTTGTCATCTGGTCGATCGCATCCCAGGCGCCTTTGTAACTGTAGCCCGCCAGTTTGGATGCCTTGGTCAGATTCTCCAGCAGCTGTATCTGCCGCAGCAGCTCGATGCGCTTGGCATTGGCCAGCAGTTCATCGCCAACGCGGATTTGCAGTTCCGCATCCAAGCTGTAGGTAATCGATTTGTTCTTCGGACTGCGTGACATGGCTCGTGAATAGTCAGCGTACGCCGGGCAGACGGTGCGTAGTCGTGCAGCGAACGCGGTTGACAGGCAAAATAAGCACCAGTAAATTCTGATATTACCTTTGTTCATGCGCTGCGGCGATACCTCTGAGTGATGCTGGACCACGAAGCACTGCAAGCGATCTGGCTGACTCTCAAGCTGTCTGCCGTCGTCACCCTGATATTGCTCGCGATTGGCACGCCAGTCGCGTGGTGGCTTGCGCAATCGGCTAGCCGCTGGACCGTGCCAATCGGCGCCATCGTCGCGCTGCCACTGGTGCTGCCGCCATCGGTGCTCGGCTTTTATCTTTTGCTGGCGATGGGTCCCAACGGACCGCTGGGCCAGCTGACGGAGTCGCTCGGTCTGGGGCTGCTGCCGTTCACTTTCTGGGGGCTGGTGATTGCGTCGGTGTTTTACTCTCTGCCGTTCATGGTCCAGCCCTTGCAGACGGCGTTCGAGTCCATCGGCCGACGTCCACTCGAAGTCGCCGCGACCCTGCGCGCATCGCCGCTGGATGCATTTTTTACGGTTGCCGTACCCATGGCGCTGCCGGGTTTTGTCACCGCATCCGTGATGACTTTCGCGCACACGGTGGGCGAGTTCGGCGTTGTGCTGATGATAGGTGGGAATCTCGCCGGTCAGACCCGGGTCGCGTCGGTGCAGATCTATGACTATGTCGAGGCGATGCAGTACGCGCAGGCGCATTCGCTGTCGGCGGTCATGCTCGCGTTTTCCTTCGTCGTGCTGATGGCGCTGCACCTGTGGCGTCCGGGTGCGAAGCGAGAGGCCTGAGATGAGCGGCATTCAGGTTCAGCTGCAACTGGAGCGCACGAGCTTCCGACTGGATGTGCAGCTCGACCTGCCCGCCGAGGGCTTTACTGCATTGTTTGGCCCCTCGGGCTGCGGCAAAACCACGATCTTGCGCAGTATCGCAGGGCTCGAGCAGGACGCGCATGGCAGAGTCAGTGTGAACGGGCTCGTCTGGCAAGACCAGCATCAATGGGTACCACCGCATCAGCGTGAGCTCGGCTATGTGTTTCAGGAGGCGAGCCTTTTTCCGCATTTATCCGTGCGCAGCAACCTGGCGTATGGACGGCGGCGCACCGTCGGTGCATCGTCGGGCGAGCTCGGTCATCTGATCGATTTGCTCGGCATTGCGCCACTGCTGGATCGCCGACCCCAATCCTTGTCCGGCGGCGAGCGTCAGCGTGTGGCGATCGCTCGCGCGCTGGCGGTGAACCCGAAGTTATTGTTAATGGACGAGCCGCTGGCAGCGCTGGATGTGCGTCGCAAGCAAGAGATCTTGCCCTACCTCGAACGCCTACAGCGCGACCTCAAGATACCCGTGCTGTATGTCACGCACGCGCCCGATGAAGTCACCCGGCTCGCACGACACCTGGTCGTGCTCGAGAGTGGCAGGGTGCTTGCCAGTGGATCACTGATCGAGACCTTGGCGCGAGTCGATCTGCCGATCAGCATCGCAGACGATCTCGGTACGGTGATTGAGACCACCGTGGCAGAGATTGATGAACGCTGGAAGCTTGCGAAGCTGGCATTCAACGGAGGCGCGCTATGGACAAGAGCACAGGGCTTGAGTATCGGCGTCTCGGTAAGGGTCAGGGTGCTCGCGCGCGATGTCAGTATCGCGTGCGAGCGACCCGCGCCCAGCACCATACAAAACGTGCTGCCGGCGCGCATTGCCGAGCTGGTTCATGACGAAGCCGAGGGCCAGGCACGCGTGCGCTTGCAGCTTGGAGAGAGCGCCCTGATCGCGCGTGTGACTCAGCGGTCGGTCGTCGATCTGAGTTTGCAGCCCGGGCAGCCGGTGTGGGTGCAGGTGAAGTCGGTGGCGCTGGCCTGACATGAGCGCTGCCTCCGACTTTCATCGGGTACTGATCGTCTACGATGGTGATTGTTATTTTTGCCGTGCTTATGTGAGGTTTTTGCGCTTGCAGCAAGCGATCGGTCCGGTCGAGTTGCTGAGCGCGCGCTCCGGCGATGCGAGGGTAAGTCATTTCGTCCAGCAAGGTATCGATCTCGACGCCGGCATGCTCGTAGTCACCGCAGCGGAGATGTACGCGGGAGCAGATGCGATGCACTGGCTTGCGTCGCAGCTAACTGCACAAACCACCATCGAGCGCTTGCATGCCGTGCTCTTCAGGCGGCGCTGGCTGGCTCGGCGGCTGTACCCGCTGCTGAGGCTGGGCCGGCGTCTATGGCTAGCGCTGCGGCGTGTACCGCCGATACGCGAGACCGCTCGCTGAACCAAGATCTACAGCGGTCTGTATCGCGTCAGGCCGACGAATCTACCAGCACACCTAGTCGCGATGACGGAGACGGCATGGGCGAAGCGTTCATCGGAGCAGGAGCCGTCGCGCGCCTGAAGATCGCTTGGCTTTGCCCATAGATCTCCTCGATCACGCGCTTTGCCAGGGCAAGGTTGGTGCTGGCCAGTGCCTGTCCTACCCGGGCAAAATTGCTATGCGCGAGCGCCGGACTGAACTCCAGCAGCAGCCGATAGTTCACCGTTGCCTCGACCAGATCGCCAGCATCCAGCGCGTCGATCAGTGCCTTCAGCTTCTGCTGATGCTGCTGCCGGCGGCTGCCGCCCTGAGGCTCGTGTCCGCTGCGTCCGCTGCCGGACGGATTGATGCGTATGCCGAATTCCATGCTCATGATGATCCTCCTTGCCTTCGTGCGTGCTTGCCCCCTTGGTGGGATGGATACAGCAGTTATCGGTTTTTCCGACAATTTTTGAATGCCGCAGCTGCCGCATTCGGCTGCCGACTTGTCTATTGCAGGCAGCGTGCCAGCCCGGCGGAGGCGTCAAGGCGCGTTGGAACGGGCCGACACGCGTGCAATGGCGAGACATGTCGCGGTATGTCGCGGGATAGATATCAAATTTGGAAGGTTACGGTTTTCCGACGTTTTTGCGGGCACGCTACTTGCTGCACTCGAAGCATCGCTTCCTGTCAGTAAAGGAGTCAGCTATGCCTGCAACAGACAAAGAAATTACGGAATTTGCAATGCCGGTACTCGACAAGACCCGTCTATATCTGCGCCGTTCGAATGTGGACAACGTGCAGGACATCTGGCGTAAGTACGGCTGGGTGCCGCCAACCGAGATTCGCAAAGATTTCCGATCGACGCTGAAGACCACTGCGCATCTGGTCGCTGCGCACTATTGCTGAACGAATTCGCTTTTCTCCAGGATGTCTCCTCCCGTGTCTTCCTGATATGGGATTAGCCCGCTCATGTAGCGGGCTTTTTTTGCGCTGTGCGGCGAAATGTCAGTAAGTCGCCCGGCCGCCAGAGAGATCGAACACGGCGCCGGTCGAAAACGAAGCATCCTCGGTGCACAGCCAGCACACCATCGACGCGATTTCCTCCGGCAGCCCGAAGCGCGCCATGGGTATCTTGCTGAGCATGAACTGAATATGCTCAGGTGTTAACTGAGAGAAGATGGGTGTTCTGACTGCCGCAGGCGTCACGCAATTCACGGTAATGCCCGAGCTCGCCAGTTCCTTCCCCAGAGATTTTGTCAGCCCGATCACGGCGGCCTTGCTGGCGCTGTACGCGCTGGCATTCGGATTGCCTTCCTTGCCAGCGATGGATGCGATATTGACGATGCGGCCGTAATTCTTTGGTTTCATCAGCGGTACCAGCTCGCGGCAGACATGGAAGGTACCGTTGATATTCACATTCATTACCTGCTGCCACGCATCAATCGGATAGTCCAGCAGGGGCATGTTCGGTCCTGCCACCCCCGCCGAGTTCACCACGATGTCGATACCGGTCGCTGCCAGAGTCTTCGCCGCGCGGACCACATCGGCATGATCGACGACATCGACGACATCGCTGTTGATGGTCGCGTTGGTAAAGTGAGAGCGCAACTCGCTGACTGCCTTGTCGATGGCAACCGCATCTCGATCCCATAGCGTAACGCGGGCACCGGATGCCAGCATGCGCTCGACGATGGCAAATCCAAGGCCGTTAGCGCCCCCGGTGACAACCGCGTGGCGTCCCTGCATATCAAGTTGATTCATGATGTTCTTTTTATCGTTGGGGTTGTCCGACTTTGCAAGTGTATGGGTAAGCGTCTGTCGTGCTGGCATTATCGCTTACTTGAAGATCCTCAGGTGACGCCGATGCGGGGGTACAATGTGATGAGAAGCCATGAGGCGCATCCTGCACCAGCATCGCGCACCAACGGTTCCTGCCTCCACAGATCAATAAGCCAATAATAACGAGGAGACACCGAGAGTGAATACGCCAGTCAGCAAGGCTCAATGCCTTGGCGTGATCGGCCTTGGCACCATGGGCCACGGCGCAGCGATCAGTGCGCAGCGCCGCAAATTCAGCACGTTGGGGTTAGACATCAGCCCCGCCAACATCCAGAGATTTCAAGGCGCAGGCGGCACAGTGGCGAAAGATATCGCCGATCTTGCAGCGCAATGCGATGCCTTCCTGATCTTGGTCGTCAATGCTGCACAGACCGAGCAAGTCCTGTTTGGGGACAGCGGCTTGATCCATCACGCCAAGCCAGGCAGCGTGGTGATCGCCGCTGCGACGGTTGATCCCGCATTGCCGCCCCTCTGGGAGGCGAGGCTGGCAGAGAAGGGGATTCATTTCATCGACGGTCCCGTGTCCGGCGGTGCGATCAAGGCCGAAGCTGGCGAAATGACCGTGATGGCCTCGGGCAAACCCGAGGCCTTTGCCGTCGCCGACGATGTACTGGCGGCCTACGCCGGCAAGGTTTATCGGCTGGGTGATAAGGCGGGTGCAGGCTCGACCGTCAAGATGGTCAATCAGCATCTGGCCGGCGTGCATATCGCTGCGGCCTGTGAAGCGATGGCGCTGGGCATTCGCGCCGGCGCCGATCCGCATCAGCTGTACGAAGTGATCTGCAACTCCGCTGGCATGAGCTGGATGTTCCAGAACCGTGTGCCGCACATTCTCAATGGTGATTACCACCCGCTGTCAGCGGTGAATATTTTTGTCAAAGACCTGGGCATCGTCCTCGATGCCGCGCAAAAGCTCACGATGGCACTGCCGTTGGCCTCGTCCGCACATCAGTTGTATCTGGGCGCTGCCGGGGCAGGTTTTGGGCAGGAAGATGACAGTGCAGTGATCAAGCTGTATGCGCAACTGACCGGTATCGAATTGCCGGCGGCGAAGGAGCCATCATGATTTTAGGCGTCATCGCAGACGATCACACTGGCGCAACCGATGTCGCCAGCATGCTGGTGCGCTCGGGGCTGCGGACTGTGCAGATCATCGGGGTGCCTTGTGCATCCACCGATGCGGGTGAGGTCGATGCGGTCGTCATCGCACTGAAGTCGCGCACCATACCGCCAGCCGAGGCGATAGAGCAATCGCTGGCGGCATTGCGCTGGCTGCAGCAGCGCGGCGTGCCGCGTTTTTATTTCAAATACTGCTCGACCTTCGATTCCACGCCCCAGGGCAATATCGGCCCGGTGGCGGATGCACTGATGCAGGCACTCGGCACACATTACTCGATTGCCTGCCCCGCATTCCCCGAAAACCAGCGAACGATCTTCAAGGGTCATTTATTCGTGGGCGATGTGCTGCTCTCTGATTCCGGAATGCGCAATCATCCGCTGACCCCGATGACCGATGCGAACCTCGTGCGCGTGCTGCAGGCGCAAAGCCGGTGCAAGGTGGGCTTGCTGAGTCATCTGCAAGTCGCGAAAGGTGCGGTATCGCTGAAGCAGGTGGTCGAGCAAAAAATCGCTACGGCAAACAATGAAACCCTCGGCGTGATCGACATCGCCGATGCCATCACCAACGATGATCTGATGGTGCTTGGTCATGCGCTGGCCGATGTTCCGCTAGTCACTGCGGGCTCGGGTCTCGCGCTCGGTCTGGCAGCCGCCTATATCGATCGTGGCTTGGTGAAGGCCGATGCCCATGCCGCGCAATTGCCGGCAGCCGGTGGTAAGGCCGTGGTGATCTCAGGCTCGTGCTCGGTCGCGACCAATGCGCAGGTCAAACACTGGATTGCCTCGTCGAAGCCCGCAATGAAGATTGATGCGCGCGAGATCGCTGGCGGTCAGCCGGTCGCGCAGCGGGTGCTCGACTGGCATGCGCAACAAAAAGAGACTTGCCTGATTTACGCCACCTCGCCGCCGGAGGAGGTCGCCGCCTTGCAAAAGGAATTCAGCGCAAATTCACTCGGAGAACAGATCGAGCATTGCTTTGCCGATATTGCACAAGGCTTGATCGCGCAGCAGGTCAGGCGTTTCGTCGTCGCCGGCGGCGAGACCTCGGGTGCAGTGGTGAATGCGCTTGGTGTGCAGTCGTTGAAGATCGGCGAGACCATTGATCCGGGTGTGCCGTGGACCTCGGGGCAGGTGGGCAAGCCTTTGCTCGATACGGCGGCGCCGGTGCTGCTCGCGCTCAAATCTGGCAATTTCGGCACAGAAGACTTTTTTGCCAAAGCGCTCGCAATGAAGGTCGCGCAATAGCCATGAGCGATACGACGCTGGAACAGCATCGTCAAGAGATCTGCCGGATAGGCAAATCATTGTTCGATCGCGGCTATGCGCACTCTACCGCGGGCAATATCAGCGTGCGTACCGATCAGGGTTTTCTGATTACGCCCACGGATGCCTGTCTGGGCTTCATGGAACCTGAACATATCGCCTTCGTTGATCTTCAAGGTCAGCAAACCAGTGGCGCGCCGGCTAGCAAGACCTTGTCGTTGCATCAGGCGATCTATCGCTCTGATCCGGAAGCTCGTTGCGTGATCCATACTCACTCCACGCATCTGGTGGCACTGACGCTGATGGGTGTGTGGACGCCGGTGGACATTATTCCTCCGATTACACCGTATTACGTGATGAAGGTTGGGCATGTGCCGTTGGTTCCGTATCATCGTCCCGGTGATCCGGAGGTCGCCAAGCGCGTCGCTGCACTCATCGAGGAGGGGCTGCGTGCCGATAAACCTCTGCGCGCGGTGATGATCGAGCGGCTGGGCCCGAATGTCTGGCATCGCTCGCTGTCGGCGGCAATGGCCGCTCTGGAAGAACTCGAAGAGACCGCAAAGCTCTGGCTCCTATCGGGGCGAGCAGTGGAGCCACTGACTGACGAAGCTATTGCGGAGCTCAAGTTGAATTTCAAGCTTCGGTACTAATTACATTTCTTGATAAATTTATTCAGAGAGCATGCCATGCCTGTTTTTTCCGCCAACCTGAGCATGATGTACAAGGAACACGAATTCCTTGATCGCTTTGCCGCCGCCGCGCGCGATGGTTTTCGCTTTGTCGAGTACCTGTTTCCCTATGACTTTGACGCAGGCGAAATCGCCGACCGTCTGAAGTCGGCGGGTATCACGCAATCGCTGTTCAACCTGCCCCCTGGTGACTGGGACAAAGGCGAGCGCGGCATTGCCGCGCTACCGGGCCGCGAGCATGAATTCGCTCAGGGGCTGGAGAAGGCACTCTCCTACGCCGAAGCCACCGGCTGCAAGCGCCTGCATGTGATGGCCGGGCGCATGCCGCTCGATGCGCAGCAGCGCGTCAAGATCAGCGATGCCGATCGTTCCGCGATGCGAAAAACCTATCTGACCAATGTGAAGCGCGCTGCACAGGCTTGTGCAGCGCACGGTATCACCACGCTGATCGAGCCGATCAACACGCGCGACATCCCTGGTTATTTTTTGAATTATCAGCAGGACGCGCATGACATGGTTGCTGAATTGGGCGAGACCAATCTGAAAGTGCAAATGGATTTTTACCATGTGCAGATCATGGAGGGCGATATCGAGATGCGGCTGCGCAAGCATTTCGCGAATGTCGGTCACGTGCAGATTGCCGGCGTGCCCAAGCGTAACGAGCCAGATATCGGTGAAGTGAATTTCCCTTATCTGTTTGGTGTGCTCGACCAGCTAGGATATACCGGTCATGTGGGCTGTGAGTACAATCCGCGCGCCGGCACTTCCGACAATCTGGGCTGGATCAAGCCTTATCTGAAATAAACCGCTGTCAAAACGCGAGTAAAAGCCATGAACAAGATCGTCGATTTGCGCAGTGATACCACCACACGTCCCACTGCGGGCATGCGCGCTGCGATGATGAGTGCGCCGCTGGGTGATGATGTCTTCGGCGACGACCCGAGCGTGAATGCCTTGCAGGAGAAGATCGCTGACATGCTGGGCTTCGAAGCGGCGCTATTCATGCCCACCGGCACGCAGAGCAATTTGTGTGGCATTCTCGCGCATTGCCAGCGCGGTGATGAATACCTTGTCGGGCACAATGCCCATACCTATTTGTGGGAAGCGGGTGGAGCAGCGGTGCTGGGCAGTGTCCAGCCGCAGCCGATTGCGCATCAGCCCGATGGCACGTTGGCCCTGAAAGATATCGAGGCCGCCATCAAGATCGACGATCCGCATTTCGCGCGCTCGCGCTTGCTGACACTCGAGAATACGCTCGGTGGCAAGCGCATGCCCATCAACTATTTGCAGCAGGCGACCGATGTCGCTCGTACGCACGGGCTGGCGACGCATCTCGATGGTGCGCGGCTGTTCAACGCCGCCGTCGCGCAGGCTGAAGCGCAGAAAACGAATCCACGTGAAGAGGCACGACGCATCGCGCAGTGCTTTGACAGTGTGTCGGTATGTTTCAGCAAAGGACTCGGTGCACCTGTTGGTTCAGCCTTGTGCGGTTCTAAAGAGTTGATCTATCGTGCTCGCCGCTTGCGCAAGATGGCGGGTGGTGGCATGCGTCAGGCCGGCGTGCTGGCCTCTGCTGCGTCGTATGCGCTGGATCATCACATTGATCGTCTGGCGGATGATCATGCGCTGATGCGCGAGCTATACGCACAGCTCAAGGATATTCCCGGGCTCGCCATCGAAGCCCCACAGACCAATATTCTGTTCATTGACCTGCAAGATGAAGCACGCGAACGTGCCCAGGCACTGGTTGATCATCTCAAGTCGCGCGGTGTGATGGTGATTGGACTGTACCGACTCAGGATGGTCACGCACCTCGATGTGGACGCAGAGGGCATCCGTCAGGCAGTGGCCGCGATACGCGAGTTTTTTAGCGCCTGATGTGTCGTGCTTGTAGTTGACCGATCGGCAATTATCCACGCCAGCGCTGCATTCTGAGGCGGCCACTGCTGCTGTTGAAGCAGGCTGCGCGCATCTTCCCTTACAATCCCCGCTTCCGAAAATCACCCCGAGGAGACCCCATGTCCAGCGATATCGAAATCGCACAACAGGCGAAGATGAAGCGCATCACCGAGGTGGCGCATACCCTCGGCATCGCGGATGAGCATCTCGAACCCTATGGTCATTACAAGGCGAAAGTTTCGCTTGATTATGTCGATTCGCTCAAGGGCAAACCGGATGGCAAACTGATCCTCGTCACCGCAATCAGCCCCACGCCAGCCGGCGAGGGCAAGACCACCACCACAGTGGGTCTGGGTGATGCGTTGAACCGCATCGGCAAGAAAACCGTGATCTGCCTGCGAGAACCGTCGCTCGGCCCGGTGTTTGGCGTCAAGGGTGGCGCCGCCGGCGGTGGCTATGCGCAGATCGTGCCGATGGAAGACATCAATTTGCATTTCACGGGTGACTTCTCTGCGATTGCGCTGGCGAATAATCTGCTCGCCGCGATGATCGATAACCATATCAATCATGGCAATGCGCTGGACATTGACCCTCGTCGCATCACCTGGAAGCGCGTAGTCGACATGAATGACCGCGCACTGCGCAGCATCGTGGTGGGTATCGGTGGGACGCCGAATGGCTATGTGCGCGAAGATGGTTTCGACATCGTCGTTGCCTCCGAGGTCATGGCGATCTTCTGCCTCGCGACCTCGGTCAAAGATCTGAAGAAACGTCTCGGTGATATCGTGATCGGCTACACGCGCGATCAAAAGCCCGTGCACGCGCGCGATCTGAATGCGCATGGCGCAATGACTGTGCTGCTGAAAGAGGCGCTCAAGCCTAACCTTGTGCAGACGCTGGAGAACAACCCTGCATTCGTTCACGGCGGTCCGTTTGCCAATATTGCGCACGGATGCAACTCCGTGATCGCCACCCAAAGCGCTCTCAAGCTGGGCGAGTACGTGGTGACCGAGGCAGGCTTTGGCGCGGATCTCGGCGCGGAAAAATTCATCGATATCAAATGTCGCAAAACAGGACTCAAGCCCTCGGCCTGCGCGCTCGTCGCCACGATCCGTGCATTGAAATACCACGGCGGCAAGGACGTCAAAGAGCTCAACAGCGAAGACCTCGTGGCACTGGAGAAGGGCCTCGTGAATCTTGAGCGCCATGTCGCGAATGTTACGAAGAACTACGGGTTGCCTTGCGTGGTATCCATCAACCGCTTCAACGCTGACACCGATGCCGAGATCAAGCTGGTCACCGATCGCATGAAGGCATTGGGTGTGAATGTGGTGCTTGCCGAGCACTGGGCCAAGGGTGGCGCGGGTGCCGAGGCGCTGGCCCACGAGATTGTGCGTCTGGCCGAGGGCGGCGGTTCAATGAACTTCGTCTATCAGGATAGCGATTCGCTGCTGGACAAGATGAAAGCCGTTGCGACCAAAATCTATGGCGCGGCCGACATCAGCGCGCCCGCCAAGGTGAAGCAGCAGCTCAAGGCCTGGGAAGAGGCGGGCTATGGGCACTACCCGATCTGTGTGGCGAAGACCCAGTCATCCTTCAGCGCCGATGCCACGCTGCGTGGCGCGCCCAGCGGCCATGTGGTGAATGTGCGCGAGGTGCGCCTGGCCGCTGGCGCGCAGTTCATCGTCATGATCTGCGGCGACATTATGACCATGCCGGGACTGCCGAAAGTGCCCAGCGCCGAGAAGATCGACATCGATGATGACGGCCGAATCGTGGGGCTTTTCTGAACAAAGACCTTTCTTTTCATGGGTGATTAGCCCCCACCTCGCAGCCTGCAAATAGGCTTTTTCATACATAAGCGCGGGCCCATCAGACGCATTTGCTTGCTGATTGGCGCGCGCTTTTCTTTTTTTGATAATGGCTTTAAAGGTTAAGTATCGCTTACCCGTCGGTTAAGAAATTCTGAATTTTTAAGTGTTAAACTCATCAGTACAGTTTTGATCTTGTGCGTTTAACCGGGTGGCCCCGCTGCCCCTCAGGAGGTCACCGATGTTGCAGAAAGTCGCATCCGCGCTTGGCGCATTCCCCAACAGCCAGACGATCGAACAGGCCG
>RGFZ01000031.1 GCA_010024875.1 Oxalobacteraceae bacterium | reverse complement strand
TTTTTGGCGGACAAGTACACGTCGCCGTTTGTCGCTAACTGGAAGCTGAATCGTCGCGAGGCGGTGTCCGAGCAAGTGCCGGGCGTGCGCATTCCGATGAATGGCTTCATGGGTTCAGTCGGCGTGCTACCGGGCGAAGCCGAAGTCGACAAGTGGCTCGCTCGCGAAAGCCAGCTCGCCGCTGCCGGTGGCGTCGCACTGCCTCCAGAGCCGACCGGCGCACGTCCGCCGGAAGTCTGTGGCCCAAGTGGCAGCAAGAAGGACAAGTGCTTGCGCACCATTCCGCCCCGTGAGAACGGTGGCAACATGGATGTCAAGCAGATGGTTGAAGGCACCACGCTGTTGCTGCCTTGCTTCATCGACGGTTGCGGCGTGTTCATCGGTGATGTTCACTACGCACAGGGCGATGGCGAAGTTGCTGGTACCGCGATCGAGATGGGCGCTGTCGTGACCATCCAGACCGAGATCCGCAAGGGCATGGCGTCGGTTGTGAAGCAGCCGCAGTTTGAAGGCGGTTCGCAGCTCAAGAAGCTGGAGCCGGACTCATTCCACGCGACGGTCGGCTATCCGTTCAAGGAAGCTGGCGAAATCCCGCCGCAGTGGGCCTACCTGGGCGCCGAGAAGCTCAAGCCGCTGACGCAGCTTTCCAATGATCTTACGCTCGCAGCACGCAACTCGCTGCTGCAGATGATCGACTGGCTGCAGAAAACCAAAGGCCTGACTTCCGAGCAAGCCTATGTGGTGACCAGCGTCGCCTGCGACCTCCGCGTATCCAACGTGGTGGACGTGCCGAACTATGCGGTGTCCACGATCTGCCCGATGGAAATCTTCAAGAAGTAATGAGCTGATCTGTCGATTGGGAAGAGCGAGGCGTGTCCTCGCTCTTTTCTTTTGCAAGACAATGAATGCAGAGAATTGAACCGATATGAATCGCATGAACAGAAGAACATGGCTACTCAGTGCCGCATCAGTTGCGGCAGCGCTGGCAATACCGTTTCGTGCCGTGCACGCGCACTCGCCCTACCGTCAGTGGGACATCTTCCGCAAGAAGCACTTGCAGATTCTGACGTCGCGCAGTGATCTGGAAGGTGACTCAATCGGTGACGAGTGGGTTGCATTGCTGCTTGAGCGGTTGCCGCTGTCGCAGGCCATGGTCAGCCGTGCTCGAGACATGCGCCGTGTGGCGAGTCTGTTAAAGACTGATCAAGCGAAACTGGCTGTGTTGTCCTACAGTGATGCGAAAGCGATGATCTCCGGTGTTGCGGGCTTCGAAGAGTACAAGCCGCTACCCTTGCAGATCATGCTGGACAACGGCACTCATGTGCTTGTCGCGCGCGAGAATCTGCCACTGCATCATGCTTATGTTGTGACCGCGACCTTGCTCGAAGAGGCAAGACCGCTGCATCTGCGCGTGCCGCTCGACGGCCAGCTGGGCATGAGTGTGCATCCTGGTGCGCGCTCGGCCGCGCTGGGTGAGAAGTTGGAGATGCCACCTGCAGAGGCGGCATGACGCGCTCGGTACGTTGCGCCGGCCGCAGTCTACTGACGGCTCTCATGGTATTGACTGTGTTGTTGGGCGCTATGCCGACTCCGGTGTTGTCGCATGATGCGATCAGCACCGAGGCGCGCAAGGCTTATGTTGCGAAGCTGGATGAATTGCAGCGTGGTGCGGCCAGCGGTAGCGCAGCTTCCCGTGCGGTGGCGCTACTGGAAACCGGCAAGCTGCTCGACGAGATCCGCAGCCTGCTGAATGAAGACATCATCAGCCACGGCAAAATACAGGGACTGGAAACCACGATGCTGGTCAACCAGCTGAACGCCACGCCCTACAAGTTACAGCAATCGCCGCAGACCCGACTGATACTGGCCGATCTGCGTCCGTGGCGCGAGGCGCTGACACTCGAGCCCAAGGGCGCGCATGCAGCGCTTGCACGTTACCGGGTGCTGAAGAATCATTTCTACGACAGCTTTGTTGACAACCCATTGAAACCCATACAGCAGAGCAAAGAAACGCTACTCGACATGATAGGCTTTGGCGAGGGTTTGCTGACAGCCAAACAGGCCGAGGTGGATAGCGAGGAAGTGCACTTCATACTCGCGATCCATTATCTGCAAGCGGCCGAGTCTGGCGCTGTGCCCAAGGCTAAATGTCAGCAGCGCGTTCAGGACTTGGTGCGTAAATTCCGCAGCAGCTGGCCGAACAGCCTGAAGCTGGCCACGCTGGACGCACTAGCCAACCCATGAAACTTCTGCACTGGCTGGCCGCATGTCTGATGGTCTGCGGCATGAACGCGGCTGCGCACCAATCAGGTAACAGCTATCTGCGTATCGACAGTGATTCACAGGCACTACACGTTCAGCTGGATTTCGCGGTGCGTGACCTGAACAGCTTGTTGCAAATCCCGCCCGATCAGCAAAAACCGATACAGCGCGATGAACTCGCGGCCCTGCAGGAAAAACTCTCGGCGGTGATTGCATCGTCGTTGTCGATGGAAGCTGACGGCAATCCTTTGCCACTGGCCTTTCAATCGCAAGAAGTCGCCTTGCACAATGATGGTCTGTATGTGCGGCAGTCGTTCAGCGCGCCTGCGATCGGTCCCGAAGCATCTCAGCTGCTGGTGCGCTATGGCTTTTTTAATGAAGAAGAGAAAATTGCTCGCGCCTTCGTCAAGCTGTCGGCAAACGGGCTGGAGACCTCGGCAGTCTTCGATGCGCGCCATGCCGCGCAGAGGCTGCCACTGCGAGAGATTTCGTTAACCGAGATACTCTGGTCTTATGCACGGGAAGGCACGCTGCACATCTTGAGCGGGCTGGATCATTTGCTGTTCCTGCTCTGTTTACTGCTGCCGGGACTCTCACTGGCTGCTGCGACATTGCGCCCACTGTTGATCTATGCAGTCAAGGTAGTGACCGCATTCACCGTCGCGCATTCTTTCACGTTGGCGGCTGCCGCCCTGAATTGGGTGAGCTTGCCTGACAAGCTCATCGAATCGGCGATTGCCGCCTCGATCATCATCTCTGCATTGATGAACTTGTGGCGAGGGAAGGGTGCGTACCAGTGGAAGCTGGCCTTCGGTTTTGGTCTGATTCACGGGTTAGGCTTTGCGAATGGCTTGCGCGAACTGGGGCTCTCATCGTCGCATTTCATAGAAACGCTGCTGGCGTTCAATCTGGGTGTGGAATTCGGGCAGATGGTGGTGGTGCTTGCAGTAGGTGTCGTGCTGGCGCCGGTGCTTAACCGAGAGCGAGTGCTTGGATTAATTCAGCGCTGGGGGTCGGTGGGGATTTTGCTGATCGCGTGTGGCTGGCTGGTGGAGAGAGTAGTGGGCTAGTGCTAGCGGAGAGGGTGCCATAGTGGAAAGGGATCCCGGCCTGCGCCGGAATCCATGTTCGTTATGCCCGGGATCCGTCAGGCCAGACGCTCACGTCTTAGTCAGCGCCTGATCAATATCCCAGAGAATGTCGTCCACCGACTCAATCCCCACGGCCAGACGAATCAAATCCGGTGGAACACCCGCAGCGATCTGCTGCTCCTCCGACAACTGGCGATGCGTGGTCGAGGCCGGATGAATCACCAGCGTCTTGGCATCACCAATGTTCGCAAGATGGGACAGGAACTCGACATGCTCGATGAACTTCTGTCCTGCCTCGGCCCCGCCTTTCACACCGAATGACAGTACCGCACCCGCCCCTTTGGGCAAGTATTTCTTCGCAAGATCATAGTATTGGTTGTTCTTGAGTCCTGGATAATTCACCCACGACACCTTGGGGTGGGAGGAAAGATACTCGGCAATGCGTTGCGTATTGCTGCAATGGCGCTCCATCCGCAGATGCAAGGTCTCCACGCCTTGCAGCAGCAGGAAGGCATTCATTGGCGATAGGGCCGGGCCGAAGGTGCGCAGGCCTTCCATCCTGCATTTCATGGTGAAGCCAAAATCACCAAAGGTTTCGTAAAAGCGCACGCCGTGATAGCCCTTGGAGGGCTCGATCATGGAAGGGAATTTCCCGTTACCCCAGTTGAACTTGCCGGATTCGACGATCACCCCGCCCATGGTCGTGCCATGGCCACCGATGAATTTGGTCGCCGAATGCATCACGATCGCCGCACCCCACTCGAAGGGACGGCACAGATAGGGGCTGGCGAAAGTATTGTCAATGAACAGTGGCAGCTCGGCCTGTTCGGCGATCTTGGCGACTTTTTCGATGTCGAGCACATTCATCGACGGATTGCCGATGGTCTCCGCATACAGCAATTTTGTTCTGGGTGTGATTGCACGCGCAAAGTTTTCCGGGTCGTCCGAGTCGACGAATATCGTGTTAATGCCTAGCTTGCGGAAGTTCACGTCTAGTTGCGTGACGGTGCCGCCATACAGCGTGCGCGCAGCGACGATCTCGTCACCGGCTTCGCAGATATTCAGTATCGCGATCATTTGTGCAGCCATCCCGCTGCCCGTTGCTACCGCTGCACGACCGTTCTCCAGTGCGGCAATGCGTTCTTCCAGTACGGCGACGGTCGGATTCGAGAGTCGCGAATACACATTACCGAAAGTTTGCAGATTGAACAGGCTGGCGGCATGCTCTGCGCTGTCAAACACATACGAGGTGGTCTGGTAGATCGGCACCGCACGTGCACCCGTGGCGGCATCGGGCAATTGCCCTGCATGCAGGCACAATGTGTCGAAATCGTAGATATGGTCCTGGTCTTCGTTTGCCATGGCGGTCTGTCGTACTGTTTGGGCGGTTGCTTACACGGGGCGGCGAGCGGAAATGATGCGGGTGTTCACACCAAACCAGGACAGTCCACCGAACAGGCGCGCATATTCAATCTTCACGCAGCGGTTCTGAACGAAATCCATCCCAGCGGCTTCGGCGATCTGTCGTGCTTCGTCATTCATCACGCCGATCTGCAGCCACAAGGCCTTTGCACCGATGGCAGCTGCGTCTTTTGCGATGGGTGCGCAGTCTTCGCTCTTGCGGAACACATCGACTATGTCGATTTTGTCGGGGATGGATGTCAGGTTGGGGTAGCAGCGCTCGCCCAGTATCTCGGTGTACTTCGGATTGACCGGGATGATGCGAAAGCCGTGTTCCTGCATGTATTTGGCGGCGAAGTAGGAAGGACGATACCAGTCGGCAGACAAGCCAACCACCGCGATGGTGTGATTGTCTTTCAGGATGCGACGCAGGTAGCTGACGGTGCTCATGCAAGGTCTCCGGTAGACTGATGGTGTCGACTTTATCGAGTAGCGCACAGTACCATGTTGGTCGCTGTGGTGGCCACGGTCTCGACGTTTCTGAATCCTGCCTGCTGCAGCACCATGGTCAGGCGTCCGGGGCCGGCCTGCGCGCCGAGCGCAAGCCCGACTTCTTGCGCCAGCGACGCGGGCACGCAGCCCATGGTCGATGCGCAATAGAACATCTGCCCGATCACATTGAAGTTTTCTTCCAATTTGTCATTCGCAAAAGGTTCAATGATCACTAGCATGCCGTCATCCTTCAATCGCTTGCAGGCATGCTCGGCTGCGCCGACCGGATCACCCATATCGTGCAGACAGTCGAAGAAGGCGATCACATCGAAGCTGCCCTCATAGTCCTTGGCGGTCCGCGTTTCATAGTGCACACGTGATGACAGACCGGCCTCCGCCGCGAGACGCCGCGCCTCATCAATCGATGGCCCATGAAAATCGAAGCCATGCACTGTCGCCTCCGGAAAGTGCTGCGCAATCAGCATGGTCGAGACGCCATGACCACAGCCCACATCGGCAAAGCTGCCGCCAGCATGCAGCTTCTCGGTCAGCGCAGGAATCTTGGGCAGCCAGCGCTGCACGAGGTTGGATTTGTAGACGGGCTTGAAGAAGCGCGCGGTACCACGGAAATAGCAGTTGTGATGCTCGCCCCAGGCAACGCCTTTGCCGGTCTTGAAGGCTTCGCGGATCTTGGGTTCGTCCATCACGCAGGCAGCCAGACTGTCGTAAGCACCGATCATCAGCGAGGTACTGTCTTCGTGGGCGAACACGGCGGCCTGTTCTTCCGTGAGAAAAAAATGCCCATGCTCGGTATCGTAGGACGCATAACCAGCGGCACACATCGCCGAGAGCCATTCGAGACTGTAGCGCGCATCAATACTTGCTGCCTCGGCAAAGCGGGCGTTGTCGCAGGGGCCGGTGTTGGCTAGCGTGGTGAACAGCTTGAGCTCATCGCCAATACGCATCAACGGCACCAGCTGCGCTGCGGCCACGTTCTCGAAAACCTTCCATTGCAGTGCCCTCAGGGCTTTGGTGTCCATGCCAGTTTGTCCTTGTGTTCGTGGAGTTGTTCTTTGACCTGTTGCTTTGCCGGCAGGCGAGGTGTCATGATCTTTCGGAACAGCGGTGGCAGGCTCGCGAGCAGCGCCATGCCCGCATAACCGGTTGGCATCTGCGGCGATTGTGGCATGCGCTGGAGTGCGTCGCAGTCCAGGGAAGGCTCGAGATGATGGGATGCGTGGCGCGGCAGGTTGAACAGCAGCGCATCAGAGATCCGGTTGGCACAGTCCCAGGTGTGCTGGGGACCCATGCGTTCATATCGGCCATTGAGCGCCTTGCGAGTCAATCCCCAATGTTCGACATAGTCGATCGCTGCTACCAGCACCTGCGCCATGAGACTCTGAATTATCCAGAACGAGAGACCTTTCCAGCCCGCCACCGCGAATACCGCGAGCGCGAGCATCAGCGACAGCAAGCTCAGGGTCAGTGCTTCGTTGAATCTGCCACGACTTTGTCTCGACAGTCGCAGCGAATCTGCGAAGACACCGTAAAAATAGCGCGGCATGAATTGCCACAGACTCTCATGTTCGCGCGCGGTGGCAGGATCGGGCAGGGTGGCTGCGTGTCGATGATGACCGCGGTTGTGCTCCAGCGCATAGTGGCCATAGGCGATTGATATCAGCAAGGCGCGCGCGAGTAGTCGGTCTGTCAGGGAACGCCGATGCGCCAGTTCATGGGCGAGCACGATACCGATTCCACCGCTGACATAACCGCAACCCAGGGAGAGCCACCACAGGTCTGGCCAATTGAGTTGATCCGCGTGCAGCGCAAATGTCGCGGGCAACGCAGTCGCGGCGAGCAGAATGCTACGCGGAATGACGCTGCCCCATCGATACTCCACGGCTGGTGCATGGCGACCATAGAGCCACTCCGCCATCGGAATGATCAGCGTGGCGAGCACTACCGTCAGCCAGGGCCAGCCCAGCAGCCAGCCAATGACAGGCGTGAGAGTGAAGCCAGTGGGAAGCAGCAGGTGCATGGCCTTCATCGATTGACTCGAGTAGGGGATGAGCACACATTGTAGCCAGCGAGAGCTCGGGCGGGATTCGGCAGTTTAAAAGGGTCGACGGGGATGACAGGGATTGATGGTAATCGATCGCGATATCGCTTAGAGGATGATGAGGCCTAGCGCGAGGATCATCATGCGGTGGAGGAGGAAGATTTTGTTATCTGATTGATATTCTTGATCGTGAACTTTCGCGCGCGGAGCTTGTTGACAGCTTTGTATGGGTATGTTCCAATCAGGAAACATTGGAGAACTGTGGGCTTGTCTGCCTGTCTGCTGGCCGATCTACAGCCCGACTTTTGCGCAGCGCCCGATAAACGACCTCCAAGGATCTCAACCTGATGCGACAGCCGAATCCCATCATTGGCAACAGCCCGCCGATGCGAGAGATACGCAAGCTGATCGAGACGATCGCGGACTCGACAGCGACGGTGCTGATCCATGGTGAATCCGGCACCGGCAAGGAGCTGGTCGCACAGGCGCTGCACTTTCAATCGCCTCGTGCTGAAGCGAACTTCGTGCCGCTCAATTGCGCTGCCATCCCGAAAGAACTCATGGAAAGCGAGCTGTTCGGGCATCGTAAGGGCGCGTTCACGGGCGCACTTGCGGACCGCGTCGGCCGTTTCGAGCTTGCCCACGGCGGCACCTTGTTCCTCGACGAGATTGGCGATTTGTCGCTCGACATGCAGGTGAAGCTCTTGCGTGTGCTGCAGGAGCGCATGGTCGATCCGGTGGGCTCCTCGCGTCCTGTCGAGGTCGATGTGCGCGTCATTGCAGCGACCCATCGCGATCTTGAAGAAGAAATCGCCGCAGGCCGCTTCCGTGAGGACTTGTATTACCGGTTGAACGTGCTGCCGGTGCGCACGCCGCCGCTGCGCGAGCGTGGCGATGACATTCCGCTGCTGCTGAAACACTACGCGGAAAAATTTGCGCACAAGGGCGCGCCGATCAGCTTCTCTCCGGAATTCCTCGATGCGCTAAAAACCTATGACTGGCCGGGCAATGTGCGCGAGCTGTCAAATCTCGTGCATCGTTTCTCTACGCTGTTCGCCGGGCAGTATCTGGCGCTGTCCGCTGTTCCCTCAGCGATGCTGCCCAAGGGCTTGCAAAAGCTGCAGGTGGAGCGAGCCGGCGAAGAGACGCCGCCGCCCGCGACATCGGGTCATACCGAGCAGGTGCAAGAGTCCGCCGATGTGCTGCACATGTTCGCGCTGGGCGAGCACGGGAATGCGCCCGCGCCGGCGGAAGAGCGCAATCATGTGGAAGACATCATCATGCTTGCACAGGGAGGTCCTGTGCTGCCGCCCGAGGGTCTCTCGCTGAAAGAGAAGATGGCTCAGATCGAACGCGCCTTCATCGAGCAAGCACTTGATCGCTCGGCAGGCAATGTGTCGAAGACCGCGCGACTGCTGAATCTGCAGCGCACGACGCTGATTGAAAAAATAGATAAATACCGCCTGCGGTCGGCATGACGCGGGCATCGTTTTTTTGCCCAACACATCATTCATGAGCAAGCCTCGAATACAGAGCGGTAGTCTGATCGGTGTCGGTGGCGCACTGCTGCTGATCGCCATTGCGACTGGCGGCAATTTTCTGCAGTTCATCGATATCCCGGCGATCCTGATTGTGTTTGGCGGTACCTTTCTCGTGGTGCTGGCCAAGAGCACGCTCACTGAATTTAAAAGTGCGTTCGGGACAGCCCGTGAAGCCATTTCCGATTCGCCGACTCGGCTCACGGACCTGATTGACGAAATGATCGAAGTGGGACGCGTCGTCCGCTACAACGATCGCTGGATGGTGGTGCTGGAAGACCGCGATTACAACGATAACTTCATCGCCAAAGCCGTGCGGCTCTGGGTCGATGGTCTTGATGAGACCCTATTGAAAGACGCGCTGCTGCGCGAGCTGGCTGAGCTAAAAGGTCGCTACGATCATGCGAGAGACTTCTTTGCGTACGCTCAGGAACTGGCGCCGGCGATGGGCATGATAGGTACGTTGCTGGGTCTGGTTCTCATGATGGGTAATATGAGCGACCCGCGTGCTATCGGTCCCGGCATGGCGGTCGCATTGCTGACCACGCTGTACGGCGCAGTGTTGGCCAATGTGGTCATCGGTCCGCTGGTGCAGAAGATTCATGGTCATGGCAAAAGCGTGAAGAACAACTACGAGCTAGTCATTGCGGGCATGATGTTCATGCACAAAGGCGGTGATCCGCGCATGCTACCCGATCTCTTGCTGGGCAATCTGAAAGAAGGAGCGCCCGAACCGGAAGCCTTGCCAGTGCCCGTCGAATCGGATGAAGCGGCTCCTGAGGCCTTGCCCGCGCAGACATCCGAGCCTGATAGCAAGTAGACCTCATGTTCGATCGTCACTCGCACGAGATCGCCGAGCTACAAAAGCCGGAGCATCCGTCGATGTTCGCGGCTACCACACTGTTTGACGAGGAAGACCCATTGCATCATGCGCGCCGTCCTTGGCCGCCATGGATCGTCACCTTTGCCGACATGATCACGCTGCTGCTGGCGTTCTTCGTGTTGTTGCTGTCGTTCTCCGACCCTGATCCCAACCGTTTCAAGGATGTCAGCGGCTCGCTGCAAAAATCCCTGGGCCGCCAGGAGGCGCCGCCGCCGGTCGTTGCACCTGCAGCAGAGACTCAACTGGCTGCGGGCGGCACATCCACGGCCAGTGGTTCGCAAACCGAGGCAACGCCATTACCTGAGCAGCTGGCAAAAGATCTCGGCACGCTGCAAAAGTCACTGTCGGCCGATCTGGTGGGTAAGAAGATTCAGTTGCGTACTGAGGATGGTCGTTTGGTGCTGCAATTGCCCGAGCGCGGCAATGGCGTGCTGCCGCAAGAAATGATCGATCTGTACGGGCGTATCGCTGATGCCCAAGCGCAGGTCGAAAGCCTGGTCGAGGTGCGCGAAGGGGTCGATACGGGCGAGCGCATTGCGGAGTCCACGCGCAACCTGCAAAAAATCCGTGAGGCCTTGAAGAACGAGATCTTGCAAGGCCAAGCTCAGGTAGAGCGTGATGGCGAGCGCATTGTCATTCGTCTGGTGGTGCAGGGAAGCTTCTACTCAGGCAGTGCAGAGCTCTCGCCCGACTTTATGCCAACGCTGAAAAAAATCGGACAGACCATCACCTCGGCGGGAGGTCGCATCACTATCGAAGGTCATACCGATGATATTCCTCTCTCGGGTCACAATCGGTATCGGTCAAACTGGGATCTGTCGGGCGCAAGAGCCGCATCGGTCGCCGATTTCCTCACGCAGAATGCGGGTGTGCCGCGAGAGCGTGTCGTGGTGCGCGGCATGGCGGATACTAAACCCGTGGCGCCGAATGACTCGCGTGAGGGCAGAGCGAAGAACCGGCGCATCGAGGTGCTGGTGGATGCATTCGGCTCGTAGAGCTTGCTGAGCACCGGAGTTGCTCGGGTAGTTTGTGACGATGTATGGCTCAGCAGTGACCGGAACCATGGGGTACAAGTGGTTACCGAGGTACTTTCGTTGCCCTACCGAGGTACCCTGTCATGGCCACTCCAGCACCCATATTACGTCGTAGCGATTCCAAGACTAATTTCACCGCAAAAGCTCAAACAAACGCGGATAACTCACTCACTCCCCATCAGGGTCTTCAGAGCCACCCTCGCATCCAGTCACGACGTCAGTCAAACTCACAAGCGCACTGGCAGTCGGCTGACCCAGGAGAAGACACCCAAGATACCGAAACACATCGGGAAAGATTAGATATTGCCGAGAGTTCTGTGCGCTCGATTCGGGACCGGCTGCTCAGCATCAGCGCGGATCAAGAGCTGGATATTGATCTTCTGATCCGGCTATTCGTCGACCTCAAACAAGCCGAAAAGCGCGGAGATATTGGCTATCTTCGAACGCACTCCTCCGCGACGCTGGATGCGCTTTCCAGTAGTCTTTTCAATTTTCTGAGGCGATTTTCGGCGGATATCGAGGCGGATAAATTTTCCATCGCCAGTCTTAATGCCGATGATGTTCACTTGCTGTTCAATGGTCTGTCGGTCATTAACGGGGAATCTTTGAGCAACTCGCTGCTATCTAAATCAGATTTTTATAAATCTCGACCTTTGCTACGTAGCGTGACTGAAAGCCTGCTGTCACATGCTAGTGAAGTAAAGATGTTTGAAAAAAGCTGGGATAGCTCCCTGCTGATCAATGTCCTTAACTGGTTATCACGATGCCTCAAGCAAGGCATTCTTTCTGCAGATAGTCACATCCTGCGGCAAACCTACGAGAAGGCGCTGCAGATCATGCATACCTGGGTCGCCGGTGATGGCGAACAGGCTGGACCATCGACGCTTGTTGCGTCACTTGACACTCGTCAGATCGGAAAATGCATGGTACAAATTTCCACGGCGATGAAATACTCGCTGATCAATATAGAAGAGCACAAAATACTATTGAATGAGCTGATGCTTGGATTAACGAACGGGACGGCGCTGAGTGAATTCAAGCTATGGAAAACAGATGCAAATAACCATCAGCGGACGCTCGCTGTAGCGCCTGTCGAAGGTGCTGTGGTCACTAATATCGGTAATGCGATCAAGGATTGTCTTGGAGCGGGTATCTTGCAGCCGGAAGATCGGCGAGTACAAACGCTGGTAAGTCAGCTGTGCCGGTACATGCAGCGCATAACGGATAAAGATCTAGCAGAACGAAACGGTCAGCGTCTAGGTAATTGCTGTAATTTTTTGCGAACAGTATTCGAAATTGAACAGCATAGTGGAACGTCGTTTGTAAAAGACAGAAATACCTACGAGCAGATTTGCTCACGCATGCTGGGTCAGATTTCTTTGCGAGCTAAGGAATTTTCAAGAGGCGATAAGGTGGAGCAGAGCATCGCAAATTTATTCAGCTTCGTAAAAGCGATGGATCGGACACGTAGTCATTCCGGAGTCTTGCTGAATGACGCAGTAAGCAGCCTCACTTCAGCCCTGCTGGGAATACTGCCGGACATGACATCTAAAGACGGCATTTCTGCCACGCTTGGCGCCTTGCATCATTTTCATATGCGCCACCTTGGCCACGCGCAGACAGTTTACGATCTGATGATCTCGCTGCTCGAAAAACCAGAACCCAAGAATTTGTCGAGTTGGAGCCCGCAGGCGCAATCCATGTTGATGCGAGCGATTGTCTACTGCTTGAATGAACCAGAAGCTCTACGAGAATTTCCTGACGTTCGAGACTCCTTGTCTAGCTTAATGCAAACCTTGTTTGAAATCGGATCCTACAAAGATGACCTCCTTTCCTACCTAAAGGCTGCTTTGATCTTCATCACAATGGATGAGGAATGGATTGTGGATAACCAGGAGCTGCTTGGGTCCATGCTACCGAAGATGCAGGGGAAAATGATAAATGTCGATGACCTGCGCAAGGCGGTTGAGCAGCTACAGCTTGGCGAAATGCCAGTTGTTGCATTGCCAGAGCCTGAGCGGCGACTTGAGCCTGTCACGACACCAGTCAAAAAGCTGACGGCCTCGAATCTAACTGAGCCAACGACAGAGAGGCTGCCGGTCGGGATGACGCGTCTGGTACAGCCAGCTTCGGTGACCACCACCTCGACCAGTGCTTCAACGATCGCCGTGACCACCACAAAAAAATCCGAGGAGCTCAACAACCTACCTGCCGTCGAATGGCAGCAACCTGTCCGGGTAGCCAAGGCATCGAGGAAAGACATCAGAATTCTGCCCTCCACAGAGCCTAAGGTCGTGGCGAGGAGCAATGGCACGGTCGTTACCGGTGATATGCCAGATAAGCGCCCATCGCATCCAAATAAAACATCAAGCCCAACAGAATCCAAACAGAAAAAACCAGCGACCGCTACAACTGGCAGTAATAAGCGAGCCAAGTTGGCGCCAGATCAGGAATGGTTTCAGTTACTGAAAAAAGAAGGGCCATTGTCGGCGCCAGAGCAGAAGCGTCTGGAGGAGCTGCTGAAGGCGCAGCCAGTGCTGGCAATGTCCACGGAAGGGAAGGGGAGCAAGGCACGCTCAGCGCTGTTTTATGCAATCAGCACGGGTAAAGCCGCGGCAGTACGCTTGATCATGGATGCCGGAGGCAAGAGAAATCTGAATGAAATACTCATTCAGGTATTCGATGAGACGATGGTGGTTGGCAGTCAGGAGATAGAAGCGTTGAAAGTCTTTTTGTCACGGTTTTCAAATCCTGAGCTTGAAAAATTGCGAGAATTAATTAAAGAAAAATATTCAAAATCTGGGATTCTGAAAACCATTCCCTCAGGATTTTTGAATGTACTTCAGACATTCGGTTTAAATTTTAAGGAAAATGAAAAGCAAGCTGACAATTCTGCAAAAAATGCTGTGAAATTCAGTAGGAATAAACCATCCCGGAAGCCTGGATCAGATCCTGGCGTAAGTGAAACATATTGGTTTAATGATATTGCTGAAATAGGACGTGAGCTTGCCCGGGCGGCACATTTGGGTAATCTAGAGAAAGTGATCACTCTATTGAAAATGGATTCAGCTGATAAACAGGCCCTGACAGAAGATAGTACGGGTGCAAATGCTTTGCTACATGCCTCCGGTAACGGTCATGTCGAAGTTGTGAAAGCGCTAAAAAAACTGAAATCTATCGAACAGCAAACCCGATCAGCTATGAAGCGTACTGGCGCAAACGCATTGATGGCTGCTGCATCCAATAATCATCCCGAGGTGGTGAGAGAGTTGCTGACATTGGCATCGGCAGAGGCGATGGTGAAGAAGCCAGATTATCGTGGCATGAATGCCTTGATGCGTGCAGCGAGTAACGGAGCGGTGAGGGTGGTCGAGTTACTCAGAAAAATGGATTCCGGAGACGAGCAGGCCCTGGCAGTGGATAGTCTGGGAGATAATGCATTAATTTCTGCAATGAGTGGTCGTTACTATGATGTAATTAAAGAACTCTTGAAAATGGATTCAGCAGATGATCAGGCGGCTGTGCGGAATAGAGATGGCATGAATGCCTTGATGTTCAGTGCCGGTCTCAGACATCCAGATATCGTTGATTTGCTCATCAATATGAAAAGCGGTGAGCAGCAAGCACTGACCAGAGATAACGATGGCAAAAACGCGCTGATGCATGCTGCTGAGAGAGGCCACGCAGAGATAGTTGCAATGCTGTTGATGATGGATTCAGCCAAAGAGCAGGCAACTGCCCGTAACAACAAGGATCGGGGTGCGTTAGAATGTGCACTTGTTAACGGTCACGTTGAGGTGGTCATGATGCTGACTGATTTTCTTCAGCGCCAGTGATGTTGTGTTGTCTCCGGCAGACTATCCTCGAGAGATAGTCTGCCAGCTTGGCGCTTATTCAGGCTTGGCCACCGACGGTTTGCTATAAGCCGGCACCTCATTCCCCACATTACCCGTTGGACGTGATTGCTCGCGATTGTAGGCGACTGTACGTTCCTTGGCTTTGGCTTCTTTCTCGCGTTCTTTTGCGAGTTCGCGTTCGCGTGCCACAGCCGATTCGCGCTCACGTGCGACTGCAGCCTCACGCTCGCGAGCGAGTTCTCGTTCTTTTGCTGCCTCGCGCTCTCTGGCAATTTCGCGTTCTTTGGCACGATCGCGTTCGCGAGTCAGCTCACGCTCCTTTTCTTTCAGCTCACGCTCGCGACGCGCATTGGCGGCGGCCAATTCTTGTGCGGCTCGCTCAGCTTCCAACGCACGCTGCTTCTCTTGCTGCGCCTGCTGTTTGGAGAGGGTCTCGACTTCTTTTTTCAGTGCCTCGACATGCTGTACCGAACCGTTCAGGTTGCTGACCTGACCGTTGAGGTCTTTGACGGACTTCGATTGTTCCTTGAGCAGCGCATCAAGACCAGCCAGTTGCTGCAGTAGTGCCTTGTTGGCAGCTTCAGCGCGCGCAGCTTCAGCTTTGGCGGCTTCGGCGCGTGCTTTGGCGGCCTCTGCTTTCTTTTCTGCGGCCTCGGCATCTGCCTTCTTGGCAGCTTCTGTTTTTTCGGGCTTCGCAGGCTTTTCGGCTTTTTCCGTCTTGTCCGTTTTTTCTGCTTTCTCCGGTTTCTCGGATTGTTTGGTTGGCTCAGCCGGCTTGGTCGGCGTCGGCGCGGGCTCGGCTGCCTTTTTCGGTGCTCCTCCCTTGGCAAGCTCCATGATGGCAGCAATCTTGTCTTCGATGGCCTGCTGAACGGACTGCGTGTTTTCCTGTTTCAGGTTCAGCTCGGTCAGCTGGGTATGGATATCGTCCATTGATTCCATGCGGCGTTTGAGATCCACAGCTCGTTTGCCGACCGCCAGCATCATTTCATCTAGCTGTTCGACCTTGGACTGCAACTGCACGGCGATGAAACTGAACGTACCGCCGCAGCCCACCAGCACGGCGGCAGCCAACGCCAGCACGATCTTGGATTGGTTGGAAGTCTTTTGCGCACCATCGATCAGTTTCTCGGCGGCCTTGTTGAGCTGGCCGCCCGTGGTGGTGACATGTGACGCGGAGCGGTTGGCGACCTCGGCGGCGTCGAGCACGATGCTCATCAGCGACTCGAGCTGCTGCGAAGCCGAGCGGTTGTTCTCGACCAGTATCTGCACGGCTTCGAGCGCACGCTTGGCCGTATCCTGTGGCACGTGGACCGAGCCTTCAGGCAGGGCCGTGCCATCGGTATGTTCACCGAGGTCGGCAGTTGCCTCGGCGGCGGACGCCATGCCGGCTTCTTCCTCGCTCAGTTGCGGAGGAGGTGGGGCAGGGGTGAAGCCATCGTCACCCTCAGGCTTGTCTTTGTCTTCGTCGCTCATAATGATGACAGTCTTTTTTCCAGTTTCTTGGACGAGGCCTCAAGGGCATCGAGCCTTGCGTTGGCGATTTCCCTCATTTCATTCACCTTGGCGATTCGTTGCTCTAAATGCACCGACAAGGCCCAGGGTGTGAGCTCAGCTTCCTTGACCTTTTCATGCAAGATGTCGTCGACCAACTCGTCGCTAGTGCGGTGGTCGATTTCCTCTGCTTGCGCGTCCGTATCTGCGGGTAGCGCATTTTCATCGCCGCCGAATTCATGCTCGTCCAGCGCTTGTTCGCTGTCGGGCATGTCTGCATCCTTCATCTCGCGCCGGTTGGAGGGCCCTTCGCCATCCTCCAGCGCTCGCCGATCCGCCGGGCCTTCTGCATCTTCCAGTCCGCGCGCATCGGTAGGGCCCTCGGCGTCTTCCCATGCTTTTACTTCGGCATGCGCGCTGGCGTCGTGCATGGCTGAGGCGATCGCCGGGCCATCTGCGTCCTGCAGCGCACGCGGGTCGGCGGGACCGTCCGCATCGTTGTGCAGATGCTTGTCAGAGAGGCCCACCGCATCCAGCGCAGCGTGCGTGTCAATCAGTCCTTCGCCATCCCCCATCTCGCTCAGATCGGCGTCGCCGTCTGCGTCACGCAGCGCGCGCGGGTCGGCGGGACCGTCATCACGATGCGAACTTTCGCCAAACTTCGGTCCGTCTGCGTCGCGCAGTGCGCGCGGGTCCGCAGGACCGTCGTCACGATGCAAGCCTTCGCCAAACCTCGGTCCGTCTGCGTCATGCATGCCCCGCAGATCGGAGGGTCCTTCGCCGCGGTGCGTTCCTTTACCTATGCCCTGCGCATCGGCATCGCGCAGCGCCCGCGTATCCGCATGGCCATCGCCCTGACCCCAGCCGCCGGCTTCGCCACGGGCGTCGGCATCATGCATCGCGCGGCCGATCGCATCACCTTCGCCATCGCGAATTTCATTCTTGATCGACGGACCGTTGTCGCTATCTTGCAGCGCGCGTATACCGCCAGGGCCGTCTTTCTGGTCATGCAGCGCGCGCGAGTCAGCGTCTGGTGCCATGACCGGTTTTTTCTTTTTCCGGTGCACGTTCTCGGTGATCGCATCGATCGCCACGCCGCCTCGGAATACTTGTGCGTCTTCTTCAGATGACATCAGCCACCCCTTTTTTGTGTGAGGCGACCATCAGCGGCCGCTGCTTACCAGCGCGCGCTGTAATGATTTCACTGGCCTTAGCCACGGGTCGGACGGAACGCCCGGCCGCGCCGCAAAGGATTCGGCTTCCTTCTGGTTCGAAAAGGGTCCCGAGACGACGGCGTATTTCACGCCTTGGTCTTGCGTCGTCACGGCCGCTATCCGGCTCTTGTTCAGTGCTGCATACTGCGCCCGCCATTCCTGCGCCTCGGCCATCGAGCCCAGTGACACGTGCTGGACAAAATAGCTGCCTGGGCGCGCCTGTTTCACCGCCTGATCCACGCCGCGCTCGGAGCGCGGCGCGAGTGCTTCCGCTGCACTCGCGGGAGCTGCCGCAGGTACCACGGCAGGCACCACGGCGGTTACTTCCTTGACGTCGGTCTTAGCATCGGCCTTGGGTTCAGATTTCGCCTCTGGCTTTGCGTCTGCTTTTGGCTCCGGTTTTGTCTCGGCCTTCAGGTCAGCTTTCGCCTCAACTGGCGCTTTGTCAGCACCAGAAGCAGATTTCTCATTGATAGAATCGGCGCCAGCGGCTGGAACTGAAGCCTGGATAGCGGTCGCCTTGGATTCCTCCAGCTGCGCGCTGGGTGGTTTGCCGGTAATACTGGTTAGCGATTCCATGGCCCACGCTGGCAGGTTGTCCTTCAACAGCGGCGAGTGGTAGAGCATCGGACCGAGTTTTTGCGAGAACAGCAGCAGTACCGCGATGGCGACGACGACCCCAAGCAGCGTCAGCGCGGCTGCCCAGCGCAGCACGGCGGAGACCACCTTGCCGCGCGCGGACAGCGCTGTTGGCGCAGGCTTGATCGGTGCGACCGGCGCATCCAGCGAGGGCTCGGTGCGCCCCGAACTGTCTTGCAGCGCCTTTTGGCGCATAGCGGCCAGCTCGGCGCCGGACATGGTTTTTTCTTCTTTGCGATCTTCTTTACCCTTGGACGCAGGGGCCTGATCGCGAGCCAGGTCTGGCGCTTGGCCAACAGCGGGAGCGGGCGGCTTGGCTTGTTTTGCATAGCCGGTCGCGGCCAGCACTTTCTTGGCCTCGACATCAAATCCGATGCCGCCGGCGACCGCGATCAGTGCCTCGCCTTCTTCGCGCGTTGGTGCCTCCAGCGGCCAGCGAAGCATGCGCTGGCCAAATTTTTCCAAAGTTTTTTCATGCAGCAGGATGCCGGGTTTGTCGACCAGTAGCACCAGGGACACATTCGCGCCCGGAAAATCCTGCACCAGTCGCGACAGCAGCTGCAGGTCGCGTTCGCTGATGGCCTTGGCGTCATGCGCGAGCAGTACCCGGCGCGGCGCCTGCGAGGTTTCGGCATTGCGGGCTTCGTCGATCGACAGATCGGCCAGTATCTGATTGAAGCGCTCGAGCAGGGCCTCGGTGTTCTGCGGGAGGAAGACTTCGATCTGCAGACCATCACTCTTGCGCAGCTTGTTGATCAGCAGCCGACCATAGTGGTCGAGCAAGCCGTCATTGTCGCTGGAAAGCGCGAGTGACAAGCTGTCCTCGCGCACGCCGCGCAGCACATAGTCGAAGCGCTTGCGATCGGCGGTTCGAAGGAAGATACCGTCCGGGCCTATCAATTCGGTCATGTCGGAATGTCTGTCCATCAGTTAACCGTCTCCTCAGTTTCCAGCCTGCCGTTAGCATCGAATTGCATATTAGGCGGCACGGTCGGTTTCGGACGCTGCAGCGGCCCCGCGCCCGGCTTCACGCTGGCGAGGTTGAACACATAGGCGATCACCTGCGCGACCGCATAGTACAGGTCTTCCGGCACAGGGTGGTCGACTTCGGTGGTGAAGTAGAGCGCACGAGCGAGCGGCGCGGCCTGGAAGATCTCGATGCCATGCTTGACGGCTTCTTCGCGGATACGCGCGGCTATGGCGTCGGCACCCTTGGCCAGCAGGATGGGCGCGCTGTCGCCGTTGGGGTCGTAGGACAGGGCGACCGCAAAGTGTTCTGGGTTGGTGATCACGACATCGGCATTCTTCACCTGATCGATCATGCGACCAGCTGCCATTTCACGCTGCCGGCGGCGAATCTGCGCCTTGACCTCGGGGCGACCCTCGATGTCTTTCATCTCGTCTTTGACTTCCTGCTTGGTCATGCGCATCTGCTTCATGAACTGCCAACGCTGGAAAGGCACGTCAATCAGCGCGATCACGGCCAGCGCGCAGGCCATGATCAGCACGGACTTGGCTAGCAGCGCGCCGGCCACGGCCATGCCGGGCTCGAAAGCCATTTTGCCAAGCTTGTTCAGCGTGCCGATATTGTCATACAACACCCACGCGACAACACCAGCGACTAGCGTGAATTTGAGAACGGCCTTGGTCAGCTCAACGGCAGCCTTCATGCCGAACATGCGCTTGAAACCGTTGATCGGATTAAGCTTGGCCGCCTTCGGGCGTACGGCACCCATTTCGAACAAGAAGCCGCCCGTCGCTCCAGAAGAAGCGATCGCGACGGCGACCGTCAGCAGCAGCAGCGGTGTGATCAGGATAAAGCTCTCGAGCAGCTCATGCCCGAAGATTGCGGGGAGCAGGTTGGTGGAGTGCACCAGCTTGCGGTCAAACTGAAAACCTGAGACGAATGCCTCAGCTATTTTTGAGATCAGGAATTCGCCAGTGATGTAGATCATGGCCAGCGAGGCAATGGTTACCGCAGCCGCAGGCAGCTCGGTCGAGCGCGCCACTTGTCCTTCCTCGCGGGCCTTTTGCAAGCGCCGCGAGGTAGGTTCTTCAGTCCGTTCTTCAGAAGTCTCGGCCATGTCAGTTCACCAGCCCGACGAGGTCCCGCGCATGGTTGAATGCCTGCATCCAAAGCCACTGAATTCGGCCGATGATGCTATCCATCGCGAAGATGAGTACGAGGAATCCGGCGGCGATCGATGCGGGAAAGCCGACAGAGAAAATGTTCAACGTGGGTGCGGCACGAGTGATTACGCCCAAGCCGATATTGATGAAGAGCAGGGCGACCATCACCGGCAGTGCGATCAGTACACCGCCAAGAAAGATCATGCTGCTCCAGGCGACTACTTTGCCAAAGGCGACTTGTCCCAGGATGTGCTCGCCGATTGGCACGGCACGGAAGCTGTCGAGCACCATCGAGAGCATGATCACGTGACCACCAAAGCCCAGGAATATCAGCGTGGAGCAGATCACGATGAACTGCGCGATCACGGGCACGTTACCGACGGCCGGGTCGATCAGTGTGGCCATCGACAGACCCATTGAGGAGGAAATAGTCTGTCCCGCCAGCGTCAGCGCACCGACGGCAACTTGCAGCATCAGACCCATCATCGCGCCGATGAAGAGCTGATTGACGATCTGCAGAATGCCATTGGCGGTGACTGGATCGATCACGGGCCACTGGACCAGCGGATAAACGAAGATAGTGACGACCAGCGCCAGCATGATGCGTATCGGCAGGGTGAGTGCGTCCAGCGAGAACAGCGGAGCGGTGACGAGCAGGGCCGAGATGCGCAGCATCGGCCACAGGAACATGTAGAAGCGCTCGACGATTTCCGCTGCAAGTAGTGTCATCGCGTTACCCCGAACGCTCCAGAGAGCTCAGGAATCAGGAAAACAGCGCGGGTATGCGCTTGTAAATATCTTTGGTGTAATCAACCAGCATCACCAACTGCCAGCTGCCGAACAGCGCGAGGGTCACGCCCATCGCGGCGAGCTTGGGGATGAAGGATAAAGTCGCTTCATTGATCGAGGTGGCTGCCTGAATCACACCGATGAACAAGCCCACGCCCAGTGCAACGATTAACAGGGGCGCGGAGATCAGCACGATAGCCCAGAGAGCGCTGCGGCCGAGGTCAACGACGGTGGCGATTTCCATGATCTTGTCCTTGTTCTTTTATGGTTGTATTCGTCATTTTTTGTTACGGCATCGCAAAGCTGGATGCCAGCGAGCCCATCAGCATGCTCCAGCCGTCGACCAGCACGAACAGCATCAGCTTGAACGGCATCGAGATCATCATCGGTGAGAGCATCATCATACCCATCGACATCAGCACTGAAGATACGATCAGGTCGATCACGACGAACGGTATGTAAATCAGGAAGCCGATAGTGAAAGCACTTTTGAGTTCGGATGTCATGAACGCGGGTACCAGGGTGGTGAACGGCACTGATTCTGGTCCGGTCAGCTCGGCCTTGGAGCGTGAGATTTCCATGAACATCGCGATATCTTCTTCGCGAGTCTGTGCAAGCATGAAGCCGCGGATCGGCGCCTCAGCAGCGGCCAGCGCTTCTTCGAAAGGCATACCCGAATTCATGTAAGGAAGGATGGCGTTGTTATACACATCCATCATCACTGGCTGCATGATGAACAGCGTCAGGAACAGCGCGAGGCCGGCCAGCACCTGATTGGGCGGCGTCTGGCCTGTGCCGAGTGCCTGGCGCAGAATAGAGAACACGATGATGATGCGCACGAACGAGGTCATCATCAGCAGCATCGATGGCAGCAGCGTCAGGACCGTCATCAAGCCCAGCAGCTGCAAGGTCAGGCTGTAACTGGTCGCGCCCCCTTTGCCGGCCACGACATTTACGATGGGCAGGCCTTGCGCAAGCGAGGTTTCCGGCAGTACCACGGCTGCAAGCAGCAGGATAAGGGCGAGAACTCGGCGCATGATCAGCTCCGGTCCTTGTGATTCTGTTTGGCGGCGTTGAGCAGATCGGCAAAACGCTTGGCCAGCGGAGCGACCGGTTCATTCGTTGTCGCTTGTGCCGCGTGATCGGTGGCGATTTCGTCTGCCGTCAGCGGGAAGCCGGCGAGGGTGTTGATCTGCTGGACGGTCACGCCGACAAGGATGTCCTCATCTTTCACGCGCAGCAGGATGATTTTTTGGCGTGGCCCTATCGATACCGTGTCAAGTATACGGATCTTGCGCGGGCTCATGCCGAGCAGGCTGCCGTTCTGCATTTTCTTCAGCCCGACCAGCACCACGCCAAGTAGAACCAGAACGACAGCAAAGCTGGCGATGAAGGATAACCAATCGGTGGCGTGCATGATGTCGTCCGGGCTGTGAGTTCAGTGGGATTAGATGTTTCGCATGCGTTCGGATGCCGGCACCACACGGGTCAGGCGGATGCCGTAGCGGTCATTGACCAGCACCACCTCGCCCTGGGCGACAACGGTATCGTTCACCAGCAAGTCCAGAGGCTCACCGGCGATGCGTTCGAGCTCGACGACGCTACCCTGCGTCAGTCGCAGCAGGTCGCGAATCTTCATTTTGGTGCGACCCACTTCCACCTTGATCGCCACCGAAATGTTTTGCAACACCTCAGGGTTGATATGGTGATGGGGCATCTCGGTGGCTTCAGCCACTGCGGAATCTTCGGCCTGATCCTGGTCCTGGTCCTGGTCTGTAGTGGTATCGCTCATGATGGATCCTGACGTTGGTCGGTTGGGTTAGGTTAAATATTTTCGGGGCTGATCGAGTTTTCGATGCGAACAGCCACGTTGGGTCCAGCCATGCCTACCTGGCATTCAAAGGCAGGGAGGCCGCCGATGTACAGTGTGGCCAGTTCCGGCTTCTTGAAGAACAGCAGATCGCCTTCTTTCAGTGTCTCGACGCGTGCGTAGTCATCAATCACCTGGCCGAGCAGCACTTGCATCTCGAGCAGCGAGTCGCCGACGGCGGCGGTCAGGTCGTTGCGCCACTTCAGGTCGGATTCTTCGCTGCCATCCGCCTGTACGCGATTGCGCAGCAGATCGCGCAGCGGCTTGAGTGATGCGTAAGGATAAACGAGGTCGACAAAGCCTTTAACGCCACCCACGCTTTCGGTGTCGAAGCGCGATACGATCACGAGATCGTTTTCGTCAGCGATCTGTGCAAACTGCGGATTGATCTCGGAACCAACGTGCTCAAAATCCACCGGCAGCAGTGGTGCCCATGCTTCTTTCAGCGAGCGGAAAAAGACTTCCAGAATAATCTTGATCACGCGCGATTCAGTCGGCGTGAACATGCGCGTGGGGGGCAGCCAGTTCGGCGGCAGGTCTGCATCCTTCTCAGACGGGCGGCGACGTTGCGTGCCTGGCATCCCGCTGCCGGTACCGCCAAAAAAATTGTCCAGTGCGGAGAACACGACGGTAGGCTCGATGGTCACCAGCGAGAAACCGCGCAGCGGATTAATGCGAATCGTGTTCACCGCCAGAGGAGGGCGCAAATCTTTCAGGTAATCGCCAAAGCGGACAATCTGCGCGCGCGACGGATTGATACGTGGGCTGGTGCGCAGTACTTCCATCAGGCCCAGGCGGAACAAGCGAACGAAACGCTCGTTGATCATCTCCAGCGAGGAGGTATTGACGCCGAGTGTGCTGTCTTCACTGGCCAGGTCGTGCTTCTTTACTCGCGTGGTCAGATTGAAGCCGGTGTCGATCGCAATGGTGCCGTCATCGATGCCCGACGCCAGTGCGGCGAGCTCTTCGGGTGACAACAGGTTGCTGGAGGTGGCCATGGCTTTGCGTTCCGTTCGTGGTCAGTTCGCGCTTGATTACTGCACGATGAATTCGGTGAACATGACGTCCTCGATGCCGCCGAAGCCTTCGTATTTTTCGAGCAGCGAGTTGATGACCAGCTTCACGTCCTCTGCAAGCGCCTTGCGGAAATCAGGCTTGAGCAGATCGGACTCGGTCTTCTGGCGCATCACGTCAAGGATACCTGCGCGCAGCGCCAGCTCATGCGTTTTCACATTCTTGATTACGCGGTCGTCGTAGTGGGTCATGATGGTCAGTGTGACCTGCATGACCTTACGCGATCCGGCGACGTTGGAGAGCAGGGGCTTTTCCAGCGCATAGTAGTTGAACTTCCAGCGCTCGGCTTCGCCTTCGGGGCTGGCCAGTTCCTTCTGCGGGGCTTCCGCAGCCGGCTTGCCATGGTCGTCCTTCTTGCCATGACCGTCGTCTTTCTTCTCGCCGCCGCCGTGGCCGTCACCGGCTTGCGCATGACCGTCGCCCTGACCTTCCAGCTTGTCGAGCTGGGCATCCACGGCTTCCTTCGGCTTCTTGGAGAAGAAACCTGTGGCGAACAGAGTGCCGCCGACCGAGAGGCCGATCAGGAGCAATACGCCCACGACGATCAGAATGATCTTGACCAGCGGACCTTTTTTCTTAGGTTCGCCATCGACTTGTTCTTCAGGTGCTGCTGCCGCTTCTTCAGCCATTACATCCCCCTACACGATTTCGTTTCGATCAGACCAGTATGTCGAGGCCGTTGTTATCCTGGGCCTTGGGCTTCCCGGTTGCCAAACTGTCGGCGGGCAGGCTGGCGTTGGCCAGCGAACCTTTCGACACTCCGCTGATTCCGGCGGGCGTTTTATTACGCCCAGGTGTCGAATTTCCGCCATTTTGGCTGTCTTGTCTTACGTTGACGTTCACATTAGCAACTTGCATGCCTGACTGCGCCAAAGCCTCTCTTAGCCTGGGCAGGCCATCGGTGATCAGCTCACGGGTCAAGGCCTCGGTCGCCTTGAAGCTGGCCTCCAGCGCGCCATCTTTCATGTCGAGCTTGATCTCGATATTGCCCAGATCCTGAGGCTTCAAGGCCAGCTCGACTTTCCAGACGCCGCGGGCGATCTGGCTCGCCAGTCGCTGGCCGAGCGCTTCGCCGAGTCGCTGAGACAGCTTTTCATACTGCTCGGCGCGCAGGTCGATGTCGGATTGCGGGCTGCTGGCCTGACCCTGCGCCTGCGCCTGACTATTCTGCTCGGCGACTGACTGCCGGTGTGCCCAGATCATGCGCAGGTCTTCTCCAGTGAGGTCGGTGCCCAGCGTCACACTCTCAGGTGCTGCAGGTGCCTCGCTCGCTTCGGCCTGAGGCAGCAGACCATTGTTCATGAACGCTGACTTGAAGGTCTCGCTGGAGGTCGAGCCCAGGCGCTCGGCGCGCAGACTCAGCTGTTTGGTCTCCAGCTTTTTCGCAAATTGTTTGGCTTCGGCTTCGCCCAGCACCAGTGTGGCTGCCAGCTCTCGCCCGGGCGCCTCGTGTTTTTCATGCTGAGCGGTGCTCATCGCAGCCGCTGCCTGGCTGGCATCAGCAGTCATTTTGGGTGCTTGATCGGGTAGCGGTGATTTCGCACTGTCGGCATGGGTACCAGGTTGGCTGACCGACCAGCGGATTTTCGCATCGGCGCTCAGCTCGAGTGCGCTCATGCCG
>RGFZ01000004.1 GCA_010024875.1 Oxalobacteraceae bacterium | reverse complement strand
CAAGCTGTCGGTACGTTTTTATGCAACCGACTCTGAACAGGATGGCATGCTGGCGCGTCAGCAGGAAATCGATAATTTGGTTCGTCAGGTCAAAGCGCAGCAGCTGCTTGCCGACGAAGCGCGTCAGCGTTCCGTGCAGGCCGATGCGGCGCTCACGCAGGGCACGCAGAAGCTGGAAGAACTCACCCGTCAAGTCGCATCGCTCACCGATTCGCTGCACGCTCTGCAGATGGATCTGTTGCGCCAGAATGAAGTGATTGAGCGCATCAGTCAGCGCAGCACGCAGATCAACACCGACCTCGCGGAGATCGCCGCAGAAGAAGCCGAGCAGAACCAGATCCGTCAGGAAGCCGAGATGGCCCTGGAGCAGCTCGATGTGGAGCTGGGTGAGGTACAGGAGAAGCATGAGGACGGTCAGACTGTCTTTCTGGAGCATGAGCAAAAGCTTAATCAGGCACGCGACGCTTTGCGCGAGCTGGAGCTGGCCGCGCAGCAGGCCGAGTTCGCGAAGCGCTCGCACGAGAACCGCATCGAAGAACTCAAGCGCAGCATCAACACAGCGCTTGAGCAATCCGCGCAACTGTTTGCCAGCATGGAGCAGGGTCAGCTGGAGCTGGAATCACTGGATGACCAGGCGGCACAGGCTGGATTGCAGAGTCTGCTGGAGCGACGCAGCGAACAAGAGGTCGCGCTGGCGAATGCACGTCACGAGCTGGATCAGCTAACGCAGCGCATGCGCGGGCAGGAAGAGGCCAAGATGGCCGCCGAGCGTGCACAGCAACCAATGCGCGATCGCATCGTTGAATTGCAGCTGAAGGAGCAAGCCGCGCGTCTGAATCAGGAGCAGTTTGCCCAGCAGTTGGCCGAAGCCGAGGTCGATGAAGCAGCGCTCGTGGAGAAGCTGACTGAAGACATGCGTCCGTCTTATTTGCAAGGAGAAGTGACCCGCCTGACGAATCAGATTAATGCGCTGGGCCCAGTCAATATGGCTGCGCTGGATGAACTTGCGCAGGCCTCGGAGCGCAAGAATTTCCTTGATGCGCAGAATGCCGACCTGACCGAAGCGATCACGACGCTGGAGGACGCTATCCAGAAGATTGACATGGAAACGCGTGGCCTGCTGCAAGATACCTTTGACAAGGTCAATCACCATTTTGGCCAGCTCTTCCCCGAACTATTCGGCGGCGGCAATGCGAAGCTGGTGATGACGGGCGAAGAGATTCTGGATTCGGGCGTGCAGGTGATGGCCCAGCCGCCGGGCAAGAAGAACGCGACGATTCACCTGCTCTCGGGTGGTGAAAAAGCGCTGACGGCGACGGCATTGGTGTTCTCGATCTTCCAGCTCAATCCCGCACCTTTCTGTCTGTTGGACGAGGTCGACGCGCCGCTGGACGACTCCAACACGGAGCGTTTCTGTACGATGGTCAAGCGCATGACCGCGCAGACCCAGTTCCTGTTCATCACTCATAACAAGATTGCAATGGAGATGGCGCAGCAGCTGATCGGCGTCACCATGCAAGAGCAGGGCGTATCCCGTATCGTTGCCGTCGATATGGAAGCGGCCGCCAACCTCGCTTCCGAGGTGCAGGCGGCCTGATATCGTTAATAGTCTGCCGAGTGGACTCCGACCGACAGATAATGACCTGAGCGGTTTATCAGGCGCCTTGTCTCCGTGTCTCCTTGCGTCAGTCCCAAAGGAGGGCAGAGCGGGCCAGCGCTGCTCGTTTTTGATAGTAGGCTTCGTTCTCCTCTGCTTCGCGCGCGCGGGCCTGCTCGACAGCCGCACACATCAGATAATGCTCCTCAGTCCGCTCCAGCCACCAGCGCCGCAAGCGGCGCATCAGGGGCTTTAGCGACAGCATGGTCAAACTCTGCAGCTTGATGTCATTGATGTCGGTGGTTTCATGCACGGTTGGCCCTCCTGAGCGCAGTGATCGTGCAGTTATCTTAATGACAATAAATTCAGATGATTTTGACATGTGTCAATAATGCGATTTGGCAAGAGCTTGCAGAGAATTCGCGTCGGCCTCAGAAAATACCAATGCGAGGCAATCATGGGATGCGCATCTCTTACAATGTTGGTTTGCATCGAGACGCCGTATGGGTCGTGAAAGACCGCGAGCCGTTATCGAAATTTCTAAAACGAAAGCCGGAGAACGCGCAATGACTGAGTTGCAGGCCAGCCTGATCGGCATCGGCAGCGCTATTGTGGTGGGCGTGGTGTCGTACAACAAGTGGCAAGAGTGGCGCGCGCGACGCTCGGTGGAAAACGCGTTTTCACCGCTGGAAGAAGATGTGCTGATGGGCCCCAAAAGCATCGCAGAGCGTCAGGAGCCTGTGCTGGGCGTCATGAGTCCCAAGTCCATAGAGCCCGATGCTCACGAGTCCGGTGTCGCCACCGATCAGCATGACGGGCATGAGGATTCTCGTGGGCGTGCTGACGCGCCCTTTGTCGAGACTGCGCCCAAGCCTTTTCCGCTGGATACCTTCATCGATTGCGTGATCCCGCTAACGCTGGGAATGCCGCTGCGCGGTGAAAAAATCACGACGGCATTTCACAAGCTCAGGCTGGTCGGTAACAAGCATGTCGAAGTCATCGGCGAGACCGAGACCGGCGACTGGGAAAAAGTCGCAGTCGCGGGCATCTATCATGCGCTTCAGGTCGGGGTGCAGCTGGCTAATCGTCACGGCCCGTTGTCGGAGCTCGAGTACTCAGAGTTGGTGACCGGTCTCAATCAGTTATCCGATGAGCTTGACGCCACGCCGGAATTGCCAGAAATGTCCGAAGTCATGACGCTGGCCAAGCGCCTGTACCAGCTCATTCACGAGTTTGATGTGCAGCTGTCTATCAATGTGCGCACTAAAGAAGGTCCTTGGTCGATGGCGACCATACGACCCGCGCTACAGCGTCAGGGACTGGAGCTTCGCCCTGATGGACGCATGGTGATGCAGGACGGCGAGGGGAGCGTACTCTACTGGGTGCTGACGAATGCCAATCCGGCCGACGATACCAGCAGCCTGATGACGCTGCTCTTACCCGTGGCGACGGTAGCACCTGAGCGTGATGGCTTCAAATCCATGACCGCCTTCGCACGCTCGCTGGCGAATCGTTTGTCGGGGACGGTAGTCGATGATGCAGGGCACCCGCTTTCCGACGAGTCGCTAGCTGCCATCGCGCAGCAGATTCGTTCGTTCTACGGCGCGATGGAGCAAACCGGCATTTCTCCTGGATCGCCCCGGGCGCAGCGGTTGTTTGCCTGATGCCTCAAAGCGAGCTGTTCAGAGGCACCGCGCATCAGGGACCTGACCCATCGGACGCGCGCGCTCGCGCCGAATGGCTGCGCGACGAGCTGAACCGCCATGCGCACGCCTACTATGTGCTGGATAATCCGAGTATCCCGGATGCCGAATATGACGCGTTGTTCGCCGAGCTCCAGCGACTGGAAGCTGCGTATCCCGAGCTGAGATCGCCCGATTCGCCGACCCAACGTGTCGGCGGCGCGCCACTGCCAGAATTCAGTCAGGTGCAGCATGACGTGCCCATGCTGTCGATTAATAACGGCTTCTCGGATGAAGATATCGAGAATTTCGATCGCCGGGTGCGCGAAGGTCTCAGCAGCAAGGGGCAAATCAGCTACGCCTGTGAGCTGAAATTCGACGGTCTGGCGATCAATCTGCGCTACGTGCACGGTGTACTGGTGCAGGCCGCGACGCGCGGTGATGGCACCACCGGCGAGGATGTCACCGCCAACATTCGCACGGTGCGCTCGATACCGCTGAAGCTTCAAACGAATAATCCTCCCGCACTCATTGATGTGCGCGGCGAAGTGCTGATGTTCAAGACGGATTTCGCGCGACTCAATCAGCGCCAGCGTGAGGCCGGGCAGAAAGAGTTTGCTAATCCGCGCAATGCTGCTGCAGGCAGTTTGCGGCAGCTTGATGCGCGCATCACCGCGCAGCGCCATCTCCGTTTTTTTGCCTATGGCATCGGCAGACTGGAGAGTGCAGAGTTCCCTCTGCGTCACTCAGCGCTGCTCGATTGGTATCGCACGCTGGGCATTCCAGTGTGTGATGAGCGGGCCGTGGTCAACGGCGCTGGCGGCTTGCTGAATTTTTTTGCCGACATTGGCAGGCGTCGTGCGCAGCTGCCCTATGAGATCGATGGGGTCGTCTATAAAGTGGACAGCGTGACGCAGCAGCAGACGCTGGGCTTCGTGTCGCGTGCGCCGCGCTTTGCGCTCGCGCACAAATTTCCTGCGGAAGAGGCGACGACAACCGTCCTTGATATCGGCGTGCAAGTCGGCCGCACCGGTGCACTGACACCAGTGGCACGTCTGTCGCCCGTCTCCGTGGGCGGTGTCACTGTCACCAATGCCACCTTGCACAATGAAGATGAAGTGCGGCGCAAGGATGTACGCATTGGTGACCAAGTGATCGTTCGACGTGCGGGTGATGTAATACCGGAAGTCGTGGCGGTGGTACCCGAGCGTCGCCCTCAGGATGCGCGCGAATTTGTGATGCCGGCGAATTGTCCGGTGTGCGCTTCGCCGATTGTTCGACCCGAGGAAGAGGCGGTCGCGCGTTGCTCCGGCGGCTGGATCAAGTGCCCTGCGCAGCGCAAGGGCGGGCTACTGCACTTCGTGTCGCGTCGCGCGATGGATATCGAAGGTCTGGGCGAGCAACTGGTCGAGCAGCTAGTGGACCGAGGCCTGGTCACGACACCCGCCGATTTTTACAAGCTCGGGCTTGTGATGCTGGCCGAGCTGGATCGTATGGCAGAAAAATCGGCGCAAAACGTATTGAACGCGCTGGAAAAATCCAAGTCGACCACGCTGGCGAGGTTCATTTATGCACTGGGCATTCGCCATGTCGGCGAATCCACCGCTAAGTCGTTGGCGCGGCATTTTGGCACGCTCGATGCGCTGCTGGAGGCCAGCGAAGAACAGATACTGGCCGTGGACGATATCGGTCCTGTCGTCGCGCAGTCGATACGGGGTTTCCTGGCTGATCCGCTGAACCGGGAACTGATCGAACAGCTGCGTGCAGCAGGTATTCATTGGGAAGAGAATGAGCCAGAGCGCCGGAATCAGACGCTGGCTGGCAAGACTTTCGTATTGACCGGGACTTTGCCCACGCTCAAGCGCGATGAGGCGGCGTCGATGATCGAGGTGGCCGGTGGCAAAGTCGCCGGCTCGGTATCCAAGAAAACCAGTTATCTGGTCGCCGGTGACGACGCGGGCAGCAAGCTCGCGAAGGCGCAGGAGCTGGGCGTAACGATCATTGATGAGACTGAATTACTGAAATTGCTGGAGCCGTAACAATGACAAAAATTACCAAAGCCGTTTTCCCGGTGGCCGGACTGGGCAGTCGCTTTCTGCCCGCAACCAAGGCGCAGCCCAAGGAAATGCTACCCATCGTCGACAAGCCACTGATTCAATATGCCGTCGAAGAGGCTGTCGAGGCAGGCATTACCGAGATGATTTTCATCACCGGTCGCAACAAGCGCGCCATTGAAGACCACTTCGATAAAGCCTATGAGCTGGAAGCCGAGCTGGAAGCAGCGGGCAAGGACCAGCTGTTGCGGATGGTGCGAGAGGTCATACCGAAAACCGTCAACTGCATGTACATACGCCAGCCGCAGGCGCTGGGCCTAGGCCATGCCGTGCTTTGTGCGCGCCCCATCGTAGGTCAAGATCCCTTCGCGGTGCTGCTTGCGGATGATTTCATGCAGGGCGAGCAGGGTGGCCCGGGAATCATGGCGCAGATGACGGCCAGCTTTGCGCGCGAGCAGGCCAGTCTCTTGGCTGTCCAGGACGTGCCGCGCGAGAATACACGGCAGTACGGCATTGTCAGCACGGAAGCGTTTGGCGATCGGCTGGAGAAAGTGAAGGGCATCGTCGAGAAGCCCATGCCAGACAAGGCGCCATCCACGCTGGCGGTCGTTGGCCGCTACGTGCTGACCAACCGAATCTTCTCGTGCCTTGAAAAACTAGGCAAAGGCGCAGGAGGTGAGATTCAACTCACCGATGGCATCGAGGCACTGATGCAATATGAAACAGTGCTCTCTTATCGATACAAGGGCCGTCGTTTCGATTGCGGTTCCAAGCTCGGTTATCTCGAAGCCTCCGTCGAAATCGGCTTGCAGCATCCCGAGACCGGCGCAGCATTTGCCGAGTGGCTAGCCAAAAGACATTCATCCTGAGCGGAGGCGAACCGTGGCTGTTCGTGAGATCTTGAGAATGGGTGATCCGCGCTTGTTGCGACAGGCCGAGCCGGTGAGCGTTGTCGACACGCCGGAGTTGCATGCGCTAATTGCGGACATGTTCGACACCATGCACGCGGCCAATGGTGCAGGGCTGGCCGCGCCGCAGATCGGTGTGAACCTGCAGCTGGTGATCTTCGGCTTCAGTAATAATGCTCGCTATCCCGATGCGCCGTCTGTACCGGAAACCGTGTTACTCAATCCGGTGATCACGCCGCTATCTGATGAGATGGAAGAAGGCTGGGAAGGCTGCCTGTCCGTTCCCGGTCTGCGGGGTGTGGTGCCTCGCTACACGCGGCTGCGCTATCAGGGCGTTGATCCTTACGGGCAGATCATTGATCGCGAGGTCGATGGATTTCATGCGCGTGTGGTACAGCATGAATGCGATCACCTGATCGGCGTGCTGTATCCAATGCGAGTGAAGGATTTCAGTCGTTTTGGGTATACCGAGGTGTTATTTCCCGGGATGGATCCGGGGGCGGATGATTGATCGAAGGCGCTCTGTTGCAGCTAATTTGAACCGTGATTCCGGCACGGGCCAGAGTCCCGTGACTTGCGTGGCTATGCTCAAAACGAGATCACTGCCGTACTGCTGATGGATTCCGGCCTGCGCAGGAAGGACGATTTGAAGGCTAACACCCTGAAAATTCGAATCAGAACCGCTCATCCTCACCGAGATAACGCCACTGCCCGGTCGGCAAGTTGCCAAGCTTTACCTGACCTATCCGCACCCGTTTCAAGCCAAGCACTTTCAACCCGACCAGTTCGCACATACGGCGTATTTGTCGTTTCTTGCCTTCACGCAGAACGAAGCAAAGCTGATCTTCATTCTGCCATTGCACCTTGGCGGGCAGCAGCGCCTGACCGTCGAGCGACAAGCCGTGATTCAGTCGCTTCAAATCCTGATCGGGAAGTCGACCCGAGTTAGCGTACTTCACGCGTACGAGATATTCTTTTTCGATCTCGCTATCTTCGCCGATCAACTGTTTCGCAATACGTCCGTCTTGCGTGAGCACCAGCAGGCCGACGGAATCGATATCGAGCCGTCCTGCGGGTACAAGACTTTTCAGCTGTGCCGGCAAAAACTGTAAAGCTGACTTATCCTGCGACCAGCGATTTTCAGGTCGCACCAGCGTCACGGCAGGCTTGTAGCCGTCTTCGGCCTGCCCGCTGACGAAGCCCATGGGCTTGTTGATCAGCACAGTCACTCTGCGCGCCTGCTGCGCTTGTGCTTGCTTTTCGATGGTGATTTTCTGATGCGGCAGCACTTTGCTGCCCAGCTCGGAAACCACCTGCCCGTCGACGCGTACCCAGCCTTTGGCTATCCATTCATCCGCTTCACGACGTGAACAGAGGCCAAGCTCGGACATGCGCTTGGACAGACGGAGAGGTTCAGTCATTGTTGAAACGCAGCCGGTAGTTAGGCGCGCAAGGCGTCAAGCAAATCGGATTCAAGCGCGATCTGGCTGCGTGCGTGCGAGAGCACTGGGCCATCGACAAGGAACACATCCTCCACCCGCTCGCCCAGTGTGGTGATTTTCGCAGTATGCAGATTGACCTTGTAACGAGCGAGCACGCTGGCAATCGAATAAAGCAGGCCCGTGCGGTCGCTCGCTGATACCGAGAGCAAATGATACTGACCTCGCTCGTCGGGCTGTAGATGCACCGTGGGCGTGATCGGGAAGGTGCGCGATAGTCGCGAGAGTCGTGATTTGGCGGGTGGCGGTAGGGCATCATCGGAGGCCAGCCATTGTTTCAGTTCATGTTCGATTAGCGTGATCAGCTCGCGGTAATTGTCGGCGAACGTAGGCTCGCTTACCAGGAAAGTATCAAGCGCATAGCCTGTGCGCGTGGTCTGTACCTTCGCATCAAGGATGCTGAAATTCTTGCGGTCAAAATAGCTGCAGATGCGCGCGAACAGATCGGGGCGGTCGCGCAGGTAGACCACGACTTGCAAGCCTTCGCCTATGAGGCCGAGCCGGCAGCGCACGACGGGTTTGTCGCTGTCGACATGCTCGCACAGTACGCGCGTCTGCCATGCGATCTCGGATGCATCGTGTCGCAGAAAATAGCCGACATCAAGCGTTTTCCAAAGCGCCTCATGCGCATCGGCCGACAGGCCATGAAGGCGCAGCGCAGCAATGGCTTCCTGCTGACGTTTTTGCAGCTCGCGGTCGGGCGAGGGAGCTTCACCGCCGAGCACTCGCAGGCTCATTCGGTACAAATCTTCGAGCAGTTTGCCTTTCCAGGCATTCCAGACCTTGGGGCTGGTGCCGCGGATATCCGCGACTGTGAGCAGATACAACGCGGTGAGGTGCCGTTCGTCTTTCACCACCTTCACAAATGCACGGATCACATCGGGATCGGACAAATCCTGCTTCTGCGCGACATGCGACATTTGCAGATGATGCTCAACCAAGAAGACCACAAGCTCGGTATCTTCCTTCGACAGTCCGTGATCGCTGCAAAAGCGCTGCGCATCCATCTTCCCGAGTTCGGAATGATCGCCGCCGCGTCCTTTGGCAATGTCGTGAAATAGTGCGGCGATATAAATCAGCCAAGGCTGAGGGAAGTTCGCCATGAGCTGGCTACAGAATGGGTACTCGTGCGCATGCTCGGGAATCGCAAAGCGCCGTACATTGCGCAGGACCATCAGAATGTGCTGGTCGACGGTATAGACATGAAACAAATCATGCTGCATCTGCCCAATAATGCGGCGAAACGCCGGCAGGTAGCGACCGAGTATCGACAACTGATTCATGTTGCGGAGCGCATGCGTAATACCCTTGGGTGCTTTGAGTATCTGCAGGAACAGTTCGCGGTTCTGAGGATCGCGGCGGAACGAATCGTCGATACGGAAGCGGGCGTGCCACAGTGCGCGCTGGGTGCGGGCGGTCATACCTTTCAGCTCGCCGTGCTGCTCAAGGAGTAGGAAAATCTCCAGCATGGCCGACGGCGTTTCTTCGAATACCTTGTCGTGCGCGATATCGATCATGCCGTTTACTTCATTGAAGCGCTCGTTGACCGGGCGCGATACGCTGGGTTGCGGGAACAGACGGGCTTCGATGTTTTGCAGCAGGATGCTGTTGAGCTGGGTGACGGCCTTCGCGGCCCAGTAGTAGCGTTGCATCAGCACTTCGCTCGCGCGTCGAGCGTCAGTCGTCTGAAAGCCGAAAGTGTCGGCGACCGGGCTCTGCACATCGAACACCAGCCGGTCTTCGCGACGCTGGGTATGAAGGTGAAGGCGTATACGGATGTCTTTGAATGCGCGTTCTTTTTCGGCGACTTGGCGCGCCTCGGTCGGCGTGATCATGTCATTGGCTGCCAGCTCGCGCCATGAATCGCCGAGTCCTGCAGCTTTAGCGACCCAAAGAATCACCTGCAGGTCGCGCAGACCGCCGGGACTCTCCTTGCAATTGGGCTCCAGACTATAGGGCGTGTTCTCGTACTTCACATGACGTTGGCGCAGCTCAAGCACTTTGGCCTGAAAAAACGCGCGAGGATCCATCGCACCTGCATATTTCTCGAGAAGCGTATTGAAGAGCGGACGATTACCGCAGATCAGTCGCGCTTCGAGCAAACTGGTCTGTACCGTGATGTCGGCAGCTGACTCAGTCAGACATTCATCGACGGTGCGTATGCTGTGGCCGATCTCGAGGCCGAGGTCCCACAGCATCTGCACCAGTTGCTCGAGCTTGTCGCGCAACGGGTCATCGGGTGGTGAAGGCAACAGAACCAGAAGATCAACATCAGAGTACGGGAAAAGTTCACCCCGTCCGTAGCCGCCGACGGCGACCAGCGCGGTGTTGGCGGGCAGGTCGAAGTTTTTCCAGGCGGTGATCATCACCTGATCGGTGGCCTGTCGCAAGCGCTTGAGCAGTCGCTCTGGCTTGGGGTCTTGCGGATAGTTACTGACGATGGAGCGCCGACCTTCGCGCAGCTGCTCGCGCAGCGAACGCGCGAGCGAGGCCGTATCAGGCGAGGGCCGCGACGCTGCCGGCATGCTGTTCACGGATGAAGGCGGGCGGTGCCGGCATGGCGGGCGACACGGTCAGCACTTCGAAGCCGGTCTCGGTCACCAGGACAGTGTGCTCCCATTGCGCGGACAGGCTGCGGTCACGCGTCTTGATGGTCCAGCCATCGCCCATCTCGCGGATCTCTCGGCGACCGGCATTGATCATGGGCTCGACGGTGAAGATCATCCCGGCTTCCAGTTTGGCGAGCGTGCCGGGGCGGCCATAGTGAAGCACTTGTGGCTCTTCATGGAAAACTTTGCCGATCCCGTGGCCGCAAAATTCGCGCACGACAGAAAAGCCGGCCTCTTCGGCATACTGCTGAATCACATGGCCGATGTCGCCCAGATGAGCGCCGGGACGAATTTTGGCAATACCCAGCCACATGCATTCATAGGTGATCTCTGCGAGCCGCCTCGCAAGAATCGAGGGCTCGCCAACGAAGAACATGCGGCTGGTATCGCCATGGTAGCCATCCTTGATCACCGTGATGTCGATGTTAATCACGTCGCCCTGCTTGAGCACTTTGTCGCCGGGGATACCGTGGCAGACGACGTCATTCACCGAAGTACAGATCGATTTAGGGTAGGGCGTGTAGCCTGGCGGGCAGTAGTTCAGCGGTGCTGGGATGGACTGCTGGACGTTCACTATGTAGTCGTGGCAAAGCCGGTCGAGATCAGCGGTGCTGACACCTGCCTTCACATGAGGCGCAATGAAGTCGAGGACCTCGGCCGCCAGCCGACCGGCGACGCGCATGCCCTCGATGTCTTCGGGGGTCTTGATGGATATGGAGCCCATGGGGTAATTCTCTGCGGCCGCTGAGCCAGCGCCGCGGTAGACCTAAAGCGCCGATTATAGTCGAGCCAGCGTGTGGGGTAGGGCGGGCTTGCCGGGTTTGTAAAACGGGCTGAAAATCGGTTAGAATCGCGGGTTGACCGGGAGCATAAGCGAGTTGTCATGCGCTGATGGCTGTTTTCGGTCAATACGTTAAATGCTTTGTTAAATTTTTGAAAATCGCGAGCCTGTGCCTCCAAGGGTGCCCTCAGACAGCGGCCACGAAGCCGTCTGTGGGGTCGCTGGCCAGGCTCCAGACCCAACCCTGGAGAACTCTACATGTCAGTCACTATGCGTGAAATGCTGGAAGCCGGTGTCCATTTCGGTCACCAGACCCGCTTCTGGAACCCCAAGATGGCCCAGTACATTTTCGGTCATCGCAACAAAATTCATATCGTCAACCTGGAAAAGACCATGGTCATGTTCCAGGAGGCCGCCAAGTACGTTCGCCAGCTGTCCGCCAATCGCGGCACCATCCTCATGGTGGGTACCAAGCGTCAGGCGCGCGACATCATTGCTGCCGAAGCGCAGCGTGCAGGCGTGCCTTTCGTCGAACAGCGCTGGCTGGGCGGCACGCTGACCAACTTCAAGACCATCAAGACCTCGATCAAGCGCCTGAGGCGGCATCAAGGACATGAACGGCGTGCCGGACGCGATTTTCGTGATCGACGTCGGCTACCACAAGGGTGCCATCACCGAGGCTGCCAAGCTGGGCATTCCTGTGATTGGCGTGGTCGACACCAATCACTCCCCGAACGGTGTGACCTATGTGATCCCCGGTAACGATGATTCATCCAAAGCGATCACCCTTTACGCGCGCGGCATCGCCGACGCGATCCTCGAGGGCCGGGCGAACTCCGTGAAGGATATCGTCGAGTCAGTCAAAGGCGGCGCAGACGAATTCGTCGAGGTCGATCAAGCCTGATGCCTCGATGCCAGTCGCGGTTGACCGCGACGGAAAAACGGGGGCAACAATGGTTCGCCCCTTTTTTTCGAGAATTGAATACCGGAAGGCAGCATCGCCGTCCACAGTTTAGGAGAGAAGAATGGCAGCAATTACCGCAGCAATGGTGGGTGAGCTTCGCGCAAAGACCGATGCACCCATGATGGAGTGCAAGAAAGCACTAACCGAGGCCGATGGTGACATGGCTCGCGCGGAAGAAATCCTGCGCGTCAAGCTGGGCAGCAAGGCATCGAAGGCCGCATCAAGGATCACCGCCGAAGGTGTGGTCGCCGCACACATCGCCGGCGGCGTAGGCGCGCTGGTCGAGGTCAACTGCGAAACCGACTTCGTGTCCAAGAACGACGACTTCCTGAAATTCTCATCCGACATCGCCAAGTTGGTCGCCGACCAGAACCCGGCCGATGTGGCGGCACTGTCCACGTTGTCGCTGGATGGCAAGACCGTTGAGGAAATTCGCACCGCGTTGGTTGGCAAGATCGGTGAGAACATGTCTATCCGTCGCTTCCAACGTTTCCAGACCTCCGGCAAGCTGACCTCTTATCTGCATGGCACCCGTATTGGCGTGATGGTTGAATTCGAAGGCAGCGACGAGCAAGTGGGCAAGGATGTCGCGATGCACATCGCCGCGATGAAGCCGGTTGCGCTGTCGTCTGATCAGGTACCGGCCGATCTGATCGAGAAAGAGCGCTCGGTGGCCAAGCTCAAGGCGGAAGAGTCAGGCAAGCCTGCTGATATCGCCGCGAAGATGGTTGAGGGCTCGGTACAGAAATATCTGAAAGAAGTCTCGCTGTTCGATCAGGCTTTTGTGAAGAACGACAAGCAGACCGTGCAGCAGATGCTAAAGGCGGCCAACACGGCTGTGAAGGCGTTCACCATGTTTGTGGTCGGCGAAGGCATTGAGAAGAAGCAGGATGACTTTGCAGCGGAAGTGGCGGCGCAGGTAGCCGCCGCGAAGCAGGGCTGATCTACTTCAACAACGGGCCTCACGGCCCGTTTTTTTAATGTCAGCACAGAGGCAGCAGCAACCGCAACAGCCGGTAAAATATCGGCGGGTTCGTAAGCCTTACAGAAAAAACCGAGTCATCAGGGAGCAATGCACATGACGTCACCGGCCTACAAGCGCGTCCTTTTGAAACTCTCCGGCGAAGCCCTTATGGGCGAGGATGCGTATGGCATTAATCGCGCGACGATCGAGCGCATGGTGGCCGATGTCTCAGAAGTGGCCAAGTTAGGTATCGAGGTGGCGATCGTTATCGGTGGCGGCAACATCTTTCGGGGTGTCGCGCCCGGAGCGCAGGGCATGGACCGGGCGACCGCCGATTACATGGGCATGCTGGCCACGGTGATGAATTCGCTGGCGCTGGCCGATGCGATGCGTCAGGCTGGCATGACCGCGCGGGTGATGTCTGCGATCGGCATCGAGCAGGTGGTCGAGCCCTATGTGCGTCCCAAGGCGCTGCAATATCTCGAAGAGGGAAAAATCGTTGTCTTCGCAGCGGGCACGGGCAATCCTTTTTTTACCACCGATACCGCGGCGGCATTACGCGGCGCCGAGATTGGCGCCGAGGTGGTTTTAAAGGCCACCAAGGTCGATGGCGTCTACAGCTCCGATCCGAAGAAAGACGCGTCGGCGACGCGTTACGCAACGATCAGTTTCGACGAAGCGATCGCGAAACACCTGCAGGTCATGGATGCGACTGCCTTTGCGCTGTGCCGCGACCAGAAGCTGCCGATACGCGTATTCTCGATCACCAAGCCGGGCGCTTTCAAGCGCGTGGTGCTGGGTGAAGACGAGGGCACTCTCGTTCACGTATGACCCGGATCACGCTTTCATGAACACATCATTCGCCGCACTGAATTACAGGAGAGCCGCATGACTGTCGCCGACGTCAAAAAGAACACCGAGCAGAAAATGCAAAAGTCCATCGAGACCCTTAAGGGCAACCTCGCCAAGGTGCGGACGGGACGCGCCCACCCCGGCATGCTCGATCATATTCAGGTCGATTACTACGGTACGCCGACCCAGATCGCGCAGGTTGCCAACGTGACGCTGCTCGATGCGCGCACGCTGGGAGTACAGCCGTGGGAAAAGAAAATGTTGGCCGTGGTTGAAAAGGCGATCCGTGAATCCGATTTGGGTCTGAACCCTTCCACGCAGGGCGATCTGATCCGCGTTCCCACGCCGCCTTTGACTGAAGAACGCCGCAAGGAGATGGTCAAGCTCGTCAAGAGCGAAGCCGAAGATGGCAAGATCGCGATTCGCAATATTCGCCGTGATTCCAACGAGGTGCTGAAAAAACTGTTGAAAGACAAGACCATCTCTGAAGACGATGAGCGCCGCGCGCAGGATGACGTACAGAAGCTCACCGACAAGTTCGTTGCCGAAGTCGATAAACTGGTCGCCGAAAAAGAAAAAGAGATCCTGACGGTCTGAGCGATTTGGTCCCGGCGACAAAGCGCCGGATTTCTTCCTTTTTTCTTTTCGTCCGCCCATGACCAGAACCAGCTCCACGCAGGACATCCCCGAAGCTTCGCTGGTGCCCACCCATGTGGCCGTCATCATGGATGGCAATGGACGCTGGGCGGCGTCGCGTTACCTGCCGCGCGTGGCCGGACATGCCAAGGGCGTTGAGGCGGTGCGCGGCATCGTCAAGGCTTGTGTGTCGCGCGGCATCGGTTACCTGACGCTCTTCGCATTCAGTTCCGAAAACTGGCGGCGCCCCGCTGAAGAAGTCTCGCTGCTCATGCGATTGTTTTCCAACGCGCTGGAGCGCGAGGTAAGCCGTATGCATGCCAATGGCATACGGCTGCGCATTGTCGGCGACCTGAGCCGTTTTGATCCCAAGCTGCAGCAGCAGATCGCAGACGCCGAGGTGCGCACTGCGGGCAATGAGCGTCTGACACTGACGATCTGTGCGAACTATGGGGGGCGCTGGGACATGCTGCAGGCGATGAACAAGGCAGCTGCTGCGCAACCCGGCATGACGGAATTCACCGAGCAGGACATTGCGCCGCATCTGGCCATGGCGCACGCGCCCGAGCCCGATTTGTTCATACGAACGGGAGGCGAGCAGCGCATCTCTAACTTTCTTCTCTGGCAGCTGGCGTACACCGAGCTGTACTTCACGGATATCTACTGGCCTGATTTCAATGCCGCGTCGCTGGACGAGGCGATTCTCTCGTACCAGCAGCGCGAGCGGCGCTTCGGTCGCACCAGCGCGCAGCTGATCGAGGTCAGGAAAGCCTCCTGATGCTCAAGCAGCGCGTATTGACGGCCGTTGCGCTATTGGCATTGCTGGCGGCTGTGCTCGGTTCACAATCGATGATCGCCTTCCGTCTGACGCTGGCGGTTTTTTTTGCTGCCGCTTGCTGGGAAAGCTTTCGGTTACTGCAGATCCGATTCGCGTTTCCCTTGGGTGCGATCGGCGGCGTAGTGTTGCTGCTGATGCTGGCCAGCCCGGGACGCGACTGGACATCGCTGGCCTTGCTGTGCGTGTTAATCTGGGCATTGCGCTTTGTGCCCGCGCTGAAGCTCGGCTTGCCTGCCACCGAGGGCGCACGCGGACTACTGTTTGCTACCGTGTTTTTCATTGCGCTGCTGGGTTGCTTCATCTCGATGGCCGAGCTGCTCCAGCGTTCACCACTGTTGCTGATATCCGCGATGGCCATCGTCTGGGCCGCGGACATCGGTGCATATTTCGCGGGGCGCGCATTCGGCATGCGCAAATTGGCGCCGACGATCTCTCCCGGCAAGAGCTGGGAAGGTGTGCTGGGCGGCTGGCTCGCAGTGCTCGCGCTGGGTGCGGCGTCTTCTTTCAGTCCGTCGTTGGAGCACAGCTTTGCCGTCGTGCTGCAACAGCGTTTTGGCTGGGCGTTGTGGTTCTTACTGATGAGCGTGCTGGTCGCAGCCAGCGTGATCGGCGATCTGTTCGAGTCGCTGATGAAGCGACGCGCCGGCGTGAAAGACAGCAGCCAGCTGTTGCCCGGACATGGCGGTGTCCTTGATCGCATTGATGCGCTGGTGCCGGTGATGCCGCTGGCGCTGTTGCTGGCCGGCCGGACCTGAGACCAAACCACGAATTCACTATGCAGTCCATCACGATACTCGGCGCGACAGGATCCATCGGCGTGTCAACGCTGGATGTGGTCGCCAGACACCCGGAGCGATACCGTGTATTTGCACTGACCGCGCACGCCAAAGTCCACGAGCTCGCTGCGCAATGCGAGAAATTTCATCCGGAGGTGGCGGTGGTTGGTAGCGCGGATGCGGCTCAGCAACTGTCGTCGTTGTTGCGCGACGCGGGTGTGTCCACTGAAGTCACCTATGGCGAGGCGTCATTGTGCGAAGTCGCCAGTACTTCTGCCTGTACCACCGTGATGGCCGCGATTGTCGGTGCGGCTGGACTGGCACCGACGATTGCCGCAGCACGCGCGGGCAAAAAAGTACTGCTGGCGAACAAAGAGGCGCTGGTCATCTCGGGTCAATTGTTCATGGATGCGATCGCCGCCAGCGGGTCGACCCTGCTTCCGATTGACAGCGAGCACAACGCGATTTTCCAGTGCCTGCCGCTGGGCTATCAGCGACAGCCGGTGCATCATGGCATACGCAAAATACTGCTGACCGCCTCTGGCGGTCCTTTTCTGGATCGTGATGTCGCAACGTTGGAGCATGTGACGCCCGAGCAGGCCGTCGCGCACCCGAACTGGAGCATGGGACGCAAGATCTCGGTGGATTCGGCGACCATGATGAACAAAGGCCTCGAAGTCATCGAGGCGCACTGGCTATTCGGTGCGATGCCTGATCAGATCGAGGTCGTGATTCATCCGCAAAGCGTGATTCATTCCATGGTCTCGTATGCCGATGGATCAGTGCTTGCCCAGCTTGGGAATCCCGACATGCGCACGCCAATCGCGCATGCGCTGGCCTACCCGGAGCGTATCGAGTCTGGGGTCAATAGCGTCGATCTCGCGCAGATCGCGCAGCTGAATTTCCGCAAGCCTGATTACGAGCGTTTTCCCTGTTTGCAGCTGGCCTTTGATGCGCTGCGCGCAGGAGGTAGCGCAGCGGCCGTGCTGAACGCGGCCAACGAGATCGCCGTTGAGGCTTTCCTCGACCGACGGCTGGGGTTTCGCAAGATACCGGGCCTGATCGAGTCCGTGATGAACAGCATTCCGGTCGAACCAGTCGTCGATCTCGAGGGCGTTCTCGCCCTGGACCATGCTGCGCGCGCGAAGGCGCGTGAGATGATCCAAGCCTGATTTACAGAGGGAATCATGGAGTTACTGCAAACCGTTTTGGCTTTCATCGTGGTGATCGGCGTGCTGGTGACGATCCACGAGTTCGGACATTACCTGGTCGCGCGCTGGTGTGGAGTGAAGGTTCTTAAATTTTCTGTCGGACTCGGTAGGCCTATCTGGTCGCGTCGTGTCGGGCCCGACCAGACCGAGTGGGCTATTTCCATGGTGCCGCTGGGCGGCTATGTGAAGATGCTCGATGCGCGCGCCGACGATGCCGGCGTGATTTCCGAAGCCGATCTGGACAGAGAGTTCACGCGACAGTCGGTGTGGAAGCGTATCGCGATCGTGGCGGCCGGTCCGCTCGCCAATTTCCTTCTAGCGATAGCGATTTTTTCAGGTCTCTACCTGCATGGCGTGCCCGAGGCGGTCTCGACCGTGGCGGTGCAGGCGGGCAGCGTGGCAGAAAGGGCGGGACTGCGCTCCGGTGACAAGGTTGTTGCGATCAACAATGATCCCGTGACGGCGTGGTCGGAGATACGCTGGCGCTTGCTGCAGGCCGCCTTGCGCGGCGAACGCGTCGAGATGAAATTCACGCGCCAGAGCGCCGCGACCCCCTACGACACGCAGCTGGCAGCGATAGATTTTCGTGGCATTGCTGCAGGCGAGCCAGATCAGGAACTGATGAGCCATCTGGGCCTGCAAGCTTGGCGTCCTCCCGCTCGGCTGGGTGAGATCATCGCCGGTGGGCCAGCCAGCAAAGCTGGACTGCAGCCGGGCGACACCATGCTCAGCGTTGATGGACAGCCGGTGCCGGATGCGCTGGCCTTCATCGAGGTGGTGCAGGCAGCGCCAGGGCGGACGGTAGCGCTGGAGCTGATGCGACGCGGTGAGCGCCTGTCGCTGGCCGTGACGCCGGCCGTCGAGCGGGTCGGAGATCGTAGCGTCGGTCGCATCATGGCGCAGATGGATCTGTCGGGTGCAACGGTGATCGTCAGCTCGGGCCTTGTGGAGTCGGTCGGCAAAGCGACAAAAAAAGTCTGGGATACCAGCACGATGACCCTGAGCATGCTTGGCAAGATGCTAACCGGCGAGGCTTCGCTCAAGAATATCACTGGCCCGCTGACGATCGCCGACTATGCAGGCCAAACTGCGCGCATCGGTCTGATGAGTTTTCTGTCATTCATGGCCTTCATCAGCATCAGTCTGGGCGTGATGAATCTGCTGCCCATTCCAGTGCTTGATGGAGGTCATTTGTTGTATTATTCGCTGGAACTTTTTTCAGGGCGTCCCTTGCCTGAACGCGTTGGACAAATCGCTCAGCGCGCAGGCCTTGGCATCCTGATGGCACTCATGACAGTCGCATTGTTTAACGATATTGTCCGCCTCGTCTGGTGACGGTTTTATCGACTGTCATGCTCACGGTCCGCGCACTGGTTCAATTCTCTTGGTTAAAAATCAATGACACCACACCCTGATCGCCGCGCGCTGCCCTTCATTCCTCGGCTGGTTGCTGCAGCAGCTTTCTCCTTGTGCGCCGGCCACGGGTTCGCGGTTGATCCTTTCACTGTGAAGGATATTCGTGTCGAGGGCATACAGCGCACCGAAGCAGGCACGGTGTTCAGTTACTTGCCGGTGCGTGTCGGTGATACCTTCAATGACGAGAAAGCGGCGGCGGCAATCAAGGCGCTTTATGCAACCGGTTTTTTCAAGGATGTACGCATTGAGGCCGATGGCAATGTACTGGTCGTGATGGTGGAAGAGCGTCCCGCGATCGCCGGCGTGGATTTCACTGGCGTGAAGGAATTCGACAAACAGCAGCTGATCAAATCGCTCAAAGACCTCGGTCTGGGCGAGTCACGCATTCTCGACAAGGCCCTGGTGGATCGCGCCGAGCAGGAACTGAAACGCCAATATCTGTCGCGCGGCTTGTACGGGATGCAGGTGACCACGACCGTCACGCCTATCGAGCGCAATCGAGTCAACGTGACATTCGCGGTTGACGAGGGCGAGGTGTCGAAGATCAAGCAGATCAACATCGTCGGCAACAAGGCCTTCAAAGATAGCGAGCTGCTGGATCAAATCAAGCTCAGCACCCCGGGATGGTTCACTTGGTACAGCAAATCCGATCAGTACTCGAAGCAGAAACTGGCCGGTGATATCGAGGCGCTGCGCTCTTTCTATCTGAATCGCGGCTACCTCGAGATGCAGGTTGAGTCCACGCAAGTCTCTATCTCACCCGACAAGAAAGACATCTACATCAACATCAACATCAAAGAGGGAGAGAAGTTCACCGTCTCGGGCATCAAGCTCGAGGGCGAGATGCTGGGTCGCGAGGATGAGCTGTCTCGTCTGGTGACCCTCAGCAAGGGCGATGCCTACTCCGGCGAGAAGATGAACGAGACCACCAAGAAGATCACGGAGCGGATGGGCGTGTTCGGCTACGCCTTTGCGAACGTGAACGCTGTCCCGGACATCAATCGCGAGAAAAACGAAGTCAGCTTCACGATCTTTGTCGATCCTGGCAAACGCGTCTACGTGCGTCGCATCAACGTAGGTGGTAATGACCGCACGCGAGATGAAGTGATTCGCCGTGAATTCCGCCAGTTTGAAAGCTCCTGGTATGACGGAGACAAGATCAGACTCTCGCGCGACCGTCTCGGCCGTCTGGGCTTTTTTCTCGACACCAATGTCGACACCCTCGAAGTGCCTGGCGCACCCGACCAAGTGGATCTGAATGTCAATGTGACGGAAAAGCCAACCGGTAACATCATGATTGGCGCGGGTTTCTCCAGCAGCGAAAAACTGACCCTGACTGGCTCGATCAATCAGTCAAACGCTTTCGGCACCGGCAATAACATCGGTATCAATGTGAACACCAGTAAGGTGTTCAGGACCATTGCGCTGTCGCATACCAACCCGTATTTCACTGAAGATGGCGTCAGCCGCACCACCGAGATCTTCTTGCGCACTGCCCGCCCACCGCTTTACCTCAGCAATGTGGACTACAAGGTGGTGACTAAAGGCGGCAATGTCAACTTCGGCGTTCCCTTTACCGAGTTTGATCGGGTGTTCTTCGGTATCGGCGTTGAGGACACCACGGTGGACGTCTATGGCAATGATCGCAGTCCGGCGCGATACATCGAGTATGTTGAAAAATTCGGCAGTATCTCTCCCGATGGCGTGGGTAATGCCCACACCACGGCCATCCCCTTGACCGTGGCTTGGCAGCGAGACAACCGCGACAGTGCTCTGATACCGACCAAAGGACGCTACCGTCGCGCGAACCTCGAGGTCTCTCCGGGTGGTTCAGCGAAGTACTACCGTACGACGTATCAGGATCAGTACTACTTCCCGCTCAATCTGGCGAACACCGCGACGCTGGCGATCAATGGTGAGGTCAACTACGGTGCTGGCCTTGGCGGTGATCCTTACCCGATTTTCAAGAATTTTTATGCGGGCGGCATTGGCACCGTCCGGGGCTATCAGGCCGGGTCCTTGTCGGTGGCCGGGAACAATTACGGTAGCACCAGCACGAGCAGCCTGTTCCGATTGCCCATTGGTGGCCAGGCGCGGATACTGGCCAACGCCGAGCTGCAGATGCCTTTCCCCGGTACCGGCGTAGACCGCAGCCTGCGCTGGTTTACCTTCCTGGATGCGGGTCAGGTATTTAATCCCCAAGATGGCGAAAACATCAGCTTGGGCGACCTGCGTTACAGCACGGGTCTGGGCATTAGCTGGATCTCTCCTGTCGGACCGCTCAAGCTCTCGCTTGGTTATCCGATGAATCCCAAGTCATTCGACCGGACACAGCGGTTCCAGTTTCAACTGGGTACCGGCTTCTGAGGAGCGAATGGCATAATAGCGAGCCGGCTTGACGCACGCCGGCTTAGCGGCAGTGGCTTGGCGAGATTGGCGCCAAGGCCGCCGGTTCGCCCGCTCAGGCGAATGTTCCATCCCGTATTGCGGAGAATGAATTGAAATCTGTAATTAAAAAGGCAACAGCGACTTCGATCATCGTTGGCATGGCGTTGAGTTTGCCGGTGGCGGCCAGCGCCCAGCAGGACCTCAAGGTGGGTTTCGTCAGCACGGAGCGTATCTTCCGTGACGCCGCGCCGGCGAAAGCGGCCACGGCCAAACTGGAGCAGGAGTTTTCCAAGCGCGAGAAAGATCTGCAAGAGCTGGCAGCCAAGCTGAAATCCACTGCCGAAAAACTCGACAAGGACGCGCCGGTGATCAGCGACGCCGAGCGCGGCAAGCGCCAGCGCGAACTGGCCGAGATGGACAAGGATTTTCAGCGTCGTCAGCGCGAATTCCGCGAAGACCTGAACCAGCGTCGCAACGAAGAACTCGCTGTTGTTCTCGAGCGCGCCAACAAAGTGATCAAGCAGATCGCCGACGCTGAAAAGTACGATATCGTTTTCCAGGAAGCTGTCTACTACAGCCCTCGCATCGACATCACCGACAAAGTGCTCAAGGCACTGAACAAATAAAACAGGACCTTCCGCCATGAGCACTCGACTGGGCGATTTGGTCGAAAGCCTGGGCGGGGAGTTGATAGGCGATCCGGACATTGCCATCACCGGGATCGCTCCGCTGGAAGCCGCCAGCGCATCGCACATCACCTTTCTGTCCAATCCTCGCCTGCGTTCCGGCGCTGCACAGACTCGCGCGTCGGCGCTGATCCTTTCCGCGAAAGATCACTCGGAGATAGGTGGCGCGTACACGGGTGCGGTGGTGCTGACCGACAACCCCTACGCCTACTACGCGCGGGTGGCGCAATTTTTCGCAGAGCGCAGCGCGCCGCCGCCCAAGCCAGGCATTCATCCGAGTGCGGTCATTGATGCCAGCGCAAAGATCGCAGCGACGGCTGTCATTGGGCCGAATGTCACGATCGACGCGGGTGTCGTGATCGGCGAGCATTGCATCATCGGTGCGGGCTGCGTGATCGGCAAGTCAGCCAGTCTGGGTGAAGGCACGGTACTGCATCCGAATGTGAGTTTTCTTGCGGATTGCCATATCGGTGCGCGTGGTGTCATCCAGTCGGGCGCGGTGATCGGTGGCGACGGCTTTGGCTTTGCGAATGACAAGGGGCGCTGGATCAAGATCCCTCAGACCGGCGGCGTTCGCCTAGGTGACGATGTGGAGATCGGTGCAAACACCACAATTGATCGGGGTGCGCTGGACGATACCGTGATCGGTAACGGCGTCAAGCTGGACAATCAGATTCAGATCGCCCACAACTGTGTGATCGGAGAAAACACGGCGATGGCCGGCTGCGTGGGCGTCGCGGGCAGCGCCAAGATCGGACGCAACTGCACATTCGGCGGTGCTGCGATGGTTTTAGGACACTTGAGCATTGCCGACAATGTGCACATTTCTTCTGGAAGTCTGGTGTCGCGCTCGATTGCCGAGCCCGGGCAGTACACAGGCTTCTACCCGTTGGCAAAAAACGCCGACTGGGAAAAGACCGCGGCTGTGGTGCGACAGCTCGATACGATGCGCGATCGCATCCGCGAGCTCGAGAAGATTGTCCGACAGCTCACCGACAAAAATTCATCATCATCCTGAGAACAGGCGACTATCACAATGAAAAGCCTAGACATCAATCAGATCAAGGAATATTTGCCTCATCGTTATCCGCTGCTACTGGTCGATCGCGTAATCGACTGGGAGTCCGGCAAGACGATCACTGCGATCAAGAACGTGACCATCAATGAAGAATTCTTCAACGGACATTTTCCGCACAAACCGGTGATGCCGGGCGTGCTGACCATAGAAGCACTGGCACAGACAGCGGCGTTGCTGGCTTTCTTGACCAACGGACAAAAGCCCGATGACAACGCAGTTGTTTATTTTGTGGGGATTGATGGTGCGCGCTTCAAGCGTCCTGTCGAACCGGGGGATCAGCTGCGCATGCAAGTGGAAATCCTGCGACAGTCGCGTGGCATTTGGAAGTTTCACGCGCGTGCGACGGTGGAAGAGCAGCTGGTGGTCGAGGCCGAGCTGATGTGCACGATGCGCAGCATCGCTGACGCGCCGGCAGTGGAATAAGACCTCATGGCAAAAATTCATCCCACCGCGATCGTCGAGCCGGGTGCCGAGCTGCATCCAACCGTCGAGATCGGACCTTACAGCATCATCGGACCCGAGGTCGTGATCGGTGCACGCACTCGCATCGGACCACATGTCGTCATCGATGGTAAAACCACCATTGGCGAGGATAATGTTTTTTATCAGTTTTCATCCATAGGTGCGGCGCCCCAAGACAAAAAATACAATGGCGAGCTGACCAGGCTGGAGATCGGTGACCGAAACATGATCCGCGAGTTTTGTACGTTCAACCGTGGAACTGCGCAAGATCTCGGGGTTACTCGCCTCGGCAATGACAACTGGATCATGGCCTATGTGCATCTCGCCCATGACTGTCAGATCGGTAATCACACCATCTTTGCAAACAATGCGCAGCTGGCGGGTCATGTGCAGGTGGATGACTGGGCGATCCTAGGGGGTCACTCGGGCGTGCACCAGTTCTGCAAGATCGGCGCGCATGCAATGCTGGGCATGTTCACCAGCCTCACGCAAGATGTGCCACCCTATGTGATCCTAAATGGCAACCCGGCGGCCGCGCACGGCATCAACAGCGAAGGTCTGAAACGGCGCGGTTTTTCCAAGGAAGCCATTCAGGCGCTGCGGCATGCATACAAGCTGCTCTACAAATCGGGACACACGCTGGATGAGGCGAAGGCTGCGTTGATCAACGAAGAGCAGTCACAGCCTGAGCACGCTGCCCACATCAGACTACTGCGCGAATTTCTGGAGACGAGCACTCGTGGCATCATCCGCTGACCTGACGCTCACGATGGTGGCCGGAGAAGCTTCCGGTGACCTGCTCGCGGGCCGCATGCTCTCGGGCCTGCGGCTGATGCTGTCCGATGCCCGAATTCACGGCATCGGCGGCCCAGCGATGGCCGAGCATGGTTTCATTTCCGACTATCCGATGGACAAGCTCGCCGTGCGTGGCTTGTTCGAGGTGATCTCGCACTACCGTGAGCTGAAACGGTTCCGCGACGAGTTGCGCGATCGGCTGCTCGAAGAGAGACCGGCTGCTTTTATTGGTGTCGATGCGCCTGACTTCAATCTGGATCTTGAGGTTGCGCTCAAGCAGGCGGGCATACCAACCATGCATTTCGTCAGCCCGTCAATCTGGGCCTGGCGGCGTGGCCGCATCAAGAAGATCGCGCGCGCGGTCAATCATATGCTGGTGATCTTCCCTTTTGAAGAGGCCATCTACAACAAGGCCGGCATACCCGTCACTTATGTCGGCCATCCACTGGCCGAAGTCATCCCGATGGATCCTGATCAGGAGGCAGCGCGCGATGCGCTCGGGCTGGACCATAACAGCAGGATCGTCACCATCCTGCCCGGCAGCCGCCTCTCGGAGCTGAAGTACAACTCGCGCGTGTTTGTTGAGACAGCGGCACAGCTGGTCAAGCGCGATCCTGGCATCCGTTTTGTCATTCCGATGGCGGGCGAGACGCAGCGCGCTTATTTCGAGCAGCTGATCGATCGTCCCGAACTGAAAAAGTTACCGCTGACGGTCACGACAGGCAATTCTCATACCGCGATGGCAGCGTGCGATGCGGCGCTGGTCGCCAGCGGTACGGCAACGCTCGAGGTCGCACTGTTCAAGAAGCCTATGGTGATCAGTTACCGAATGAACCCGGCAAGTTGGCAGATCCTGCGGCTGATGGCCTACCAGCCTTGGGTCGGGCTACCGAATGTGATGGCGCGCGAATTTCTGGTCCCAGAGTTGCTGCAAGACCGGGCAACGCCGGCTAGTCTCGCCAGTGCGTTATGGGCGCAGATATCGAATGATCAGAACCGTCAGCGGCTACGCCGCCGCTTCGTCGATCTTCATCATGATCTGATGCGCAACACCGCGTCACAGAGCGCTCACGCGGTCATGGAACTGCTGTCGCGCAGCGGCAGGCTCTAAGCAAGATGCCCGAGCCCGCCGCCAGCCTGTCGCTGTTCGATACGCGCGGCGAGGTGATTTGCGGTGTCGACGAGGCCGGCAGAGGGCCGCTCGCGGGTCCAGTGTTTGCCGCTGCCGTGATACTCGATCCCGCGCGTCCTATCGAAGGCCTGAGAGACTCCAAAAAACTCAGCGCTGTCAGGCGCGATGAATTAGCCGTCATCATCCGCCGTGATGCGCTCGCCTGGGCGATCGCGCAGTGCTCAGAAACCGAGATCGACGAACTCAACATTCTTCAGGCCACGATGCTCGCGATGCGACGCGCGATTGAAGGCCTGTCCGTGCTTCCGTCATTGGCGCTGATTGATGGTAATCGCTGTCCGGTGTGCAGCATACGCACTGAGGCGATTATCAAAGGCGATGACAAGGTCACCGAAATCTCTGCGGCCTCGATACTTGCCAAGACAGCGCGCGATGCCGCACTGAATGAAATGCATCGAACCTATCCTCAGTACGCCTTTGATCAGCACAAGGGCTATCCGACAGCGCTGCATCTTGAGCGACTACGTGCGCATGGTGTCTCGCCGGTGCATCGGCGCTCTTACGCACCGGTGCGCGAATTGCTGAACATAGCCAGCAACGCATGAGCTTGCGATGAGCATCAAGCCCGTTACCTCTCGCGATAATCCGCACTACAAGCAGCTCAGGCAGCTGGCGAGCAGCTCACCGGCCCGGCGCAAGTTCGGCAAAACCTTGCTCGATGGCGTGCATTTGTGCGAGGCCTGGCTTGAGCATCGCGGTCGCCCCGAGCTGTGCGTATTTTCAGAGAACGCGCGCCATCATCCTGAGGTGTCCGGCATTCTCGAACGATGCCTGTCCATGGACGTGGAGTGCATTCAGCTGCCGGATGCGCTGTTCTCGCCACTGAGTCAGGTCGAGCAGGGTGTCGCGCTGCTGTTCATGGTGCCCGTACCGGTCGCGCAGACCACAGTAGCACCCGATACGCCCACCGTCTTGCTGGATAAGCTGCAAGATCCAGGCAATCTGGGTTCAATTCTCAGGAGTGCAGCCGCAGCGGGCATACGACAGGTGATCTGCGGCGAGGGCACGGCAGCCGCCTGGTCGCCTAAGGTGCTGCGCGCAGGCATGGGCGCGCACTTCGTGCTGGATGTCATCGAACAGGCCGATTTGGGGCAATGGATGGCAAGCGCTACAGTGCCCGTGTACGCAACCAGTTCGCATGCGACGGTATCGATCTTCGATATGCCGCTACGTGCGCCATGTGCCTGGCTTTTCGGCCATGAGGGTGCTGGCGTATCGCCCGAACTGCTGTCCCGTGTGACGACCGTGTTGGCGATCCCTCAGCAAGCCGGCGTCGAATCCATGAATGTCGCCGCCGCCGCAGCGGTTTGTCTGTTTGAGCAGCGAAGGCAACTGCTATTAGATCGGTAGTGAAGCGTGCCTGTCAGTAAGCACGCTTTTCCAGTCTGAGTTCTTGCAGCATCAGGGTGGCGATTTCTTCGATTGATTTCACGGTGGTCGATACCCAGCGAATGCCTTCGCGGTGCATCATCCTTTCGGCCTCGTTGACTTCATAGCGGCAATTTTCCAGCGATGCATATTTGCTTCCCGGGCGACGCTCATTGCGAACTTCAGAGAGCCGGTCAGGCGCGATGGATAATCCGAAGATCTTCCCGCGATAAGGTACCAGCCCGCTTGGCAAATGACCGCGCTCGAAATCTTCCGGGATCAGTGGATAGTTGGCCGCCTTGATCCCATACTGCATGGCCAGATACAAACTGGTGGGTGTCTTGCCGGAGCGCGAGACGCCCACCAGGATCACATCGGCCGTCGCCAGATTCTTATGTGATTGCCCGTCATCATGCGCCAGTGCGAAGTTGATCGCCTCGATGCGGTTCTTGTAGTCGTTGGCATCGGCGATGTTGTGACTGCGGCCTATGGAGTGGGTCGAGGGCACGCCCAGTTCTTGTTCCAGCGGCTCGACGAAGGTTTGTATCAAGTCCATGTGGAGTCCGTCGGACTTGCGCACAATCGCCGAGAGGTCAGACTTGACCAGCGTCGTGAACACAATGGGGCGCTTGCCATCCGCTGCAGCAGATTCATTGATTCGCCGAACTGCTTCATGCGCCTTGTCGATCGTATCGACGAAGGGCAGCCGGATTTCACGAAATCTCAGGTCGAACTGGATCAGGACGGAATGCCCGAACGTCTCGGCCGTAATACCCGTGCCGTCAGAGACGAAGAAAGCAGTGCGGTCGTAACTGGATTTGGAAGCAGGAGTGGAATCGGGCATCGTGAATTGACAGAAAAATAATGCAAAAAGAACGGTCATTCGCAGAAAAAAGAGGCTGGCGACCTGTAAAATGATGGCCACCTAATTTTTCCCACGCAGCTTGTACCAAGAATAACAAAATGATCCCCGGTTGCGAGGCGCTTATGAAGATTTCTCATCATCAAAAAGGTAGTAGTCATGTCCAACGTAGCAACCAAGGGGGTCCATCAAGCCCCTGATCAGGGGGCGGCCTACGTCGTTTCCTTCGAAAACCTGCGCATGACGGATGTCGAGTCCGTCGGCGGCAAGAATGCATCCCTCGGCGAGATGATCAGCCAGCTCGCCCATATGGACGTGCGCGTGCCGGGCGGGTTTGCCACTACGGCGCAGGCTTATCGGGATTTCCTGTCTTACAGCGATGGCGGCCCTTCGCTGGCTGAGCGCATTGCCGACCGTCTGGCCAAGCTCGATATCGATGATGTTCGCGCGCTGGCAGCAGCCGGTGCCGAGATCCGTCAATGGATCGTCGATACCCCGTTCCAGCCGCGCCTGCAAAAAGAAATAGATGATTTTTATCATAGACTTGTAGATGATTCTTCAAGTGAGATGTCATTTGCTGTGCGCTCCTCCGCGACCGCCGAAGACCTTCCCGACGCCTCTTTCGCCGGCCAGCAGGAGACCTTTCTCAACGTGGTCGGGATCGACAACGTGCTCGAGGCAATCAAGCACGTGTTCGCCTCGCTCTACAACGACCGTGCGATCTCTTACCGCGTGCACAAGGGATTTACGCATTCCGAGGTAGCGCTGTCCGCCGGCATTCAGCGCATGGTGCGCTCCGATCTCGGCGCGGCTGGTGTGATGTTCACCATCGACACCGAATCCGGCTTTACGGATGTGGTCTTCATCACCTCCAGCTACGGGCTGGGCGAGACCGTAGTGCAGGGCGCGGTGAATCCGGACGAGTTTTACGTGCACAAGCCCATGCTGGCCGCCGGCAAATTGCCCATCATCCGCCGCAACATCGGTTCCAAGCTGATCAAGATGGAATTTACCGGCGAGGCCAAGGCCGGCCGCTCGGTGCGCACGGTCGACGTGCCAATCGAGCTGCGCAACCGCTACTCGCTCAACGATGCCGAGATCGCCGAGCTGGCGACCTATGCCGTCACCATCGAGAAGCACTATGGCCGCCCGATGGATATCGAATGGGGTAAAGATGGTCGCGACGGGAAGCTGTATATCTTGCAGGCCCGACCCGAGACCGTCAAATCGCAAGAGCATCATGCGGATGTGCAGCAGCGCTTCAAGCTCAAGGGCAGCGGTACCGTTCTGACCCACGGTCGCGCGATCGGCCAGAAGATCGGTGCCGGTCCGGTGCGCGTGATCAAAGATCCGGACGAGATGGAGCGCGTGCAGCCCGGCGATGTGCTGGTGGCCGACATGACCGATCCTAACTGGGAGCCGGTGATGAAGCGCGCCTCCGCGATCGTCACTAATCGTGGCGGTCGTACCTGCCATGCGGCGATTATTGCGCGCGAGCTGGGCGTGCCCGCGGTCGTGGGCTGCGGTGATGCGACCGAGGTGCTGAAGGACGGCACGCTAGTCACCGTCTCTTGCGCCGAAGGCGACGAGGGCAAGATCTATGACGGCCTGCTCGAGACCGAGATCAGCGAAGTCGCGCGCGGTGAGTTGCCGAAAATTCCGGTCAAGATCATGATGAACGTTGGCAACCCGCAGCTGGCTTTCGACTTTCAGAGCATCCCGAATGATGGCGTCGGTCTGGCGCGCCTGGAATTCATCATCAACAACAATATCGGTGTGCATCCCAAGGCGATTCTCGATTATCCGAATGTCGATCCCGACCTGAAGAAAGCCGTGGAATCCGTCGCCCGTGGCCATGCCTCGCCGAAGGCGTTTTATGTCGACAAGCTGGCCGAAGGCGTGGCCACTATCGCGGCGGCTTTTTACCCGCGCCCCGTGATCGTTCGTCTCTCCGACTTCAAATCCAATGAGTACAAGAAGCTGATCGGTGGCTCACGCTACGAGCCGGATGAAGAGAACCCGATGCTCGGCTTCCGAGGTGCAGCGCGTTATGTTGCGGCGGATTTCGCCGAAGCCTTCGAGATGGAGTGCATCGCGATGAAACGGGTGCGCGACGACATGGGGCTGACCAATGTCGAGCTGATGGTGCCTTTCGTGCGCACGCTTGGTCAGGCGGAGAAGGTCGTGCATCTGCTCGCCAAGCACGGATTGAAGCGCGGCGAGAACGGCCTGCGCTTGATCATGATGTGCGAGATTCCGTCCAACGCGCTGCTCGCCGAAGAATTCCTGGAGTATTTCGATGGTTTCTCGATCGGCTCCAACGACCTCACCCAGCTGACTCTCGGTCTGGACCGGGATTCCGGCATGGAACTGTTGGCCGCCGACTTTGACGAGCGCGATCCGGCGGTCCGGGTGCTGTTGACCAAAGCAATCAAGACTTGTATCGCCAAGGGCAAGTACGTGGGCATCTGCGGTCAGGGCCCATCGGATCACCCGGATTTTGCCGAATGGCTCATGAAGGAAGGGATCAGCTCGATTTCGCTGAACCCGGATTCGGTCATCGAGACCTGGCAAAAGCTGGCAGGGAAATGATGGGTTAATGTCAAGTTCCGGAATCTTTTGTTGACATGCGGAAATAATTCGCTACACTACGTCGACTGATTACGGAATAACTAACAAGAACAGTCAGCAGTACTGTTTCAGCCCCCGCGCCTCACGGCCCGGGGGTTTTGTTTTTTTAGGAACTTTGCAGGCTCGCGATCCGTTTTTGCAATGCGACTTTCGCTTTTTCGATCAGTTGTTGAGCCTGGTCGCTCGTGCCCCGTATTTTTTCTAAATGGGTCAACAGGTCACCCAGATACTGACTGGTATTAGGAATTGCTCGAAATGCCCAGCCGGGGTGAGAAAAACTCGTCTGATGAGTTTTTTTCCCCTCATCGTAATAGATCTGAAAAGCATCACTCAGTATTTCTGACACGTTCAGACCAGACGGTGCTTGGAATTCGTCATGAGATGTATCGGGCTCAGCCAGGGGGAGTGTCAGCAGAGAATTTTTCCCAACTACGATAGCCCGGCTTTTGTCCTAAAAAGGACTGTGCAGTGTATCGATTGTGTACTACGAGATGTTGTCAGCGACGATTCTGCTTCATCGCCTTGTCGATCTCGCGCTGCGCATCCCCGGGTGTAGTGCAGGTTCAGCGGCACCATGGTGTAGCCGGCGCGTTCGACCTTGCCGATCAGTTTTTTGATCTCTTCAGCCCGCAGCAGCAGCTTGCGGGTGCGCACAGGATCCGGGTGCACGTGGGTGGAGGCGGTGGGCAGGGCGCTGATGTGGGCGCCGAACAGATAGACCTCGCCCTTCTTGACGATCACGTAGGCTTCCTTGAGCTGCACCCGCCCGGCACGAATCGACTTCACCTCCCAGCCTTCGAGGGACATACCCGCCTCGAAGCGTTCTTCGATGAAATAATCGTGAAACGCCTTCTTGTTGTCGACAATGCTCATGGGGTGCAGTAAGGGCCGGGACGACCGGCGGAGTGAATTGGGTGATCAGGGTAGAATCCCCACCCGGCATTCTAACAAACGCGATCATGGCAGTTGTTCATAAATCGGTACTGCTGAGCTACAGCGCAGCGCAAATGTTCGCGCTAGTCGACAAGGTCGAGGAGTACCCCTCCTTCCTGCCTTGGTGTGGTGGCGTGGAGGTTCGCGAGCGTGCGCCAGACCGGCTAGTGGCCACCATCATGATTGACTACCACGGCGTGCGTCAAAGCTTCACTACCGAAAATACCCATGTCCCACCAACCCGCATGCAGATGACACTGCTTGAGGGTCCTTTTTCTCAGCTGGATGGCGAATGGCGTTTCACAGCGCTTAGGGATGATGCCTGCAAGGTCGAATTCGACCTGAATTATGAATTTTCCAGCAAGCTGCTGGAAAAGCTGATTGGCCCCGTGTTCTCAAAAATTGCTGACAGCTTTGTCGAGTCGTTTCGCAAGCGAGCAGAGGTGGTCTATGGCTGAGCGATTTCGTGTTCAGGTCTGCTATGCCTTGCCGGATGTGGTCAGTTTGCTGGCCGTCGATCTGGACGAAGGCCAGACGCTGGAGCAAGCCATTCAGGCCAGTGGTGTGCTGGCGCGGCATCTTTTGCGCCTACAGGAATCCTTATGCGTCTCCTCCAGAAAGCACTCACCTTCGATGATGTGCTGCTCGTGCCGGCCTACTCGGCGATCCTGCCCAAAGATACCTCGCTTCGCACCCGCCTGACCCGCAACATCTCGCTGTCCATACCTTTGGTCTCGGCCGCTATGGATACCGTGACCGAATCACGTCTCGCCATCGCGATTGCTCAAGAGGGCGGCATCGGCATCATCCACAAAAACCTGACCGCCAAAGAGCAGGCGCGTGAAGTCGCCCGCGTCAAACGTTTCGAGGCGGGTGTGGTGCGCGACCCGATTACGATTCCGCCGACCATGCGTGTGCGCGACGTGATCGCGCTGTCGCACCAGCACGGCATCAGCGGCTTTCCGGTCGTGGAGGGCAAGACAGTGGTTGGCATCATCACCAACCGCGACCTGCGTTTTGAAGAAGAGCTGGATGCGGAAGTGCGCGTCAAGATGACGCCGCGCGACAAACTCGTGTACGTCAAAGAAGGCGCCGATCCCGCCGAGGCCAAGCGTCTGATGAACAAGCACCGCCTGGAGCGCGTTTTGGTCGTGAATGATGCCTTCGAGCTGCGCGGTTTGATTACGGTGAAAGATATCCGCAAGTCCACCGAGCACCCGAATGCTGCGAAAGATGATCAGGGCAAGCTGCGCGTGGGTGCCGCCGTGGGTGTGGGTCCTGATAATGATGAGCGCGTTGAACTGCTGGTGAATGCAGGTGTCGATGTGATCGTGGTTGATACCGCGCATGGTCATTCTCAGGGCGTACTTGATCGCGTCAAATGGGTCAAGCGTCGCTTTCCCGAAGTGGAAGTCATCGGCGGCAATATTGCGACCGCTGACGCCGCCAAGGCCCTGCTAGATGCCGGTGCTGACGCTGTCAAGGTCGGTATCGGCCCGGGTTCAATCTGCACCACGCGGATTGTGGCGGGCGTTGGAGTGCCACAAATTACCGCGATATCGAATGTCGCCAAGTCGCTCGAAGGCACGGGAGTCCCCTGCATCGCCGACGGAGGGATTCGCTTTTCGGGCGATATCTCCAAGGCGTTGGCTGCCGGGGCTTCCAGCGTGATGATGGGCAGCATGTTCGCCGGCACGGAAGAAGCGCCAGGCGAGGTGATTCTGTATCAGGGGCGTAGCTACAAATCCTATCGCGGCATGGGTAGTCTGGGCGCGATGACTGATGGCTCTGCCGACCGGTATTTCCAGGATTCTTCCAACAATGCCGATAAGTTGGTACCCGAGGGTATTGAAGGTCGAGTGCCTTACAAAGGTAGCGTGCTGGCTATCCTGTATCAGCTAGTCGGTGGTGTGCGTTCCTCGATGGGCTACTGCGGTTGCGCGACCATCGAAGAACTGCGCGAGAAAGCGCAGTTCGTGGAAATCACCTCGGCTGGCATGCGCGAGTCGCATGTGCACGATGTGCAGATCACGAAAGAAGCGCCAAATTATCGGGCTGACTAAGACCGGCAGCACATCCAACAGGCGGCAGCAATGCCGCCTGAATTTTTTCAGACATCGCATCAGACAATCTGACAACGTCCCATGCATTCCAAGATACTCATTCTCGATTTCGGTTCACAAGTCACTCAGCTGATCGCTCGTCGCGTGCGCGAATCAGGGGTTTTCTCGGAGGTGCATCCGTATGACATCAGCGATGACTTCATCCGCGCATCGGGGGCCGCAGGCATCATTCTTTCTGGCGGCCCCTCATCGGTGACGGAGGGTGACACACCGCGCGCGCCGCAAGCGGTGTTCGATCTGGGTGTGCCGGTCTTGGGCATTTGCTACGGTATGCAGACCATGGCAGCGCAGCTGGGTGGCAAGGTAGAAAACGGCAAAGTGCGCGAGTTCGGCTACGCCGAGGTGCGGGCGCGCGGCCATACGTCGCTGCTGAAAGATATCAATGACTTTGTCACGCCGGAGGGGCACGGTATGCTCAAAGTCTGGATGAGTCATGGCGACAAGGTGATCGACATGCCGCCCGGCTTCAAGCTGATGGCTTCGACGGATAGTTGCCCCATCGCCGGTATGGCCGACGAAGCGCGCCGATTATATGCCGTGCAGTTTCACCCCGAGGTCACGCACACGGTGCAGGGCACGGCGATTCTGGGGCGATTCGTGCATGACATCTGCGGCTGCAAGTCCGACTGGAACATGCCCGATTATGTCACCGAGGCGATCGAGACCATACGCCAGCAGGTCGGTTCGGAAGAAGTGATCCTGGGTCTCTCTGGTGGCGTGGACAGCAGCGTCGCAGCGGCACTCATTCATCGTGCTATCGGTAATCAGCTGACTTGCGTGTTCGTCGATCACGGCTTGCTGCGTCTTGATGAAGGCAAGATGGTAATGGATATGTTCGGCAAGAACCTGGGCGTGAAGGTCGTGCATGTCGATGCCACCAATCAGTTCATGAGCAAGCTCGCGGGAGTGTCAGATCCCGAAGCCAAGCGCAAGATCATCGGCAAAGAGTTCGTGGAAGTTTTTCAGACCGAGGCGGAGAAACTGAAGAATGCCAAATGGCTTGCCCAAGGCACCATTTATCCTGATGTGATCGAAAGCGCCGGCAAGGGTAAAAAGGGCGCGCACACCATCAAGAGTCATCACAACGTCGGTGGCCTGCCTGAGACACTCAACCTGAAACTACTGGAGCCCTTGCGTGATCTGTTCAAAGATGAAGTCCGCAAGCTGGGCGTTGCGCTGGGTCTGCCGCATGACATGGTGTATCGCCATCCTTTTCCCGGACCGGGGCTTGGCGTGCGCATCCTTGGCGAGGTAAAGAAAGAATATGCAGATCTGCTCAGACGCGCCGATGCAATCTTCATCGAAGAACTCCGTAATACCGCGATACCGCTATCTCAGGAGTTGGCGGAGGGGACGCCGGTCGGCTACTTTCACAAGAACTGGTATGACGCCACTAGTCAGGCTTTTGCCGTCTTCCTGCCAGTGAAATCCGTCGGCGTGATGGGCGATGGGCGGACCTATGAGTACGTGGTCGCGCTGCGCGCAGTGCAGACGCAGGATTTCATGACCGCGCACTGGGCGCATCTGCCGCACGACTTGCTGGGCCGGGTGTCAAACCGGATCATCAATGAGGTGCGCGGCATCAATCGGGTGGTGTACGACATCTCGGGCAAGCCTCCCGCAACGATTGAGTGGGAGTAATTTTCATTTTACTTGGCGGCTTATTTTAATAAAAGGTAGGCAAGTAAGCAGTAGGTAGTGAAGTTTCTGAATTAACCGTTATTTTTCAGATTCTGAATTACGCATCGGCGATGATGCTCCTTCACTCTGCGAAGTATCGGCCGTGGTCTTGTCTAGTACGGCGTCTGGATAACTCATGTGAGTGCCGTTCCACCTTTGACCACACCAGCATTCTCCATCTGCATTAATAATGCAGGTGCCAGTGCCACAGCAACGCGCGTCTTCCATGACGTTCTCCATTTCAATAATGTTTTCTGAGTGTGAATGTTGCGAAAATTATTTTCGCCAAGCCTGCTGATGCGAACACAATTTGGTGATCACCAATCGGTAATGTCTTTCGATATTCTGAATGAACAAATTTCCTACATAATCTCATGAAAAAACCAAAATTAGTTTGGTGAGAGAGAAATCTCCAAGAGTGTACCTAAGATTGGCAGCACTCTTTTTTAATTTTTGGCGGCATCACTACCCTCGGCTTTTTCATTTCTCGAATAGGTTAGACCGCTATCCCACTGCATTCGACGATCTGGATTCTCAAACCGACAAGTATTCATCTGCAGCGCGCATCAATCTATACTGGCGAATATAAAAACAAAGCCACTCATGCCGCAGACAACCTATCAACCGAACTCATCGGAAGCGTTCTATGCGCAGCTCGAACCGATAGTCTCGCTGGAAGGCTTGACAGATTCTTCGCATTACCGTCCGGCGCCAGACGACTGGTTTATTTTCATCACGGATGTACGTGGTTCGACCGCTGCGGTTGCTGCGGGTCGTTACAAGGAAGTGAACACTTTGGGGGCAGCAAGCATTCTGTGCGCCCAGAATGCCTGTCCGCGCGTTGATTTTCCTTTTGTGTTTGGTGGCGATGGAGCGACGCTGATCGTACCACCGAGTTGTTTTGAGGCGATCACCGCATCCCTCACTGCGCTGGCCCGAAAATCACTGCTCGAGTTTGGTCTGGAGCTGAGAGTAGGGTGTGTGCCGGTTGCCGATATCGTCGAGCGAGGAATCCCGGTGATGGTGGCGCGTCGCCAGTTAAGCAAAGGTAATCACATCGCCCTGTTCGCCGGTGGTGGGTTGAACGCGGCGACTGCCATGGTCAAGTCGCTGGATGGCAGGTACTTGATTAGCGCTGCTGCCAACGCGTCTGCCAGCATGGAAGGTCTCGAATGCCGGTGGTGTGCGGTTCCGGCGCGGCGCGACGGCATACTCTCTCTCATCGTTCACGCCGACGGTGATCATCTGCCGCTTTACCGGGAGTTGCTGTCGTCTATTCAGGAGATCGCACCCGAGTCGATGCCCATTACGCCGGACAATCTCCCCGATCGTTGGCCACCGGAGTTCTTGATGCACGAGTCACGCATGAAAAAGCAGGGGAAGCTGGCGCAGTGGCTGCATTACCTCGGAGTGGCCTCGCTTACCGGACTCCTCACCGTGATCGTCAAGCGAACCCGGCACGACCCGGATTCTGCCGCTGGGCGCTACATCGTCAGCCTGTGCAAAAACAATGACTATCTCAAGCTGGACGATTGCCTGAGGATGGTCATCGATGTTAGCCACGCTCAGCGAGAATCGATTGCACAGCTGCTTGATGAGGCACGCCGCCGGCATGGGGTCCGCTGGGGATGGCATTTTGCCCGATCGGCGCTGTTTACCTGCGTTGTGCGTTCCCCCGAAATACACCTGCATTTCGTCGATGGCGACGAAGGCGGCTATACCGCTGCTGCGCGAAACATGGAAGCGCGGTCATTATTACAAGAGGAGCACGTATGAACGAATTGTTGAATACGCTTAGTGCAACTGAGCTCTCGCGACAGCTCGTCCGACGGGATATCAGCGCTTGCGAACTCGTGCGCGCCTGTCTGAGCCGTATCGAGTCGCGAGAGCTGCAGGTAGGTGCCTGGAATTATGTCGCTGCCGATGCAGCACTGTCGCGAGCCAAACAGCTCGACGAGGGTCCTGTTCAGGGCTTGTTGCACGGTTTACCGATCGGTGTGAAAGATTTGTTTGATACCCACGACATGCCGACTACCTATGGTTCAGCCATCTATACTGGCCATCGTCCTCTGGCCGATGCCGCAGTGGTGTCCCTGTGCAGCGAGCAAGGTGCCATCATGCTTGGCAAAACAGTCACGACCGAGTTCGCCACCTTCACGCCGGGCAAGACACGCAACCCACGCCGACTGACGCACACCCCCGGCGGTTCCTCGAGCGGATCGGCGGCGGCGGTCGCAGACCACATGGTGCCGCTCGCGTTTGCTTCGCAGACTGCGGCATCGGTCATCCGTCCCGCGGCGTTCTGCGGGATCGTGGGTTACAAGCCCAGTTTTGGGCTCGTCAACCGCGCTGGCGTGAAAGCATTGTCCGATTCGCTCGATACGCTCGGGTTCCTTGCCCGTTCGGTGCCTGATGTTGCGCTATTTGCCGCAGCCGCCACGGGCGATCTTGGACTGATGAAACTGGAGGTTTCTTCCACACCACGGGTGGCGCTTTGTCACACGCATGAATGGCCGCATGCTGATCACGATACCCGGCACGCGATGGAGCAGGCCGCGCGAAGTCTGGCCAAGGCGGGTGTGCCGGTGCGTGAGCTAGTGCTGCCGGCAGCATTTGCAGGTTTATTGCAGGCCCAGAAGGACATCATGAGCTTCGATCTGGCGCGCTCGCTGGCGCATGAGCGAATGCATCATTCGGAATCGCTCAGCCCCGGCTTGCGCGAGTTGCTGGCCGCCGGGCTACAGGTATCGCTCGAGCAGTATCGCGCTGCGAATCAGCTTGCCCATGCAGCGCGCGGCATGGTCTCGGCAGCATTCGGCGAGCATGAAGTGGTGCTGGCGCCCAGCGCGCGCGGTGAGGCGCCGGCGACGCTGGAGCAAACCGGGGACCCGGTGTTCGGGCGTGTGTGGACGCTGCTGGGGCTGCCTTGTGTGCATCTGCCTTTTAGTCGAGGAGCGACGGGCATGCCGGTGGGTCTGCAGGTGATTGGGCGATATGGTGAAGACAAGGTCGCGCTTCGGGTGGCCGCCTGGCTCATGCATCGCTTGTTAAACGACTGACATGAGACAGGGTCTGACGATTAACAAGAAGCACGCTTAAGCTTTGTGTCAGGATCTGGATCTATAGTTGGGTGAGAACCTTTCAAGTGTTCGGCAAGAGCGTGCGTGTCCCCAAGGTGGCGGGCTGGTCTCGCGCGCTTTTCACTTCGTTCCTGGCCTGCCTGGAGACATCATGAAATCAATCATTGCTGCACTGACCCTCTTGGGTCTGTTTGCCATCCCCCCTGCATTTGCCGCGACTGAGCAGCAGAACAAGATGGCCACCTGTAACAAGGACGCCGCGGGCAAAAAGGGTGATGAGCGCAAGGCTTTCATGAAGGACTGCCTGAGCAAAAAGCCAGAGGCCCCTGCGGAAGCCCCGAAGACCGCTCAGCAGAACAAGATGGTTACCTGTAACAAGGACGCCGCGGGCATGAAGGGCGACGAGCGAAAGAAATTCATGAGCGAGTGCCTGAAGGCCAAATAAGCCCGCCAGTGGCTTGATACAGCCCCCTGCCCGTCAGGGGGCTTTGTTTTTTTGGGGATGTTGATCGGAGGATGGACGAGAAGGGCGTTCACCAAGTAAATTCTCGGTTCAGGCCTCGCATGATGCAGAGGTCGACGCCTTGCTAAAATGGCACGCATTTTTCTGCTGGTTGAGACACTGGCAGAGCGTCCGTCAAAGCACACAGATAAACAAAAAAACGATGGAGAACCGCTGATGTCGCATCAAGTGAAATTCCTCTTGCCAGAGGACCGTATCCCCAAGCGCTGGTACAACATTCAAGCTGATCTGCCCAAACCGCTGCCGCCGGTGCTTCATCCTGGCACGCTCCAGCCGATTGGTCCCGATGATCTCGCACCGCTGTTCCCGATGGATCTGATCATGCAAGAGGTCACGCAAGAGCGCGAGATCGATATTCCTGAGCCAGTGCGCGATGTGTATCGTCTGTGGCGTCCCGCGCCGCTGTTTCGTGCGTATGCGCTCGAAAAAGCGCTGGGCACGCCCGCGAAGATTTTCTACAAATACGAGGGGGTCAGCCCTGCCGGAAGCCACAAGCCGAACACCGCGATTCCCCAGGCGTTCTACAACAAGCAGGCGGGTGTGAAGCGCCTGACTACCGAGACCGGAGCGGGGCAGTGGGGTACGTCGCTGTCGTTCGCGGGTTCGCTGTTCGATATCGACGTGACGGTGTTTCAGGTGCGCGTGTCATATGACCAGAAACCCTATCGCCGTGCCGTGATGGAAACCTACGGTGCCAAATGCTTGCCGTCGCCGTCCAACGAGACCCACTACGGCCGGTCGGTGCTGGAAAAGACGCCGAATCATCCGGGCAGTCTGGGCATCGCGATCTCCGAGGCCGTGGAAGTCGCCGCGACCAATGACGACACCAAATACGCCCTGGGTTCGGTGCTCAACCATGTGCTGATGCATCAGACCATCGTGGGTATCGAGTCGATGGAGCAGATGGCGATGGCCGATGCTTATCCCGACGTTATCGTGGGTTGCACTGGCGGCGGCTCGAACTTCGCGGGTATCACTTTCCCATTCATTGGCGCCGGTCTCCGCGGCGGTCCGAAGCCACGCATCGTCGCGGTCGAACCGGCAGCCTGCCCGTCACTCACGCGCGGCAAGTACGCGTACGACTTCGGTGATACCGGTCACATGGCACCGCTGACCAAGATGCACACGCTCGGCTCGTCGTTCACGCCACCGGGTTTCCATGCGGGCGGCCTGCGTTATCACGGCATGGCGCCGCTGGTTTCGCACCTCAAAGAACTGAACCTGATCGAAGCCGTCGCCTATCACCAGACCGAGTGCTTTGCCGCCGGTGTGCTGTTTGCCCGTCACGAAGGCATCGTGCCGGCGCCGGAAGCAAACCATGCGGTCAAGGGCGTGATCGAAGAAGCGCTGCGCTGCAAGCGCGAAGGCAAGAGCGAGGTCATCTTGTTCAACCTGTGCGGTCATGGACATTTCGATATGGCGGCCTACTCGAGCTATTTCGCCGGCAACCTGAAGGATGAAAAATACGACGAAAAAGAATTGGCGATGGCGCTGGCAGGTTTGCCGAGTGTTCCGGAAGCGGCTTGATAACGTTTAGTTGGGAAGCAAAAACACCGGGCGTTGCCCGGTGTTTTTTTGCGTATCCCGAGTTTTACAGCTTCTGACAGATGTCAGTGATGTGTCAGCCATTGCTCAGGAGCCAGACAGCTAGTGTTCTTACCCTCTACTGTCCCCTTGGTCAAAGTATCGGGATACTAGCGAGGCAGCAATTGAGGTCACTATCGATATGGGCGAGTAGTCTGGCCTTGTGCAGCATGCAGGCGCTGGGCGCGACCGACAGCAGCTGGCCACTCTCGCTGGCTGAGGCACAGAGCATCGCGCTTGAGCGCAATCATGATCTTCAGCTCGCACGCACCACCATCAGCAGCGCCCGCGCAAACCTTGAAGTGGCGGGCGCGGCGCCAAACCCCAATCTCACCGTTTCGAGCAGCAGCATCAGCACAGCCAACAAAGGTGGCGGCGGGTTGTGGAAACGACCCATCGACACCGTGTTGCAGATCGCTCAGCTGATCGAGCGTGGCGGCAAGCGCGAGCTGCGTCGCGAGGGCGCCGAGCAGCAGGTCCGTGCGGTGCAATCGGATGTCAGTGACCTGGGCCGGCAGCTGCGCGCGCTGGTCGCGCGGGCCTACATCGACTTGAAGCTGGCACAGGACAAGCGCAGCGCGGCGTGGGATAACCAACGACTGCTCGACGTGGTGCTTTCCGCAGCACAGATCAGAAAAAACGCCGGCGACATTGCTGGCGCTGATGTCGAGCGAGTACGCGTGGACGCGCTGCGTGCGCAAAATGATGTGTCTGTCGCTGAAAGCGAACTCGCACAGGCCCGCCGCGCATTGGCACTGTTGCTGGGTATCAGCGAACACATCGACCAGTTAGTGGCCAGCGATGCCTGGCCCGAGCCCAAGATTCCGCAGCCGCTGACGGGCACCTCGCTGGATGAAGTGATCTCTCGCCGGCCTGATGTGCGTGCGGCAGTGTCTCGCATCGCGGCGGCCGATGCCGGAGGCCGCCTCGCCCAGGCGCTCCGCACGCGCGATGTCACGGTGGGGATGCAGTATGAGCATTTTCCACAGCCTGGCGATGCCAACGGCGGTAATGGCAACAGCGTCGGCTTTTCGGTGCAGATGCCGCTCTTCACGCGCTACTACTTTCAAGGCGAGATCCTTGCCGCCGAGGCGGGTCGCACGAGCGCGCAGCAGGCGCTGCTACGCGCTCGTGCAGTCGCCGAGAGCGAGATCGGCTCCGCATGGTCAGCACTGACTGCCGCCGCCGAGCGGGTTCGGCGCAATCGTGATGAGTTGTTGGTGGCCGCAGAAAAAGCAGCAGACGCAGCCGAGTATGCGTATCGCAATGGCGCAGTGGGCGTGATGGACTTGCTGGATGTGCGCCGCACCTTGCGCGCCACGCGCCTGGATGCACTGGCGGCGCAAGTTGAACTGAGCAAGGCCTGGCATGCGTGGAAAGCCGCCACCGAGGCCACCATGGATACACCGGAAATCTCTCAATGAAAACAGTCACCAAAGTTCTGGTATTCGTCGTGATCACGGCTGCCACCGCCGGTATCGTGAGCTTCGTTCAGTATCGCAGCGCCAAGCATGAGGCAGAGCTGGACAAAGTGAATGCCGAGCCCCACCAACCCGGCATCGTCAGTTTCAAGGCCGGGGAGCCGCAGCTGGCGTCAATACGTTCCGAGGTGGTCGATTCGGAGGCCATGCCTGCAGCCGATCCAATGAACGGGCGACTGGTCTACGACGAAAACCTCACCGCGCGCATCAGCTCTCCGATCGCGGGGCGGGTGCTGGCGCTGCGCGCTGGTGTCGGTGATCAGGTCAACCGCGGTGCAGCGCTGATCGATATCGACTCCCCCGAACTGGCAACTGCTGAGGCTGAGCTAGCCAAGGCCTCCAGCGAAGCGTCGCGCCGGCAACTGGCCTACGAGCGCGCAAAAAATCTTCATGAGCATGAAGTCATTGCGCGCAAGGACTTCGAGGCGGCCGAGGCAGACTATCGCCAAGCGCAGGCCGAGGTCAGGCGTACCTCGCTTCGCATGCGCAATCTGCAAGCATCGGGCCATGAGAACGGAAAATTTCAGTTGCGCTCCCCGCTCGCTGGTGTGGTGGTCGAGCGAACCGTGAATCCGGGCCAGGAAGTGCGCCCTGATCTGCAAGCGCCATTGTTCGTAGTCACCGATATCAGCCAGCTCTGGGTGCTGGTCGATGTGTCCGAAAAAAGTCTCTCCCATGTCAAAGCAGGGCAGACGGTAAGCATCGAGACCGATGCCTGGCCGAATGAGCATTTCAGTGCAAAGGTTGAGCGTATCGGTGTGGCCGTCGATCCGGTGACGCGCCGCGTGCAGGTGCGCTGCGCGATCATGAACCGCGATCGTAAGCTCAAGCCAGAAATGTTCGCGCGCGTGTCATTTCTGCCAGACAGTGAACACAGAGGCATACGCGTGCCCAATACCAGCCTCGTGACTGAGGGCTTGTATGTGTACGTGTTCGTCGAGACGTTGCCCGGTACTTTCGAGAAGCGCAAGGTCAACCTGGGTTTGCGCGGCAATGACCACTCTTTCATTGAGAGCGGTCTTGCAGAAGGCGAGAAAGTCGTAATCGAAGGCGCGCTGCTGCTCAACTCCGAGGCGATGGCTGATGTTAAATAAGCTAATCGAGTTTGCGCTTACCCAGCGCGTGTTCGTGCTGGTGATGACAGCTGTGCTGTGCGCTTTCGGCTACCGCGCAATCAACAATCTGTCGATTGAGGCGTTTCCGGATGTGCAGGATGTGCAGGTACTGGTGGTCACCCAGTACCCTGGTCAGGCGCCAGAGGAAGTGGAGCGCAATATCACTCTGCCGATCGAGCGGGAAATGTCCGGTGTTCCCCGCCAGACTCAGCTGCGCTCGGTCAGTATCTCGGGCCTGTCAGTCGTCACGCTGACCTTTGGCGACGGCACGGATGATTATTTCGCGCGCCAGCAAGTCATCGAAAAACTCCAGAACGTCAATCTGCCGCCGGGCGTGCAGCCCACGTTGGCTCCGCTCAGCACGGCGGTGGGTGAGATTTACCGCTACGTGTTGGAAGTGCCGAAAGAAATGCCGATCAGCGAGGTGCGCGCGATCCAGGACTGGGTAATCCGTCCGGGCTTGCGTATCGTTCCTTACGTGGCGGACGTGGTCAGTTTTGGTGGTACGGTCAAGGAATATCAGGTCCGCGTCGATCCCTACGCGCTCAAGCGTTATGGCATTGCGATTGACGAGGTCAGCACCGCGCTAACGAACAACGCCGCCAATGCCGGTGGCGGTTTTGTGCGGCGAGGTGATGAGGCATTAGTCATTCGCGGCATGGGCATTTTCAACAGCCTCGCGGATATTGGCCGCGTGGTCGTGCGCGCGAGAGAAGGTAAGACCGTGCGGGTGTCGGATCTGGGCGAGGTCGTGCTGGGCGCGCGGAGCCGCTCCGGGGTGGTGGCCTACAACGACCGCGACAACGTGGTCGAGGGCATCGTGCAGATGACCAAAGGGGGTAATGCCACCAAAGTCGTGACCGAGGTGAAAGACAAAATCGACGAACTCAATGCCAAATTGCCCTCGGGCGTGAAGATTCACCCTATTTATGACCGCACCGAGTTGATCGGTCATACCGTGACAACAGTGGCGGAAAATCTGCTCATAGGAGCGGCACTAGTGATCGCGATTCTGGTGATTTTTCTGCGCAACTGGATGGCAGCCTTGATCGTGGGGACGGTGATTCCTTTGTCGCTGCTGTTCGCATTCATCATGCTCGACATCAGGAGCATTCCCGCCAACCTGATCTCGCTGGGTGCAGTGGACTTTGGCATCATTATCGATGGCGCGGTAGTGCTGGTTGAAGCCTTGATGGTGCGATTGGCAGTGCAGTCGATGGAGACGACCACCGACACGGAAGCCGACTACCTGTTGCGGCTGTCATCGCTGCGCCGTACGGTGGTCGAGATGGGGCATCCCATTCTGTTTGCGAAAGCCATCATCATTGTGGCCTTCATCCCGATTTTCACGTTCCAGCGTGTGGAAGGAAAAATCTTTGCGCCGGTCGCGATGACCTTGTCATTCGCGATGCTGGGTGCAGTCATCCTGACGATGACACTGGTGCCCACGCTGCTGGCAGTGGCTATGCGCAAGCATACACTGGAAGAGAAGCATCTTGACTGGATGGAGCGTCTTCAGCAGCGTTACCGCAGCTTTCTGCGCTGGGCGGCCCTGCATCGCTTTCTGGTGATCGCTAGCTCGGCGGCGGTGCTCGCTATAACTTTTCTGCTGTCGCCGCTCTTGGGCAGCGAGTTCGTTCCCAAGCTCGATGAGGGCAATATCTGGCTGACCATTTCGATGCCGCCCTCCACCTCACTGGATGCGACCAAGAATATCGAGCGCCAGGTCAGGCAGATTCTGCGCAGTTATCCGGAGGTGAAAAGCGTCGTTACTCATGTAGGTCGGCCAGACGACGGTACGGACCCCAAGGGCCCGAATAATCTTGAGATTCTTGCTGATCTCAAGCCCATCAAAGAGTGGCGTTTCGGTGCCAAAGAACAGCTGGTGGCTGACATGAGCCGAAAGATTCGCTCGGTTCCCGGCGTGCTGACCAACTTCTCGCAAGTCATTCAAGACAGTGTGGAAGAGGCGCTGTCGGGCGTCAAAGGCGAAATTGCGGTCAAGATCTACGGCCCCGATCTGGAAATCCTGACCGAAAAAAGTGAGCAGGTTGCAAATATCCTCAAAGGTATACGCGGCGCGTCGGATGTGGCGGCGATTCGTATCAGCGGACAGAGTGAACTGGATATTTCCATTGATCGCGAAAGAATCGCGCGGCTCGGCGTCAATGTCGCTGACGTGAATGTCGCCATCCAGACCGCGCTGGCGGGCTTGCAGGTTAATACTTTCTACGAGGGTGACAAACGCTTCGATGTGACAATTCGTCTGAAAGAAAACTACCGCAATGCTGTCGACGATATTGCGCTGGTGCAGGTCAGTTTGCCGGGAGGCGCAGGTACCGTCAGTCTGGGTGAAGTCGCGACGATCACCGTACGTCAGGGGGCCTCGCGCATCAGCCGCGAGGCGGGCGTCCGGAACGTCTCGGTCAAAGCCAACCTGCTGGGGCGCGATCAGGGCAGCTTCGTCAAAGAGGCGCAAAAAAAGGTACGTGCGCAAGTCGTGCTGCCACCCGGCTATACGATGACTTGGGGTGGACAGTTCGAGAACCAGCAACGCGCAGTGAAACGGCTGGCAATCATCGTACCGATCACCCTGCTGCTGATTTTCTCTCTGCTGTTCTGGGCATTCCGCTCCATGCGCAGGGCGATACTGGTGCTGCTGATCGTTCCATTCTCGATGATAGGCGGCATCGTGGCGCTGGCGCTCGCGGGATTGCATTTCTCTGTATCAGCAGCGGTCGGTTTCATCGCGGTCGCCGGCATCTCGGTCCAGAATGGCGTGATCATGGTCGAGCAGATCGTCGAGCTGCTGCATCGTGAAAAATCTGTACTGGCGGCTGCCATTGAAGGTGCGGTTTCCCGGCTACGGCCGATCCTGATGACGGCATTGATGGCCGGTCTGGGCTTGTTGCCGGCCGCGCTGTCGCATGGCATTGGATCCGAGACCCAGCGCCCGTTCGCTGCCGTGATTGTTGGCGGCATCGTTTCGGCAACCTTTTTTACTTTGCTGTTGCTGCCACTCGCTTACCCCTGGTTCAACGATCGTCAGGCGCCAGTGATCCCGCCGCAGCCCCTACCGCCTCAGCCGCAGCCAAACTCTCTGGCAAAATAGCGAAGGACTCGTTATGAAGATTGAGCAAAACATGCACGTATTGCTGGTAGAAGATGACATGGTGCTCGCCGATGGCGTTGCCCGGATACTCAGGGGGCATGGCATGGTGGTCGATGTCGTCCACAATGGCGATGATGCAGACCGTGCACTGCAGTCCCGCGAAGTGTCGGTCGCGGTGCTGGACATCGGATTGCCGGGCATTGACGGGTTCGAAGTCGTACGCCGGCTGAGAGCGCGCGGCAGCAGCCTGCCCGTGCTGCTCTTGACCGCACGCGATGATGTGCAGGACCGTGTGCGCGGGCTGGAGACCGGTGCCGATGATTATCTGGTCAAGCCATTTGCCGCGCCGGAGCTGGTCGCGCGCCTGAAGGCACTGGTCCGTCGCAGCAATCCGCGTCCTGCGGAACTCCGGCTCGGCGGCTTGCAGCTTGATCCATTCGCGCGCCGCGCTACCGTGGATGGTCAGACCATCGAACTGTCCGCCCGTGAATGGGCTGTGCTGGAATATCTGATGCAGCACGCGTCGCGGGTGGTGTCCAAGCAGCAGATCATTGACGCCATTCTGCCGTGGGGCGAAGAAGTCACGCTCAATGCGGTCGAGGTCTATGTCTCGCGCATACGCGCCAAGATCGCGCAGGCCGGCATCGCGATCAAGACCATCCGTGGTTTTGGTTACATGCTCGAACCGACGTCCCACTGACCCCGCACCGATGAGCCTCAGGGTCAAGCTGCTCAAATGGCTGGTGGTGCCGCTGGTTGCCGTCAATCTCGCCGGGGCCGCAGCGGTGTACTGGCTCGCATGGATCCCCGCCCAAACGGCCTTCGATCAGAGTCTTGCCGATGCCGCCTGGGCACTGGTACCGCACGTGCAGGACACCGGAGACTCTGTCGAGCTGCGGCTGTCCCAGCAGGCCGAGCAGGTGCTGCGTGTTGATCACTTTGACCAGACCTATCTCGTGGTACGAAATATCGAGGGTAGGACCATTGCTGGTGACCGCGACTTTCCCCGATTGCGCGTCCCTGCGCGCGACAACACCTGGGAAGCTTATTTGTCCGAGATGCGCGACCAGGACGTGCGCGTGATCTCGCTGCGAACGCGGGTCGGCGGAGAGACGGTGCTGATCGGCGTCGCCGAGACGCGGGTGAAGCGCTTCCAGTTCAAGCTGCGCATACTGCTGTCGCTTGTTTTGCTTGAGCTGTTGCTGGTGGTTTTGATCCCGGCCGTAATCTGGATGGCACTGAACCGGGGTCTGCTGCCGCTGCGTGAGATGCAGGAGAATCTTGAAAGCCGCAAGTCGGATGATCTTTCCGCGCTGCAGATCGCCAACGCGCCGGTCGAGCTAGTGCCATTCATACGCGCGATCAATGACTTGCTCTCCCGCGTGCAGAGTAGTGCTCGGGCGAAGCAGGATTTTCTGGCCAATGTGGCGCACCAGCTACGCACGCCGCTGGCCGGTTTCAAGGCGCAACTGGAGTGGTTACAGGCGCAGAACAAGAATGATCCCGATACCGCTGGCTCAGTATCGCTGATGATGGCCTCGACCGAGCGCATGGTTCGCCAAGCGAATCAGCTGCTGGTGCTGGCGCGATCCGAGCCCGGAGGTTTCGAGCGCGAGCGTCTTGAGCGCTTGTCGCTCGATCAGCTGGTGTCCGAGTCGGTACAGCATTTCGTGGAAGAGGCCCAAAAGAAAAGTATCGACATTGGTTTTCATCTTCAGCCGACCTTCGTCAAGGGCGACCGCTTTCTACTGCGTGACATGGTCGACAATCTGATCGACAACGCTGTCCGCTACTCACCACAAGGGAGCTCGGTGACCGTGAGCTGTTCCCAGATCGACGGCCATGGGGTGCTGAAAATCGAAGATGACGGCCCCGGCATTCCGGAATCAGAAAAGGACAAGATCTTCAGCCGGTTCTATCGTCTGGACAAATCACAGCCCGGCAGCGGGCTGGGGCTTGCCATCGTGCGTGATATCGCCAAAGACCATGACGCCGCTATCGAGGTACGCTCGGGTTCCCACGGCCGAGGAACCGTGTTTATCGTGCGATTCCCGAGGGTGGAAGCTTGAGCTGATCAGGTATCCGTCGAATTTGTTGGATAATCCCCGTTTTGGGTTTTCCGCGGAGCCTCGCTGGTGTACAGCGTCAAGGAAATTTTCTACACGCTTCAAGGCGAAGGCGCGCATGCCGGGCGGCCAGCGGTGTTCTGTCGCTTTGCCGGCTGCAACCTGTGGTCTGGTCGCGAACAAGACAGGTCGGCCGCGATCTGCCGTTTCTGCGACACGGATTTCGTCGGCACGGATGGCGTGCTGGGTGCGAAATATGCCAGTGCCGAGTCGCTCGCAGACACGATCGCCTCGCAGTGGCCAGCGGACCAAGCACGTCGCTATGTAGTCTTCACTGGTGGCGAGCCGCTCTTGCAACTCGATGAGGCACTGACTGCGGCGATGCATGCGCAGGGCTTCGAAGTGGCGATAGAAACCAATGGCACGCTGCCAGTGCCGATCGGCGTTGACTGGGTCTGCGTTAGCCCCAAGCAGGGCGCCCCACTGGTAGTACATGAAGGGGACGAGATCAAGGTCGTGATACCCCAGGCAGCGCAAGACCTCGACGCGCTGGCTGCGCTGAATTTCCGCCATTTTTTCCTGCAGCCAATGGACGGACCGGACAAAGAAAAACATACGCGCCTTGCGATCGACACGTGCAAGGCGCATCCCCAATGGCGGCTTTCTTTGCAGACGCATAAGCTCTTGCAGATACCCTGACCAGTATTTCAATGATGACCCGATGATTACGATTACCCGCAAACTGGAATTCGATGCCGGACACCGGATTCCTGAACACAAAAGTCAGTGCCGTAACTTGCACGGGCACCGCTACACGATCGAGATCACACTGATGGGTGAAGTGATCGAAGAAGAAGGTAGCTCGGACAATGGCATGCTGATGGATTTTTCTGATGTGAAGGCCCTGGCCAATCAACATCTGGTGCATGTGTGGGATCATGCATTTCTCGTCTACGAAAAAGACGTGGTAGTCCGAGATTTTCTGGCTAGCCTTCCCGATCACAAGACTGTCGTCATCAACAAGATACCCACCGTAGAAAATCTCGCCCGCACGGCATTCGACATGCTCAAGCCGGTGTATCAGGATCGTTATGGCACGGGCCTGCGGCTGCATCGCATCGTGCTGCACGAGACACCAAACTGCTGGGCCGAGGTGACGGAAGAGGAATGAGCGACGAGCTCTTCATGCGCATGGCGCTTGATGCGGCGGCCGAGGCACAGCGCGTGGGCGAGGTACCGGTCGGCGCTGTGCTGGTGAAGGACGGTGAGCTGATCGCGATCGGCCACAACCGGCCCATCACCGGTCACGACCCGAGCGCGCATGCCGAGATCGCCGCGCTTCGCGCCGCCGCGCAAAAGCTGGGCAATTACCGTCTGCCCGGCTGCACGCTGTATGTGACGCTGGAACCCTGTGTGATGTGCGCCGGTGCGATGATGCATGCACGACTCGCGCGTGTGGTCTTTGGTGCGAATGACCCCAAGACTGGCGCCTGTGGTTCGGTGGTAAATCTGTTCGCCGAGCCCCGACTGAACCATCACACCGAGGTGCAAGGCGGGGTGCTGGCAGAGGAATGCGGCACAATGCTGTCTGCTTTTTTTGCGGAGCGTCGCCAGCGGGCGCGAACCGCCCCATAAACAGGACCGCGACCATGACGCCCCAGCCACACCATATAGCGATTGTCGCGCCCAGCGGTTATGCGCCGGATGAGGCAGCGTACCTGCGTGGACTGCAGCGCCTGCGCGAGCAGGGGCATACCGTACATGATTTGTCTACCGGCGCCTCGCGTTATCAGCGCTTTGCGGCCAGCGACGCAGAGCGTGTGGCTCAGCTTCATGCCGCAGCTGCCCATCCCGATGCCGAGATCGTGATCGCAGTGCGCGGTGGTTATGGTCTTTCTCGGCTTCTGCCAGAGATTGATTTTTCGCTACTGGCAAACAGCGGCAAATTGTTTGTCGGCCACAGCGACTTCACCGTGCTTCAGATGGGCTTGCTGGCACACGGGGCCACAAGCCTTGCTGGTCCGATGATCTGCGATGATTTCTCTCGCGAAGATCCCAGCGAATTCACACACGCGCATTTCTGGCAGGCGGTGTCAGCGCCTTCGTTCAGCGTGCGCGTCAATGCCTCAGCAAATCCGGTAGTGACTGTCGAGGGTGCGCTATGGGGCGGCAATCTGGCGATGCTCTCTCATCTTGTGGGCACGCGCTGGATGCCGGAGGTCGATGGCGGCATTCTGTTCGTGGAAGACATCAATGAGCATCCCTATCGGGTCGAGCGCATGCTGCTGCAACTGATGCATGCCGGTGTGCTGAGCCATCAGCGTGCGGTTCTGCTCGGCGATTTTTCTGGCTACCGGCTGAGCGACTATGACAATGGCTACGACTTTGCCGCAATGGTCGATTATCTACGCGACCGTCTCGGGTTGCCGGTGCTGACCGGGCTGCCCTTCGGTCATGTTCGTGACAAGCTGAGCCTGCCGGTGGGCGGGCACTGCCGGCTGGAGGCGGATGCCGCCGGATTCAGTTTGCATTTGTCTCGCTAGCTAACTAACCTTGTACTCCCATCACGCGTCATCCCGGCGCAGGCCGGCGAATGTTAAACTTCTGCTCTTTTCGTTGGGCAGTGGCCGCTAATCTTGGCAGCCAAACAGCGCTGCCGACCCCTTTGACCCAATCTCGTCTTTTCAGGTTATTCCTTGCTTTCCACCGCAAACATCACGATGCAGTTCGGCGCCCGGCCGCTGTTTGAAAACATCTCGGTCAAGTTTGGCGACGGTAATCGCTACGGTCTGATCGGCGCTAACGGCTGCGGCAAGTCGACCTTCATGAAAATTCTCGGAAGCGATCTCGAACCGAGCGCAGGCAATGTCAGCCTTGATGTGAATGAGCGGCTCGGCAAGCTGCGCCAGGATCAGTTTGCCTATGAGGATATGCGCGTGCTGGATGTGGTGATGATGGGCCATATCGAGATGTGGGCGGCGATGACCGAGCGCGACGCGATCTACGCCAACCCCGAGGCCACCGACGATGATTACATGAAGGCGGCCGAGCTGGAGGCCAAGTTCGCCGAGTATGACGGCTACACCGCCGAGGCGCGCGCAGGTGAGTTGCTCTCTGGCGTAGGCATTCCGACCGAGCAGCATCAGGGACCGATGAGCGCGGTCGCGCCCGGCTGGAAATTACGTGTGCTTCTGGCGCAGGCGCTGTTCTCCAACCCGGACATCCTGCTGCTTGACGAGCCGACCAACAATCTCGATATCAATACGATTCGTTGGCTGGAAGACGTGCTCAATGAACGTGATTCGACGATGATCATCATCTCGCATGACCGACACTTTCTGAATCAAGTCTGCACGCACATGGCTGACATGGATTACGGCACGCTGAAGATCTATCCCGGTAACTATGACGATTACATGCTGGCCTCAGCGCAGGCTCGTACGCAGCAGCTGGCGGCGAATGCGAAGGCCAAGGAAAAGATCGCCGAGCTGCAGGATTTCGTGCGCCGCTTCTCGGCGAACAAGTCCAAGGCACGTCAGGCCACTTCGCGCGCGAGACAGATCGACAAGATCAAGATCGACGATGTGAAGCCCTCGTCGCGGCAGAATCCTTTCATCCGTTTCGAGGGTGAGAAAAAGCTGCATCGTCTGGCGGTCGAGGCACAGGGCTTGTCGAAAGCCTATGACCACACCTTATTCAAGAATTTCAGTATCGCGGTGGAGGCGGGTGAGAAAATCGCGATCATCGGCGAGAACGGCGCGGGCAAGACCACGTTGCTGCGTTGCCTGGGTGGTGAGGTCTGCGGACTGACTGCAGACAAAGGCACGGTCAAATGGGCGGAAAACGCGAACGTCGGCTATATGCCGCAGGATCCGACAGAGGAGTTTGCGCAAGACAAAAGTCTGACCGACTGGATGGGCTACTGGACCCAGGAGGGTGATGACGATCAGGCAGTGCGCTCCATCCTTGGCAGACTGTTGTTCTCGGGCGACGAGGTAAAGAAGTCGGTCAAAGTGCTCTCTGGTGGCGAGAAGGGCCGCATGATGTATGGCAAGCTGATGCTGGGTCGTCACAATGTGCTGCTGATGGATGAGCCGACGAACCATATGGATATGGAATCCATCGAATCTCTGAACATCGCTCTGGAAAAATACGCAGGCACCCTGATATTCGTGTCGCATGACCGTGAGTTCGTGTCGTCGCTGGCCACGCGAATTCTGGAGATCCGCAATGGCGAGATTATCGACTTCAAGGGCAGCTATGATGACTATCTGGCATCACAAGGCATTCAATAAAGCACGTGCTCTATCTGTGGAGATCATGAATGGAAATCAAGACGGTTGAGTTCGAGCGGCCCTCGGGCGAGGGTGCTAGCTGCGTCGCCTCGGCATGGGCGCGTGTGCCTGAGTCGTTGACGCCACAAAACCGAGCGCAGCTGAAAGACAAGATTCGTCGGCTGTTGAAAGAAAAAGAAGCCGTGCTGGTCGCGCATTACTACGTGGACGCCGACTTGCAAGATCTGGCAGAAGAGACCGGCGGTTGCGTATCCGATTCGCTGGAGATGGCGCGCTTTGGCCGCGATCATCCGGCGAAGACACTGGTGGTGGCCGGTGTGCGCTTCATGGGTGAGACCGCGAAGATACTGTCTCCTGAAAAAACCGTGCTGATGCCTGATCTCGATGCGACTTGTTCACTGGATCTGGGTTGCCCCGCCGACGAGTTTTCCGCCTTCTGCGATGCACATCCTGATCGCACGGTGGTGGTCTATGCCAATACCAGCGCTGCGGTGAAGGCGCGCGCCGACTGGATGGTGACCTCATCCATTGGCCTGGATATCGTCGCCCATCTGCATGCCCAAGGAAAAAAAATCCTTTGGGCGCCGGATCGTCATCTGGGCAGTTATATCCAAAAGCAGACCGGTGCCGACATGCTGCTCTGGCAGGGTTCCTGCTTGGTGCATGACGAGTTCAAAGGGATCGAGCTGGATCTTCTGAAGAAGGACCATCCCGGTGCGAAAGTTCTGGTTCACCCCGAGTCCCCCGAATCGGTCGTTGCGCAGGCCGATGTCGTCGGCTCGACCTCTCAGTTGATCGCCGCAGCGGCCACGCTGGACGCCGAGGAATTCATTGTCGCGACCGACAATGGCATCTTGCACAAGATGCGTATGGCCGCGCCCGGCAAGGTGTTCATTGAAGCCCCGACGGCAGGCAATAGTGCGACCTGCAAGAGCTGCGCGCACTGTCCGTGGATGGCAATGAACGGTTTGCAGAATCTCGCCGAAGTGCTCGAGAGCGGCAGCAACCGTATCGAGGTGGACCCAACGGTACGCGAGAAGGCGGTTACTTGTATCAATCGCATGCTGGATTTCGCCGCCGCAAAAAAGGCGAATATTCGTCCTTCCTCCGATCTGGCTGCAGAGCAGACGTTGTTCTCCGGCATCGGCCCGGCATGAGCACACTGAAGAACCCTTATGCGCCCTTTGACGAGGCGCTGACGCTGGCGTTTGAATCCAACATCCGAGCCGCGCTCGCTGAAGATATCGGCAGCGGCGACTGGACCGCGCTGCTGGTGCCGGGCACGACGGAGGTCACGGCAAACGTGATCGTGCGCGAACCGGCGGTGCTATGCGGCGCGCCTTGGTTCGAAGGCGTGATGGTGCAAATAGATCCGCACCTGCACATCGAATGGCATTTTGCCGAAGGAGACACCATGCCTGTGCAGGCCGAGGTCTGCCGTATTCACGGCCCGGCGCGCTCGCTGATGACGGCCGAACGTGCGGCGCTGAACTTCCTGCAATTGCTATCCGCAGTCGCCACCGCGACGCGCGATTACGTGCAGCTGATCGATGGCACGCATGCCGCGATACTCGATACTCGCAAGACCTTGCCTGGCTTGCGGCTTGCGCAGAAATATGCGGTGCGTGTCGGCGGTGGCAAGAACCAGCGGCTGGCCTTGTACGACGGTATCCTGATCAAAGAAAATCATATTGCTGCTGCTGGCAGCATCCCGGCCGCAATCACAGCGGCACGCGCGCTGAATGCGGGTGTCAGCATTCAGATCGAAGTGGAAAATCTTGATGAGCTGCAGCAGGCATTGCTGGCAGGTGCCGAGTCCATCTTGCTCGATAACTTCAGCACAGAGCAGATGCGCGAGGCAGTTCGCCTCACGGCAGGGCGTGCCATTCTGGAAGCCTCGGGTGGTGTGAATCGCGGTACGGTCAGAGCCATCGCCGAGACGGGCGTGGATCGTATTTCAATTGGCAGCCTAACCAAGGATGTGCGCGCAATCGATTTTTCGCTGCGCGTGCAAGCCTGAGTTTTATCGCTTGTGCGGCAAGATTTTTTTCAGCGGATTCAGTACCGTCGGCAGTGCCTTGGGCAAGGTCTCGGGGAAATCAAGACTGTAATGCAGACCACGGCTTTCTCGGCGCGATAGTGCGCTGCCAACGATCAGAGAGGCTACTTCCACCAGATTGCGCAGCTCCAGCAAATCGCGGGTGATGCGGAAGTTCGCGTAGTACTCGTCGATTTCTTCTTTGAGCAGCGCGATACGGTGCTGAGCGCGCTCCAGTCGCTTGGTGGTACGCACGATGCCGACAAAATTCCACATGAAGCGGCGAAGCTCGTCCCAGTTTTGCGTGATGACGACTTCCTCATCCGCATCCGTCACGCGGCTCTCGTCCCATGCCGGCAGGACGGTATGCTGGGCAACCGATTGCTTTTCGATATCCATGGCCGCTGCACGACCCAGTACCACGCACTCCAGCAGCGAATTGCTGGCGAGTCGGTTCGCGCCGTGCAACCCGGTGCAGGCGGTCTCGCCCACCGCATACAAACCATGCAGATCGGTGCGTCCGTAGAGATCAGTGACAATGCCGCCGCAGGTGTAGTGTGTTGCCGGAACGATGGGTATCGGCTGCTGCGTGATATCAATGCCGAGTTCGAGACAGCGCGCGTAGATCGTTGGAAAGTGCTCTTTCAAGAATTCCGGTGGCTGATGACTGATGTCGAGATCGACATAATCCAGGCCACGTTTTTTCATCTCGAAGTCAATGGCGCGCGCCACGACATCACGCGGCGCGAGCTCGGCGCGCGCATCATGCGCAGGCATGAAGCGCTGACCCGCAGCGGCACCCGCCGATGCCGGCAGTTTGAGCACGCCGCCTTCGCCGCGCACCGCCTCGGTGATCAGAAAGGATTTGGCATAAGGGTGATACAGGCAGGTCGGGTGGAATTGGATGAACTCCATGTTCGACACCCGGCAGCCGGCACGCCAGGCCATCGCGATGCCATCACCAGTGGCAGTGTCGGGATTGGTCGTGTACAGATACACCTTGCCCGCGCCACCGGTCGCCAGTACGGTCTGCGGCGCCGAGATCGTGAGCACCTCGCCGTTATGTACGTCTTGCACGTACAAGCCGAGGCAGCGGTCAGCGCCGTTGGGCAGGCCTAGCTTGTCCGAGGTAATCAGATCAATGGCGTAGTGATGTTCGAGCAGCGTAATGTTCGGATGCTCGCGCACTCTCTGCTCGAGTGTTACCTGTACCGCATGGCCAGTAGCATCGGCCGCATGGATGATGCGGCGCTGGCTGTGGCCGCCTTCTCGGGTCAGATGAAGTCCCAGCGCGGCCTGCTCGTCGCGGGTGAAGGGAACGCCCTGAGCGACAAGCCATTCAATGGCCTCACGGCCTTGACTGACGATGAAGCGGGTCGCGCTTTCGTCGCACAGCCCGGCGCCGGCCACTAGCGTGTCGGTCACATGCTGCTCATGGCTATCCGCCGCGTCGAGCACGGCGGCAATGCCGCCCTGGGCCCAGTCGCTGGCGCCATCGCGCAGCGAGCGTTTGGAGATCACGGCCACCTTGCGGCGGTCTGCGAGATGAAGGGCAACTGACAGGCCTGCCAGGCCGCTGCCGACGATGGCGACATCAAAATTCATGATTGAGGTGCTTCGGTGAGGATACGCGGACGGTTGTGTGAGCAGACTATACGCTAACAAGGGAGTTCAGTTCGGCAGGGGCTGATGCCCGGGATCTCGTTGCCGAAGCCTAGTTGCCAGTGTCGCATGTTTGTTGCTTATTGTCAGGTACTCGATCTGGATCAAATTCTTGGTCGGGCAGGGCAGATGTAGACATCTTCTCAAGTATAATCAGGCCCACGTTGAGATTCGAGTAGTAGTGGTGCAGTGTGTTCTGTAATTCCTTACTTGGTTGAGACGCTTATCTGGCGGATGTTCCGCCTTTGTTAACTAAGACAGGAAATTGCAATGGCAACTGGTATTGTTAAGTGGTTCAATGACGCAAAAGGCTTTGGTTTCATCAAACCCGACGAGGGCGGCGAAGATCTGTTCGCACACTTCTCGGCGATTCAATCCTCGGGCTTCAAGTCACTGCAGGAAAATCAGCGTGTTCAGTTCGATGTGACCACGGGCCCCAAGGGCAAGCAGGCATCGAACATTCAGATTATCTGAAGCACCGGGCTAAAGCCCAGCTGCAAACGCATTGAAACAAAAAAATCTCCGCTCGCGGAGATTTTTTTTCGCCGTAAAGGAGTCATTCAGGGTTTCCCTGAATTTCATATCGTTTCAGTGTCGGCGCCAGTAATCCGGCTCCGCAAAGGCCTTCCGCAGAAAATCCACAAAGACCCGGATGCGAAGCGGCCGGTGCTGCCTTTGCGCGAAAACGGCATAGATATCGTTGCCCGGTGCCGCAAAGTCATCAAGCACCGTCTCCAGCAAGCCTTGCTCGATTTCCGCACCCACTTCCCAGATCGAGCGCCAAGACAAGCCTTTACCATCCAGTGCCCAGTCATGCAGCACCGCGCCGTCATTGCAGGCCATGTTGCCGCCGACTTTCATAGTGACTGTCTTGCCGGCCTGACGAAAGGTCCAGCCGCGCTGGCTACCGGCGCCGGAAATGGCGAGGCAGTTATGCCGCAACAATTCATCGGGGGTCGCTGGTTTGCCGTGGCGGCGAAAATAATCCGGAGCGCCGACCACCACCCGTCGGTTGCTGGCGAGCTTTACGCCCACCAGACTGGAGTCCGAGAGGTCGGCGATACGGATGGCGACATCGATGCCTTCGCCGATCAGATCGACCACGCGATCGTTCAGGTCCAGGGTCACGTTCACTTCGCGATGTTCAGCAATGAATGCGGGAATCAGGGGCGCGACGATCTGCCGTCCGAAGCCGGCGGGCGCTGAGACGCTCAGATGGCCACTCGGTCGCGCGCTGCGCTCGGAAGCCTGCGCTTCGGCATTTTCGAGATCGTGCAGGATACGCTGGCAGTTCTCCAGAAACGCCAGCCCTTCGTTGGTCAGCGCGATTTTGCGCGTGGTTCGCTGAAGCAGTTTCACCCCAAGCCGTGCCTCAAGTGCATCCAGCCGTCGGCCGATCACCGCTGGTGCGACGCCTTCGGCACGCGCCGACGCCGACAGGCTGCCGCGCGCAGCCACATCCACAAACGTGGAGATCTGCTTGAACTGATCCATCGGAAAGAGACAGGTCGGACGGCCGAAGCTATCGATAACTTGTGACTAAAACGCAATAATACAGCCAGATTCGCGGCCATCGTGGCGATTTAACTTGCAAACCGGCCTTAGCGTAATGCCAGTCAGTCGAGCAGGCAGGGACCCAGCGTCTTTTGTTGCGTATAGAGACGTTTGGGCTTCACTGACTCGCATTGGGCTTTAGCCTGCATTCAGCGCGGCCACATAGTCTTTGATCCCGGCCAGCAGCATTTCTATCGCCAGCGCCGTCAGTATCAGCCCCATCAGCCGTTCGAAGGCGGTCATTACAGCGGGCCCCAGCACTCGCTGCAGCCGCTCCGCCGACAGCAACACCACCAGCCACACCATCGCGACCAGCATCAGTGCGGCGACGTACAGCGGCATGGGCATCTTCTGCGCCGAAGAGAACAGCAGCACCGTGACCAGCGCCGAGGGACCGGCCAGCGCGGGAATCGCCAGCGGCACGATGAGCGGCTCATGGGTCATTTGCTGCATGCCGAACACGCCGCCGGGTTGTGGGAAAACCATGCGTAGCGCAATAAGAAACAGGATCACGCCACCGCCGATGCGCAGCGAGATATCGGTGAGCTGCAGCGCGCCAAGAAAATGCCGACCGCCAAACATGAACAGCAGCAGCAGGAAGAACGCGATCAGGCATTCGCGTACGATCACGCGCGCTCGCCGCTCGGGAGCGACGCCAGCCAGGGTGCTGGTGAATAGCGGCACATTTCCGAACGGGTCGGTAACTAGCAGCAGGAGCACAAAGGTCTGAAAAAAACTCTCCGGCATACAGTCTCCGTTCGCAAAGCAAGATATTTCGGGTAGTAAACCGAAGATAGGCTAGCATTCAGGCTGTTCATACTATCTCGACTCCACGTTTATGTTTGAGCCTGTCTCGAGTTCCAGCCATCGCCGGCACTTTTTGCTGGGTGGCGCAGCAATGGCTGGTGCTTTGCTCGTGGGTTGGGGCTTCCTGCCCCCACGGCAGCGCCTTGAGGGCGACACACCCTTGCCCGGACGCGAGACAGATGTGGCATTGAACGGCTGGGTAATGGTCGGCAAAGATAATCTGGTCAGTGTGATGCTGGCAAAGAATGAAATGGGACAGGGCGTGATGACTGCGCTGGCGATGCTGGTCGCGGAAGAAATGGATGTGCCCTTGTCCATGGTGCGCGTGCTCGCCGCGCCAATCGACAAGATCTATGGTGACACGACCTTGCTGGCCGATGGGTTGCCGTTTCATCCCGAAGACCAGAGCGCGATGCGGCATCTCGGTCACTGGCTCTCGCGTAAGTTAGCCAGAGAGATCGGCGTGATTGCCACCGGTGGTTCATCCAGCGTCAGGGACAGCTGGCTACCGATGCGCGAGGCTGGCGCCGAGGCACGCGCGCGCCTGATCTCGGCAGCTGCGACTCGCTGGGGTGTGCCGGTCTCCGAGTGCGAGACCAGCAACGGCAAGGTGAAACACGCGCGCGGACTGGTGGCGCCTTATGGCGATCTCGCGGCCGAAGCGGCTGAGATGGCCTCCCCGGGTTTCCAGTTGAAGCCAGCAGCCAGCTTCCGTCTGATCGGCAAAGACATTCCCCGTTTTGATGTGCCGGCAAAGTCCGATGGCACTGCAAGATTCGGCATGGATATACGGCCGAAAGGCCTGGTGTACGCCGCCGTGATGATGTGCCCGGTGTTCGGCGGCAAGCTGATCAGTGTCGATACCCGACAAGCAAATGAACAACCCGGTGTGCTAAGAGTCGTCAAGCTCGCCGGGGATCGTTCAGGCGCGCCGGACGCCGTGGCGGTGATCGCGGGCAGCTGGTGGACCGCGCAGAGCACGCTGGCCCTGTTAACCCCAGAGTGGGATGAAGGACAACAGGCCTCGCTGAGCACGGAATCGCTGATGGAACAGCTGTCGCACAGTCTCACGCACGGATCGGGAACCACGCTGCACAGTGTCGGTGATGGCGTGGATCAGGACGATCTTCCTCAGGCCCTGCAGTCAGAGTACAGCGCACCCTATCTGCCGCATCTGCCCATGGAGCCGCTGAACTGTACCGCGCAGTTGATCGATGGCCGGCTTCGTCTGTGGCTGCCAACGCAAGCGCCCTCGATCGCTGTTAGCACGGCAGCGCGCGTCGCCGATATCAGTCAAGATCAGGTGGACTTGCAAACGACGCTGATCGGCAGCGGCTTCGGTCGCAGGCTGGAAACTGACATGGTGGCGCAGGCAGTGGCGCTGGCCAAGGAAATGCCGGGTGTGCCGGTGCAATTGGTCTGGCGGCGCGAGGATGACATCGCCCATGATTTTTATCGACCGGCCTCGGTGGCGCGGCTGACCGGGGTGCTGGGCACCGAGCACAAAATCAAATCGCTACACATCAAATCGGCGTCGGCAGCGCCCATACAGCAGTTACTGCATCGCGCGTTTGGTTTGCCGGTTGCCGGGCCCGACAAAACAGCAGCCGAGGGCTTGTTCGACCATCCGTACGAGATACCCAACCAGCAGATAGAGCATGTTATCGCTGAGGCCCCGGTGCCTGTCGGTCCGTGGCGCTCGGTTGGTCATTCGCATCATGCGTTTTTCAAAGAGAGCTTCATTGATGAGATGGCGCATGCAGCAGGCGCAGACCCTGTGCAGTTCCGGCGGGACCTGCTCTCGGCGCACAGCAGGCATCTCGCTGTGCTGAACAAGGCCGTGGCGCGTGCGGGCAAAATTCCGGGCGGGCGCGCGCACGGCGTGGCGCTGCATGATTGCTACGGCAGCATCGTCGCGCAGGTCGCCGAGGTGGGCATCGAAGATGGCCGCGTGCGCGTGCACAAAGTCGTGTGCGCGATTGATTGTGGTCTCGTGGTGAATCCTGACATCGTTCGGCAGCAGATGGAATCCGGTATTGCGTTCGGATTGTCGGCAGCACTGCATGGCGATCTGAAGATTGCCCAGGGTCGCGTAAAACAGAAGAATTTTCACGACGCGCCAATCCTGCGTATCGATGAGATGCCGGATATCGATGTCATCATCATCGACAGCGAAGCCAGTCCCGGCGGGGTTGGCGAAGCTGGCACGCCGCCGATTGCGCCGGCGGTGGCGAATGCCGTGTTCAAGCTCACCGGGAAACGCTTGCGCAGTTTGCCATTGCGGTTGACCGGGTGAGGGCTGTCAGATCAGCGAGCCTGCCTTGCTGTAACCGGGTATCCTGAATAAAGTCAGACGATATCGTGGGGAACTGAAAGCGTTCGCCAAGAACACATGCTGTCAGATTGACGATGGATCCCGGCCCTTAACTGACCTCATCCAGCCGCGCGATCAGATTGCACTCCGTTTGCCATTTCTGCCGCTCCGGCGTGCTCGACGCTTCACGCCGCAATTCGTCTTCCGAGCGAGTTAATTGCGCTTCCATCATGCGCGCAATCAGGCGTGGCTCCGGCATCATCGTGCCGTAGAAGGCGACAATGTCATCTTTCTGGATCAGAATCGTTGGAAAATTTTCCACGTCAAGATCACCGACCAGATCTGCCTGGTCTTCTATGTCGATCCAGACGAATTGGTGCTGAGGGTATTGCGCAGCCAGCGCATCAAATCCGGGTCGGTACTGTTTGCATACATCGCACCAGGCCGCGCACAGGCAGGCCACTACCCAGCGGCCCGACGCGAGCGCGGCGGACAGCTGAGAAAAATTATCGGGAACGAGGAACAAGCTGCTCATGAACCAAGATTTTACCGCAGCGCACCGAGCGGCCCATCGCCATCAAGACATCCCCCAACCCGCGCAGTCCTGCGCGGTAAAATAGTCAATATGTCACCCGTTTCTACCACGCTGATCGCCATTGAAACCTCGACGGAACTCGCATCGGTCGCGCTACTCCATCGCGGAGCGCGATTCAGCAGAGAATCTCTGGGCGCGCAAACGCACTCGGCCACTGTGCCGGGGATGATTCAGTCCATGCTGAAAGAGGCGGGCATTCGCTTGTCGGATTGCGATGCGCTGGCATTTGGCGCAGGCCCAGGCGCTTTCACCGGGGTGAGAACGGCGTGCGGTCTCGCACAAGGAATGGCTTTCGGTGCAGGTTTGCCTGTGGTGCCTGTCGTGACTTTGCTGGCGATGGCGGAACGCGCGCGCACCTTGGGCGCAGACAATGTGCTGCCATTGCTCGACGCGCGCATGGGCGAGGTGTACTGGGCGCAGTATCAGTTCAACAATGGCTGGAGCACGATCACCGGGCCGACCTTGTCGTTTGCCTCGCAATTGACAGCGAGCGGTTTGCCTGCCGTTTGCGGTAGTGGACTCAACGCTTATCAGAGTGATCTCTCGCATTTGGGAGTGACTTCTTTTCTGCCGGAGGTGATGCCGCATGCCACCGATGTTCTGACGCTGGCGCTCATCGCCCTCCATGAGGGCAAGTCGGTCCATGCGAGAGAAGCGCAACCCATTTATCTGCGCAACAAGGTGGCGCTGACCACACGCGAGCGCATGGCCGGGGCCACGGCATGAGCAGTGCGTCAATGACCGGTACGGCAGCGGCGCTGCGTTTTGCGATGATGCGTGCGCAGGATGTGGAAGCGGTGGTCGCGGTAGAGAACGATGCCTATCCTTTTCCTTGGACGCGCGGTAATTTCCTCGATTCCCTTGCCAGTCGCTATGAGGCATGGACGCTACGCGAGGCGGACGCGCGCCTCGCTGGATATTTTTTGCTGATGCATGCGGTCGATGAAACGCATCTGCTGAACATTACCGTCCGGCCCGATCTGCACGGGCGAGGCTATGGACGAATGCTGTTGGACAAGGTGATTCAGCTCGCGCTTGATGCCAACATGCACTCGGTGCTGCTGGAAGTTCGTCCGTCGAACGAACATGCATTGGCGGTGTACCGCCATTGCGGTTTTCAGCCGATTGGCGTTCGCAAACAGTATTACCCCGCCGCCGGCACATCGCGCGAGGATGCAATCGTGATGCGATTGATGCTGGATAGCCATGGCGATTGATCAGCTCAAGGCGAGGCGGCTGGAGCAGATGGGTCTGGGCCCGGTCTGGGTCTTGCGCATGCCGGTAGGGCACGCTCTCGATGCGTCGCGCTCCGAGTCAGCTGCACCTTCGGTACACGTGCCAGCGCCTCGGTCGGAAGACTATTCGTCAGCGCATGCCAACGGTGCCATACCTGCGATGGATTGGGACACACTCGAGTCGACCATACGCAGCTGTACTAGCTGCGGATTGTGCCAGGGTCGAACGCACGCCGTTCCCGGCATCGGCGATCGGCAGGCACGCTGGCTGTTCATTGGCGAAGGGCCGGGTCGCCATGAAGATTTGCAGGGCGAGCCCTTTGTCGGTCCGGCAGGCAAGCTGCTGGACAACATGATGCGCGCCCTTGGTCTCGCGCGCGGCAAGCACACCTACATCGCCAATATCGTGAAGTGCCGGCCAGTTGGCGATGACGGCCGCGATCGTCCGCCTTCGGCAGATGAGGCGGCGGCATGCATGCCTTATCTCGAACGCCAGATCGCGCTGATCAAGCCGGATGTCATCATCGCGCTGGGCAAGACAGCGGCCGCGTCGCTGCTGGGCGTAGGTGAAGACACGGCCTTGTCCGGGCTGCGCGGCAAGCCGCATTCGTATGCGGGCATACCGTTGGTTGTCACCTATCACCCGGCGTATTTGCTGCGCAAGCCGGCCGACAAGGCCAAGAGCTGGCAAGACCTTTGCCTCGCGCAGCGGCTCTATGATGAGCGCTGATTTTTCAGTATTTCAATCTGAATTTCATCACCGCTGGGGCGCACTGCGCGATCCGCATGTGCGCTCGCTGGCCTGGTTGCTGGATGCTCCTGATCTGCTGGATATCAGCTCGCCTCGCTGGCAGGGCAGACTTGCCAGTCTGATCGGTCGCGATCACGCCGATTGGCTGCACGCGCTGGATCAGCAACCAGCAGGCCTGCATCAGTTTTTGAATGAGCAGCCGCTGGTCCGACTGGGACGTTATGCCGAAAAACTGCTTGCCTGGTACTTCGCGCAATCGGGGGTGCTGCATGTGCACGGTCTTCAAGTACGCGACCCGGTAGAAGGAACGTTGGGAGAATTCGATTTTCTGCTGCGTTTGCCAACGGGGCTGGAGCACTGGGAACTGGCGACGAAGTTTTACCTGCTGCGTCCGCAGCCGGCTGAAGGCGCAGCAACGGACCAACGAGTGGATAGGCCCGATTATTTCATCGGCCCGAATCTTGCCGATACGCTAGGCGCGAAGATGCAAAAGATCTTTGGCCGGCAGTTGGCGCTGGGTGAACGTCCTGCAGCGAGGGCATTGCTGGGTGAGCCACTGGCAGCTGCGAAGGCGCTGATCAAGGGCTGGCTGTTCTACCGCCGAGATGATCCGATCAATGGCGACGCATTCGGCGTGTCGTTGCCACATTGCCGAGGCTGGTGGTGCCGTATCGACGAACTCAAGGACCATCTGTCGGAGTCTTCGCTGATACTTCCTCGCCTGTCGTGGCTTGCACCGGCGCAGGTTGCACATACAGAATTCAGCTCATTCGGCCAAGCCGATATCGCACTGAAACAACGATTGGCATCCCACGACATGCCCGTGATGATTGCCAATCTTTCGGAAGATAACGGACGATGGACAGAAACCGATCGCGGTTTCGTGGTGCCTACGGATTGGGAAGAACGTGCGCAGAAGAGAGCGCCTGCGCACGCATGAATCAGGTGCCGACGTGCTTTTGCTCGCCAATCAGATGCAGTGAATCATATTCCCGCTGGTTGGCGGCATGTCGTTTCATCACGGCCCACATCACACCCGCCACAAATAAACCGAACAGCACGATCACCACGTTGACGCTGAAATCCAGCTTCACCAGTAGCGCATAGAGGCCGAGCATCATCAGGATGGATAGGTTCTCGCTGAAATTTTGCACCGCGATCGAGTGCCCTGCGCTCATCAGCACGTGTCCCCGATGCTGCAGCAAGGCATTCATCGGCACCACAAAATAGCCAGACAGTGCGCCGATCAGTACCAGCAGAGGGTAAGCGAAAAACACCTTCGTCACCGTCACCATCACGATAACGATGATGCCCATTGCAAAGCCGAGCGGCATCACGGTCAGTGATTTTTTCAGGGGCACGCGCCGCGCCGCCGCCATGGCGCCGAAGGCGACACCAAAGGCCACCACACCCTGAAGGATCGCGCCTTGCGCGAGAGGCATGTTCAGCGCTTTCTCGGCCCACTTCAGCACGATGAATTGCAGTGTTGCACCCGCGCCCCAGAACAGCGAAGTCACTGACAATGAGATCTGGCCGAGTCGGTCCTTCCAGAGTGCGACAAAGCAATGCGAAAAGTCAACGATTAGCCGCACCGGATGGCGCTCTTGAGCGGGATAGTGCGCGCCGGTGTCGGGTATCTTCAAGTTGAATAAGGCGGCGAGTAAGTAGGCCACCATGACCACGCCCAGGGCAATTTCCAGCGACACACTGAGTTCGAAATGATTCACGGGTAGCATCGCGGCGATTGCCGCAGCAAACTTTTCACTCACCAGCGCGCCGCCCAACACGGTACCCAAAATAATCGAGAGCACGGTCAGGCCTTCGATCCAGCCATTGGCTGCGACGAGTTTTTCTGCGGGCAGGAGTTCGGTCAGGATGCCGTATTTGGCCGGCGAGTACGCCGCTGCGCCAAAGCCCACGACCGCATAGGCCAGCAGCGGGTGGATGCTGAAGAACATCATCAAGCAGCCGACAATTTTTACCAGGTTGGTGATGAACATCACCCGGCCCTTGGGCAACGAATCGGCAAATGCACCGACAAAGGGTGCCAGCACGACATAGGAGGTGACGAAGAACAGCTTGAGCATGGGCGTCATCCAGCCGGGGGACTCGGCGGACGCCAGCAATGAGATGGCGACGATTAGCAGCGCATTGTCGGCGAGCGACGAAAAAAACTGCGCCGCCATGATGGTGTAAAAGCCGGGATTCATGGAAAGACAGGCTGCCTGCGATTGATCTGCGCTTTTTCTGTCGCTGCTAAATTGAGCCGATGAGCGGCCTGCTTGCGCAGCGACCCCGGCTTTATACCATGAAATCTTATCCTTTCCTCGGCAGTACAGGTTCGGCGTCCGGTAGAATTCAGGGTTTTCCACTTCATTTGATTCGACTCTTCTCAATGCCGCGTCCCATCGTTGCGACTACCGACCTTGCCGCCATGCGTGCCAACCTTGCGCTTGTGCGCACCGCTGCCCCGGGCGCAAAGGTCTGGGCAGTCGTCAAGGCCGATGCCTATGGTCACGGACTGGAGAACGGACTGATCGCCTTTGCGCAGGCAGACGGATTGTCACTGATCGAGTTTGACCGCGCCGCGCACTTGCGCGAACTTGGCTGGCACCGACCGATCATGATGATGCAGGGTATGTTCGACAGCAGCGACTTGAAAATGATCGGCGACTATGGCCTGCAGCCGGTGATCCACACGTCCGAGCAACTCGACATGCTGGAGCATTTCAAGCCGTTGCAGCCCGTCGACGTGCATCTGAAGATCAACACGGGCATGAACCGCCTCGGCTTTCCCTCTGCGCAGGCAAAGGCGGTGTGGCAGCGCCTCTCAGCCATGCCGGCAGTAGGCAAAGTGTCGCTGATCACGCATTTCGCGAATGCTGATCAAAAGAGCGCGGATCCCGATGTAGAAGAGCAGATGCGTCGCTTCCATGAGGCCACCTCTGAGATGCAGGCTGAGGTCAGCGTATCGAATTCCCCCGCCATTTTGCTGCATCCTGAGATCCGCTGCGACTGGATCAGGCCGGGCGTGATGTTGTACGGCGGCTCTCCGGGGGGAGGTAGCGCGCATTCGTTTGGTCTACAAGCCGCGATGAGTCTGACCACCCGCCTGATCGCAGTGCAATCCCTGAAAGCGGGCGACTCGGTCGGCTATGGCAGCCTGTTCCGCGCCGAGCGCGACATGCGCATAGGCATTGTCGCTTGCGGTTATGCCGATGGCTATCCGCGTCATGCGCCGACCGGGACGCCGGTGCTGGTCAATGGCAAACGGTCGCAGTTGCTGGGCCGCGTGTCGATGGACATGCTCAATGTTGATCTGTCCGGCATTCCTGATGCCCGGGTTGGTAGCGAGGTCATGCTCTGGGGCCCGGGGCTGCCGGTTGATGAGGTCGCGCAAGCGGCGGGTACCATCGGCTATGAATTGATGTGCTCGATAACGCCGCGTGTGCAGCGCGCGACCACGCGTTGAGCGCCGCAATGGCCAAACAAAAAATCCAGTACAGCTGCACCGAGTGCGGCGGCGTCAGCAACAAATGGGCAGGGCAATGCCCTTCGTGCCACAGCTGGAATACCATGGTCGAAAGCCTCGCCGAGCCTTCCGGTGGCAACCGCTTCTCGTCACAGAAAGGCCTGGTGCAAGGCTCACCTGTTCTGCGGCTGGCCGATATCGAAGCCAGCGATGTGCCCCGGTTCGGCACGGATATCGATGAATTCGATCGCGTGCTTGGCGGCGGATTGGTGGCCGGTGGTGTGGTGCTGATCGGCGGCGATCCGGGCATCGGCAAATCCACCTTACTATTACAGGCGCTGGCCAATCTGTCACGCGTCAAGCGTGCGCTGTATGTAAGTGGTGAAGAATCCGGTGCACAAGTCGCATTGCGCGCACGACGTTTGGCGATCGACGCCGATCGTTTGCAGCTACAGGCAGAAATTCAGCTGGAAAAAATTCTCAACACGCTGGCCGAGCACAAGCCGGAAGTCGCGGTCATCGATTCGATACAGACCTTGTACTCGGATGCACTGACCTCTGCGCCGGGTTCGGTTGCGCAGGTGCGCGAATGCGCGGCGCAGCTGACACGCGTGGCCAAGCAATCGGGTATCACCATCATTTTGGTCGGACATGTCACCAAAGAGGGCGCGCTGGCGGGTCCGCGCGTTCTGGAGCACATCGTTGATACCGTGCTGTATTTCGAGGGAGATACCCATTCCAGCTTTCGTCTGGTGCGCGCCTTCAAGAATCGCTTTGGCGCTGTAAACGAACTGGGTGTATTCGCCATGACCGAGAAAGGCCTGAAAGGCGTTTCCAATCCCTCGGCGTTGTTCCTGTCGCAGCATGACAGTCAGGTACCCGGTTCTTGTGTGATGGTCACCCAAGAGGGCACACGTCCGCTGCTGGTGGAGATACAGGCGCTGGTCGATGCCTCGCATGTGCCGAATGCGCGCCGGCTTTCGGTCGGGCTGGAGCAGAATCGGCTGGCGATGCTGCTCGCGGTACTGCACCGGCATGCGGGCGTTGCTGCCTACGATCAGGATGTATTCATCAATGCTGTCGGCGGCGTGAAGATCACCGAGCCTGCAGCGGATCTGGCGGTGCTGCTGGCGATACAGTCCTCGATGCGCAACAAACCCTTGCCGCGCGGTCTGGTGGCGTTTGGCGAGGTGGGTCTTGCGGGCGAAATTCGTCCGGCGCCGCGCGGTCAGGAGCGTCTGAGGGAAGCGGCGAAGTTGGGATTCTCGGTCGCGCTAGTGCCCAAGTCGAACCTGCCGAAGCAGAAGATCGAAGGACTTCAGGTGATTGGCGTTGAGCGTATTGATGAAGCGATGAATCGCGTGCGGGAGTTGCAGTAGCTCCCGAAGTCTTTCTTCCTCTCCAGTGAGTCAAGCCCAAGCGTCTCTACACGCAACAAAAGACGCTGGGTCCCGGCCTGCGCCGGGACGACGACATGAGAGCCGGTAGCAGCTGAAACCTCAGCACGGCGCAGGCCGGGATCCAGTGACTTTAAGATGTTCAATGATCTCGAACAATCTGCCTGCTTCACTGACTGGCATCATGCACCGCGTGAGCCTTTCTTGCTATTCACTAGCCCATCTCAATGCATTGATGCCAGCACAAGTTGTGCCGCTGCAAGGCCGCTGCGCACCGCGCTTTCTATCGTTGCAGGATAAGGTCCGGCGGTGTAATCCCCCGCCAGCCAGACATTCGGCAGCGAGGTCTGATTCGTCGGGCGCTGCAGATCAGGCGTGCAAGCAAACGTCGCGCGCTTCTCGGTAATGATTTGTGTCCAGACTGGTGAGGCAAGCGCAGGATCGCGGAACACGGCTGCCAGTTGGTTTGCTACGGCGTTGATCAATGACTGATGAGACAGTTGCATCGCTTCCGATGACGCACTGATCACGACGGCCATGGTGCCCGCCTGCGCCTCGTCCAGCCAGCCGCGATCAAAGACAAATTGCCCCCACTGATTGTCAGCAGGCTGGTCTGCCAGCGCATAAAAAGGTTGCGCAAGCCGAATGCCGGCGTCGTACTGCAGATAGCAGGTCGTGATCGGCTCGTGCTCAAACTGCAGCGATGCCGCCAGCGCGCTGTCGTGCGGTGCCAGTAGCGACTGCGCTACCGGCGCCGGGCTGGCGATGATGATCCGCTCGAAGCTTGCCGAAGGCAGATCGTTTCCTTCGATCTCCAGTGTCCACTGTCGGTTCATTGCCTGCAGCGAGCGCACTCGTGCACCCGGTTGGTAATGGCCATGATGCTTCTCGAGATAAGCGATGGCGGCGTCCGGGAACAGTGTGGACAGATCCTCCTTGGGCAGCAGCATGTCGGATGCGTTGCGGGTAGCGCCCAGCGAGTCACCCAGCACGCGCAGAAACACCCGCGCCGATGCGCGCTCGGGCGGGGTGTTCAGCGCAGCGATACAGAGCGGTCGCCACATCAGTTGCGCCAGTCGCTCGGTCTGGTCGAATTGGTCCAGAAGCGCATCCACGCTGCAATCAATGTCGAGCTGCCAGTCCATCCAGCGAGCAGCAGTAGAAAAACGTGCCAGAGAGAGCTTGTCGGCCGAGCTCAATCCTTTCGCACGCAGGACTGCGACCAGCAGATGAAAAGGCGCGGGAAGTCGTGGCGCAATGAAGTCCATGCCACCGGTGCCTGGCGGGTAGCGCATTTGGAGCGGCAAGCGGAGCATCGCTCTCGCAGGGTCGATGCCGACTTGCCGCATCATGTGCAGGGTGTCGCGATACGCGCCCAGCAGGATGTGCTGGCCATTGTCGAGCGTGCGACCTGCATGCTCGACACGCCGCGCGCGCCCGCCGGCCGTGCGAGACGCCTCGAACAGCGTGACGCGCGCGCCGCGCCGTGCCAGTTCGACTGCCGCTGAGCAGCCCGCCCAGCCAGCGCCAACGATGGCGACCTGTGTTTTCTTCATGAGGAGGTGTTTTTCAGGGTTTGACCCAGGTTTTCCATGCCAGCCATAACTTGCGCAGCGGCGTCAGCGACACTTTATGCTGAAGCACCTGGAAGCCATCGCGCTGTATTTCGTCAAGCAAGGTGCGATAGATTGCCGCCATGATCAGACCGGGCCGTTGCGCGCGGCGGTCGGCGCCGGGCAGTGCGGCGAAGGCTTCGTCATACAGCGACTGCGCGCGCTGTGTCTGGAACTGCATCAGCGCTTCAAATCGTTCGCTGTGCCTCGCCTGGAGGACCTCAGCGGCAGTGACCCGATATTCCTGTAATTCGCTGATCGGCAGGTAGATGCGGCCCCGGCGAGCATCTTCACCGACATCGCGGATGATATTCGTGAGCTGAAAAGCCAGTCCGAGTTTCTCTGCATAGCTCAGCGTGCGCTCGTCGCTGTAGCCGAAGATACTGGCCGACATGATGCCGACGACGCTAGCGACGTGCCAGCAATAGCGCTGCAGCGCAGGATAATCAAGATAGCGGGTCTGCGTCAGGTCCATTTCCATCCCATCGATGACGGCCAGCAGATGCTCGCCGCGCACACCGAACGCGGACAGGTGTGGCTGCAGCGCCTGGGTCACGGGGTGGGTCGGCGAGCCTGACAGCAAGCTCTGTACCTCGCGCCGCCACCAGTCGAGCGTGGTGCGTGCGATGGAAGGATCGCTGGTCTCATCCACCACATCGTCAACTTCGCGGCAGAACGCATACAGTGCGGTGATGGCCTTGCGCCGCTGCGGCGGAAGGAAGAGAAAACTGTAGTAAAAGCTCGAGCCGCTTTGTGCGGCTTTTTGTTGGCAGTATTCGTCGGGTGTCATCGTCAGACCGGGGAGACTCTCAAGAACAAAAAGATCAGCGCGCAGAATACCGACGCTGCGTGGGCACGGGTTGTGACCACGCACGCCAGATCATCAGCAGCCAGTCAGCCGCATGTAGCGTGGGACGGCGGTAAAAAACATCATGACCGGCAGCCTCGATTTTTTCGAGGATACGCAGTCCGCCTTGCACCACCAGCCGCAACTCCCACCCCAGTCGGCCACCGATTGTCAGTGCCAGCGGTGCGCCGGCGCACATCATCTCGCGGGCCCGATCAATCTCGAACTGCATCAGCGCGTGCCAGCGCTCGTTCATGTCGGCATTCGCGATCTGCTGCTCAGTCACTCCGAAGCGATGCATATCTTCCTGCGGCAGGTAAACGCGCGATTTTTCCCAGTCGATCGCCACATCCTGCAAAAAATTGATGATCTGCAGCGCACTGCAGATCGCATCGCTCATCCTGAGCGAGCTCTCGCGTGCCTCGCCAGCGAGCGCCAGCATCAGACGCCCCACGGGGTTGGCCGAGCGCCGGCAATAGTCGAGCAGCGCGGTAAAAGTGGCATAGCGAGTCTGACGAACATCTTGCCTAAACGCGGACAGCAGATCGCGCAGCAAAGCCGTGCCGATGCGTCGCTCACGCAGCGTCGCGGACAACTGACGAAAGAGGGTCGAGGTTGGGCTCTGACCAGCATCGATCAGGTCGAGCTCTCTCTCGTACGCATCAAGCGCCGCGATACGTTCTTCCGGTCTGGCATGGCCTTCGTCCGCCAGATCGTCGGCGCTGCGAGCGAATGCATACAACACCCTGACCGGGGCGCGCATCTCGCGGGGCAAGAGCGGCGAGGCGACCGGGAAATTTTCGTAGTGTTGATTAGGCATGCAGACGAGGACGGGCGGAGATGTTGTTAATGCACAGGAATGTGCTTTCGCTATAATTACTAACCGCGCAGTCAGTAATGAATGGGTCGGCGGCAGCGTCAGATGTCGACTTGGCTGGCACGCCGGCTGTGGCTTTCATCAGCACTGCCGGATCAAGGCCGTCAGTGCAGCATGGCGATCTCTGCTTTGCAACGTCTGTGGTTCATCTTCATTTCGCAGGCCGAATAGTAAAGGAAAAAACGTGGTCCGCTTCGCTTCCCGTACCCTGGCCACCTCGCTACATGGGCTAGCGCTCTCGCTAGTGCTTGCTGTCGCCGCCTGTTCCAAGCCGGTCGAGCGGGTCGAGATTGTGCGACCGGTGAGGACCGTGACCGTTGCGCCCGCTGAAAATCGCGCGCTGGTGGAGTTATCCGGCGAGATCCAGCCGCGCTACGAATCACGACTGGGTTTTCGCGTCGGCGGCAAGCTGATCGGGCGACAGGTCGAGATCGGGAGCCTGGTCAAGCGTGGCCAGTTGCTGATGCAGCTCGATCCTGCGGACCTGCAGCTCGCGCAGTCGCAGGCAAAGGCGGCAGTTAGTGCAGCGGACAGCAACTTGTCACTGGCGCGCGCCGAGCTGCAGCGTTATCGGGAGCTGCGTCAGAAGAACTTTGTCAGTCAGGCGCTGCTTGATGGGAAAGAAGCGGCCTACCAATCGGCCCTCGCCTCGCATGAGCAGGCCAGCGCCGCCTTGAAAATTCAGACCAATCAGAGCGGCTACAACAATTTGTATGCCGATGCAGCGGGGGTGATCACTGGCATCGATGCCGAGGTGGGACAGGTGGTCGCCGCAGGTGTTCCGGTGGTGCGACTTGCGCGTGCTGGCGATAAGGAAGTTCGGGTCAGTATTCCTGAAGATCAGGTCGATGCGCTGCGTCAGGTGAGCGATCTGAAGGTGCGCACCTGGGCCAATCCGCGTGCGGTGATGGAGGGCAAGCTGCGCGAGCTCTCCCCAGTCGCGGATCCGGCGACACGGACCTACACGGCGAAGATCGCTTTGCCCAAGGCTGGGGTAGATGTCCGGCTGGGTATGACGGCGACGGTGCAATTTGCCGTGCCAGCGCCGGCCGCGATCCGCTTGCCGCTATCGGCGCTGGTCCGGCAGCAAGATGGCACAGCGGTTTGGGTGGTCGAAGGCGGCAAGGTCTCGCTGGTCGCGGTGCAAGTCGCTGGTACGACAGGTAATGAGTTGATGGTGGCCTCTGGCCTGAACCCGGGGCAGGTGGTGGTGACTGCCGGCGTCAACCAACTGCAGGTCGGACAAAAAGTCCGTTTGCTCGGTGACGAGTTGTCGGCGAAAGCTCAGGCGACTGAGACCGGCAAGCCGGACGCCGGGGCTGGAAAATGAAAGGCAGACTGAATCTCTCTCGCTGGGCGCTGGAGCACATACCCTTCATTCGCTATCTGATCGTGGTGCTGCTGCTGGGCGGCGTGATGAGCTACAGCAAGCTCGGGCAGGATGAAGATCCGCCCTTCACCTTCCGCGCGATGGTCATCCGCGCCTACTGGCCGGGCAGCAGCTCGGTGCAGATGGCAGAGCAGGTGACCGACAAGCTGGAGAAAAAACTCCAGGAGACGCCTTACATCGACAAGATCCGCAGCTACTCCAAGCCCGGAGAGACACTAATCATCATTGAGCTGCGCGAGTCGACACCACCGAGAGAGGTGTCTCAGGTCTGGTATCAGGTGCGCAAAAAGATCGGTGACATTCGCAGCACGTTGCCGTCGGGCGTGCAGGGACCTTTTTTCAATGATGAATTTGGCGACACCTTTGGTTCCATCTTTGCTCTGTCCGGCGACGGCTTCAGTCATGCCGAGGTCAAAGATTACGCAGACTTTGTGCGCCAGCAACTACTATCGGTACCCGCGGTCTCCAAAGTAGAGCTTTACGGCGTGCAGGACGAAAAGCTGTACATCGATTTCTCGACAAAAAAATTTGCTCAGCTAGGTATTCCTGTCGACAGCGTGATCGCACAAATCAATACGCAAAATGCGGTCGAGGGCAGTGGCGTGCTGGTAACACCCACCGATAACTTGCAGGTACGTGTGACGGGCGCGCTGATCACCGCGAAAGACTTGGAGAACTTGCCTTTACGCGCGAATGGCAACAGCTTCCGGCTGGGTGATTTCGCGACCATCACGCGCGGCTATGCCGATCCACCGCGCGACAAGCTGCGCTACAACGGCAAGGAGGTGATCGGGCTGGGCGTGTCGATGGAAAAGGGCGGCGACATCATCGAGCTGGGACATCATCTTGATGCCGCCGCCGAACAGATACGCGCAAAGCTCCCGGTCGGTATCACGCTGGAGCGCGTCGCTGATCAGCCGCGCGCGGTCAGTTCCTCGGTCAATGAATTCCTGAAGGTGCTGGCTGAGGCGGTGCTCATCGTTCTGGCCGTCAGTTTTGTCTCGCTAGGCTTGCATACTCAGCCTTTGCGCATCGATGTGCGTCCCGGACTGGTCGTCGCATTGACTATCCCGCTGGTGTTGGCTGCCACTTTTCTCGCGATGCGCATCTTTGGCATTGACCTACACAAAATTTCGCTGGGCGCGCTGATCATTGCACTGGGTCTGCTGGTCGATGACGCAATCATCGCAGTGGAGATGATGGTGCGCAAAATGGAAGAAGGTCTGTCTCGTTTTGATGCAGCGACCTTTGCCTACACCTCCACCGCGATGCCCATGTTGACCGGCACCTTGATCACGGCGGCCGGTTTCCTGCCGATCGGTTTTGCAAAATCCGCTGCGGGCGAGTACACCTTTTCGATGTTTTCGGTGAATGCCATCGCCTTGATGATTTCGTGGTTCGCTGCCGTACTTTTTACGCCATACATTGGTTACGTGCTGTTGCGAGTGAAGCCGGCGACGACAGCGGATGGTCATCATGAGATGTTCGATACACCGTTCTACACGCGCTTGCGGCGTGTAGTGAACTGGTGCGTGAATTGGCGCAAGACCACGATCATGCTGACGCTGGCCGGATTTTTCCTGGGTGTGTTTGGCTTCAAATTCATTGAGCAGCAGTTCTTTCCGGATTCCAGCCGTCTCGAACTGATGGTCGAGCTGTGGCTTCCCGAGGGTTCGTCTTATCAAGCGACTGAGACACAGGCGAAAAAATTCGAGCGATTCATCACCCAGCAACCGGGCGTGGATAGTGTCACGACCTATGTCGGCACGGGCAGCCCGCGCTTTTATCTGCCACTGGACCAGATCTTCCCGCAGACGAATGTGTCGCAAATCGTTGTGCTGCCAAAGGATGCGAAATCGCGCGAGGCGCTTCGCCTGAAGATTGTTCAGGTGTTCAAAACGGATTTTCCGGAAGTGCGGGGCAGGGTGAAATTGCTGCCGAATGGTCCGCCCGTGCCTTATCCGGTGCAGTTCCGCGTGACGGGTACCGAGATCGACAAGGTGAGAGTGATCGCAGATGAGGTCAAGGCGATCATGCGCAAGAACCCGCATGCAATTGGCGTGAACGATAACTGGAACGAGTCGGTCAAGGTGCTTCGCATCGATCTGGATCAGGACAAGCTCAGAGCGATGGGCATCAGCTCTCAGACAGTGATGCGGGCGGCGAACACGATACTCAGCGGATCGACCATCGGGCAGTTCCGCACCGGTGACAAGCTGATCGATATCGTGATGCGGCAACCGGTGGAGGAACGCAGCACGATTACCGCGCTCAGTAACGCCAGCATACCGACGCCCACCGGCCGTGCTGTGCCGCTGTCGCAACTGGCGACACCGCGTTTCGTGTGGGAGCCTGGCGTCATATGGCGCTATGGTCGCGAATGGGCGATCACGGTGCAATCCGATGTGGCCGACGGCATTCAGGGGCCCACTGTCTCGATGCAGATCGATCCGCAGCTGAATGGCCTGCGCGAGAAGCTACCGCCGGGCTACAAGATCAGTCTGGAGGGCGCGATTGCCGACAGCGGCAAGGCACAGGAATCCATCGCGGCCAATGTACCGCTGGTGATTTTCATTGTCTTTACTTTGCTGATGCTGCAGCTTCACAGCTTTTCACGTTCGGTACTAGTGTTCCTGACGGGTCCGCTGGGCGTGGCGGGGGCGGCGATGGCGCTGTTGATCTTGCAGAGGCCTTTCGGCTTTGTCGCACAGCTCGGGGTGATTGCGCTGTTCGGGATGATCATCCGAAATTCTGTCATTCTGGTGGATCAGATTGAGCAAGATATCGCGGCCGGGATCCCGGCCTGGGATGCGATCGTTGGTTCAGTGGTCCGGCGCTGTCGCCCCATCATGCTGACGGCGGCCACGGCGGTGCTGGCGATGATTCCGCTGTCGCGCTCGGTGTTCTGGGGGCCGATGGCGGTGGCGATCATGGGCGGGCTGATCTTGGCGACCGTGCTCACGCTGCTGTTCCTGCCTGCGCTGTATGCGGCGTGGTTCAGGGTGAAGCGCCCGGTTTCTTCTGGGGCGCGATGAGCCGGAATGAAGCAGAATCTTCCGCGATTACTGTGGCAGCGGGGTGCGGAACCGGAGCATTTTGCTTGATTTTCCAGTAAAATTCGGACTTAGAGTCACAGCCACCACAATGGCAACGCAGGGCGACCGCTCTTGACGCTGGGTCGCCCTTTGCTTTTGTTGAAACTGTGTCGGGTCAGCTTCTCTTTTTGGGCGCTGTGCCCGATAGCCGCGAGGATGGCGAAATTGGTAGACGCACCAGGTTTAGGTCCTGACGCCAGCAATGGTGTGGGGGTTCGAGTCCCCCTCCTCGCACCACGGTTCTGATTAACATTTTTGGACGAAGCACATGTCAACTGAAGTCGAAACCCTCGAAAAACTCGAACGCCGCGTGACGCTGACCGTGCCTCTGGCTGAGATTAACGCCGAGGTCGAGAAGCGCCTGAAAGTGCGCGCTCGGACTGCCAAGGCACCCGGATTCAGGCCCGGCAAAGTGCCGATGAAGATGATCGCTGCGCAGTACGGCCCGATGGTCGAGAACGAGGTGCTGAACGACACCGTGGGCCGTGCATTCGCGACGACGGCGGCATCGAACAATCTGCGGGTCGCCGGTTATCCGCGCATTGAGCCGAAAGAGGGTGCCAGTGTCGAAGGCTCGCTGGTGTTTCAGGCGACTTTCGAGATCTACCCTGAAGTGAAGATCGGCGATCTGTCAGCGATCGAAATCGAGAAAAGCCGCTCCGATATTACCGACGCCGAGATCGACAAGACCATTGACATCCTGCGCAAGCAGCGCGTTCACTTCCATACCAAGGGAGAGCATCATGCTCACGGCGACGGCGGTGCCGATGTCGCCGCACTCAATGGCGATCGCGTGACCATTGATTTCGTTGGTAAGATCGACGGCGTTGAGTTCGCTGGCGGCAAGGCTGACAATTTCTCGTTCGTGCTGGGCGAGGGCCGCATGCTGGCGGATTTTGAAAAAGCCACCATTGGCCTGAAAGTCGGGGAGAGCCGTACCTTTCCACTGGACTTTCCCGAGGACTACCACGGCAAAGATGTCGCCGGCAAGACCGCAGAATTCACCATCACGGTGAAGAACGTCGAATGGGCGCACATGCCCGAAGTGAATACCGAGTTCGCTCAGAGTCTGGGCATCCCTGATGGCGATCTGCAAAAAATGCGCGACGATATTCGTGTGAATCTGGAACGCGAAGTCGGCAGCCGAGTCAAATCGCGCACCAAGCAGAGCGTGATGGATGCGCTGCTGAAGGTCGCCGAACTGGACGTTCCCAAATCTCTGCTCGAACAAGATGCCGAGCGTCTGGCCGAAATGACCCGCGAAGACATGCGTCAGCGTGGTGTCAATGTGAAAGACATGCCTTTCCCTGCCGACCTGTTCACTCAGCAGGCAGACCGCCGCGTGCGTCTTGGCCTGATCTTGTCTGAAATGGTCAAAGCGAACTCGCTGAGTGCGACGCCCGATCAGATCAAGACGTACATCGAAGATTTCTCGAAGGCCTACGAAGATCCTCAGCAAGTCATCAAGTACTACTACAGCGACCGCAATCGCATTGCTGAGGTCGAGGCGCTGGTGCTTGAGGAAAACGTGGTGAATTTTGTGCTGGAAAAAGCCAAAGTCAAGGAAACGACGGTACCGTTTGATGATCTGATGAACAACTCGCAGGACTGACTGCTCCGGCGCCGCCAGCCTGACCGCCACTCAACATTTGAAGATGGGAATGACTATGGTAGACAGCGTTTATCGCAAATCTGCAATCGATACCGAGATGCTCGGCATGGTGCCAATGGTGATCGAGCAGAGCGGCCGATTCGCCGGGCGGTTCGGTCTCGGCCGGTCTGGCGATCTATGACACCATGCAGTTCATCAAGCCGGATGTCTCCACCTTGTGCACCGGGCTGGCAGCATCAATGGGCGCTTTCCTGCTGGCCGCAGGCGCCAAGGGCAAGCGTTTTTCGCTGCCGAATTCCCGCGTGATGATTCACCAGCCCTTGGGCGGCGCACAGGGACAGGCATCGGACATCGAGATTCAGGCCCGCGAAATTCTCTACTTGCGCGAACGGCTCAATAGCATTCTCTCGGAGAAGACCGGCCGCGATATTGAGCAGATCAGCCGCGACACCGACCGCGACAACTTCATGTCCGCCGATCAGGCGGTCGAGTACGGAATGATCGACAAGGTACTGACCCACCGCGCCTAAAAATAGCATTTCTATAATAATTGTCCTGTCGGCAAAATATCTCGGCCGCTGGGGGCGGTGCCCCTGCGTGACGGATTTCGATTTCGCAGGTAAGATCAAGCCAAATTCACCATTTCTGGTCAGTCCATGTCCGAAAAAAAGTCGTCCAGCGGCGAAAAGTTGCTCTACTGCTCATTCTGCGGGAAGAGCCAGCACGAGGTTAAAAAGCTAATCGCCGGCCCATCCGTATTTATCTGCGACGAATGTATCGATCTTTGCAATGACATCATCCGGGATGAAGCGTCCACGGTCGAGACGGTTGCCACCCCGAAATCGGACCTTCCTACCCCTCAGGAAATCTGCGACTTACTTGGTCAGTATGTGATCGGACAGGAGACCGCTAAGCGCACACTGTCGGTCGCGGTATACAACCACTACAAGCGTCTGCGTCATCTGGGCAAGAAAGACGAAGTCGAGCTTGCCAAGAGCAACATTTTGCTGATCGGCCCGACGGGCTCGGGAAAGACCCTGCTCGCACAAACGCTGGCGCGCATGCTGAATGTGCCCTTCGTAATTGCCGATGCCACGACGCTGACCGAGGCCGGCTACGTGGGCGAGGATGTAGAGAACATCATTCAGAAGCTGCTACAAAACTGCAACTACGAAGTCGAGAAGGCCCAGAAGGGTATTGTCTACATTGATGAGATCGACAAAATCTCACGCAAGTCGGACAACCCATCGATTACGCGCGATGTATCGGGTGAGGGAGTTCAGCAGGCGCTACTGAAGCTGATCGAAGGCACGATGGCGTCCGTGCCGCCGCAGGGCGGACGCAAACACCCGAATCAAGACTTCGTGCAGATCGACACGACCAACATCTTGTTCATTTGTGGCGGCGCGTTCGATGGCCTGGCAAAGATCATTTCCAATCGCTCTGAGAAAAGTGGCATCGGTTTCTCCGCCGAGGTAAAAAGCCAGTCAGAGCGCACGGCGAGCGAGGTCATGACCGATGCCGAGCCGGAGGATCTGATCAAGTTTGGTCTCATTCCCGAGCTGGTTGGCCGCTTGCCTGTCGTGGCGACCTTGTCCGAGCTCACGGAAGAGGCACTGATACAGATTCTGCTTGAACCCAAGAACGCACTCATCAAACAGTATTCGAAGCTGCTCGAGATGGAAGGCGCTGAACTCGAGGTGCGCCCTGCGGCGCTGCATGCGATCGCCAAGAAAGCACTCGCTCGCAAGACCGGCGCCCGAGGCTTGCGTTCGATTGTCGAGCATGCACTGCTCGATGTGATGTTTGAATTGCCAAATGAGCAAAATGTCGCCAAGGTCGTGATCGACGAGAACACGATCACGAATGGCGCCAAGCCTCTGCTGATCTATCACGAACAGCCCAAGGTCTCCGGCGCGAAGTAAACCCGGCGGGCCGCTGCGATCCAGCTTGGCTGTCTACTCGTCAAATTCCTGCAAAAATCGCAAAAAACTGCTGAAAAACGCTGTCTTACGTCAGTTTTTTGAACAAACAAAGTACAATCGACTCACAACTATGCATTCCGGTGGACATCGCAAGCCGTTCCCAGCGAGCTTCGGGCGCTTAGTCGATGGAAACGGATCCTGCTGTCGCCCGCCAGTGCGCTTTTCCTCGCATTTTCGGGCCATAAACAGGGGTAAATAGCCGATTTGTCAGGTTTTTAAGGCAAAAATGCATTAGCTGTTGTAAGGTTTGGCTGGCAAAGGACTTGTGATTGGCCAAAACATGCCAACATAGGCCTCAGGTTTTATCAAAAGGCTCGCAATGACGATCACTTCCCAATTTTCCGAACCCACCCAATTGCCCTTGCTTCCGCTGCGCGATGTGGTGGTGTTCCCGCATATGGTGATACCACTGTTCGTTGGTCGTCCCAAATCCATCAAGGCACTCGAGGCTGCGATGGAGCAGGGCAAGAGCATCATGCTCGCCGCGCAAAAAGCGGCCGCCAAGGATGAGCCTTCCGCTGATGACATCTACGAAATCGGCTGTATCGCCAATATCTTGCAAATGCTAAAGCTGCCCGATGGCACCGTGAAGGTGCTGGTCGAGGGCGCACAGCGCGCGCGTATCCATCAGATCACCGAAGTCGATACACACTTCATGGCAGATTTGTCGCCAGTTGAATCTGAGCCGGGCGACGAGTCCGAGGTTGAGGCGATGCGTCGCGCGATCGTCCAGCAGTTCGATCAGTATGTAAAGCTCAATAAAAAGATACCGCCGGAGATCCTTACTTCGCTCGCAGGCATCGATGATGCCGGCCGGCTTGCCGATACTATCGCCGCGCACTTACCCCTGAAGCTCGAGCAAAAACAAGTCATTCTCGAAATCTTCAATGTCGCCAAGCGCCACGAACATTTGCTCGGACAACTCGAAGCAGAGCTCGACATTCTGCAGGTTGAGAAGCGCATCCGTGGCCGCGTGAAGCGCCAGATGGAAAAATCTCAGCGAGAGTATTACCTGAACGAGCAGGTTAAGGCGATTCAGAAAGAACTCGGCGAAGGCGAAGAAGGCGCAGACCTCGAAGATCTGGAAAAGAAGATCATCGCTGCAAAGATGCCGAAAGAAGCGCGCGAGAAGGCGCAAAGCGAACTCAAGAAGCTTAAGCTGATGTCGCCCATGTCGGCCGAGGCCACTGTAGTTCGAAATTACATTGATGTGCTGATAGGTCTTCCGTGGCGTAAAAAGTCCAAGGTCAACAATGACCTGACCCATGCAGAGAAAGTACTCGAGGACGATCACTACGGACTCGACAAGATCAAGGAACGCATCCTCGAATATCTCGCCGTACAGCAGCGGGTCGACAAGGTCAAGGCGCCCATTCTCTGCTTCGTTGGCCCGCCGGGTGTCGGCAAGACCTCGCTTGGACAATCGATTGCGCGCGCGACGAATCGCAAATTCGTTCGCATGGCGCTAGGTGGTGTGCGTGACGAAGCCGAGATTCGTGGCCATCGTCGCACCTACATAGGCTCCATGCCGGGCAAGATCTTGCAGAGTCTGACTAAAACGGGAGTTCGCAACCCGCTGTTTCTGCTGGACGAGATCGACAAACTCGGCCAGGATTTCCGGGGCGATCCCGCATCGGCGCTACTCGAGGTGCTCGACCCCGAGCAAAACCATACTTTTGCTGATCACTACGTCGAGGTTGATTTCGATCTCTCGGACGTGATGTTCGTCGCGACCGCGAACTCGCTGAATATCCCCATGGCGCTTCTCGACCGGATGGAGGTTATTCGTCTATCGGGTTATACCGAGGATGAAAAGACCAGCATCGCTCAGCGTTATCTCTTGCCGAAACAGATCAAGAACAATGGTCTGAAGGACAATGAGATCAGCGTCGCCGAATCCGCAGTGCGAGACATCATCCGGTATTACACGCGCGAGGCTGGTGTTCGTTCGCTCGAACGGGAAATCTCCAAGATCTGCCGTAAGGTGGTCAAGATGCTGCTGCTCAAAAAGCAGGAGAAAAAAATCACCGTCACCAGTAAGAATCTCGGTAAGTTTCTCGGTGTACGCCGCTATGACTTTGGCGTCGCCGAAAAAGATAATCAAATCGGGCAAGTTGTCGGTCTGGCCTGGACGGAAGTCGGCGGTGATTTGCTCACGATCGAAGCGATGACCATGCCGGGCAAGGGTAATGTCATCCGTACCGGCACACTGGGCGATGTGATGAAAGAATCCATTGAGGCAGCGCGCACCGTAGTGCGCAGCCGGTCCAAGGTGTTGGGCATCAAAAACGACGTGTTCGATAAAACCGACATTCATATTCATGTACCTGAAGGTGCGACACCGAAAGATGGTCCATCGGCTGGTATTGCGATGACCACGGCGTTGGTGTCGGTATTCACCGGTATTCCGGTGCGCGCGGATGTGGCGATGACCGGCGAGATCACATTGCGCGGCGAGGTTCTACCGATTGGTGGTTTGAAGGAAAAACTGCTGGCTGCACTGCGCGGTGGCACCAAGACGGTGCTGATTCCCGACCAGAATGTGAAAGATCTCGCAGAGATTCCTGAAAACGTGAAAAACCGCCTCGAAATCGTACCAGTCAAATGGATCGACAAGGTGCTTGAGATCGCGTTAGAACGCCAGCCAGTGCCACTGACCGATGAAGAAGCCGCACCAGCGCCTGCGGTTGCTTCGTCAGAAGAAAAATCGAAGGCGCCGGTGGTTAAGCACTGAGCTTGTTCAAGCACCATGAAGAAGCGCTCTACGGAGCGCTTTTTTGATGCAAAATTTCTATGTCAGCTGAAATTCTTTCGACAAGACTTTTTTGTGCTGTGCAAGAGCAAAGTTGGTCATAGGATGGGCAAGACTTGCGTAATCAACGAGTTAGCAGTGTTTTGTGATCGCAAACCAAATGTTTCGGAGAGTTTGTGACATGGCTGATTTGTTTTGTAAGCTTTGTTAGGTCGGAAATTCTTCTTTTTTGAATAGTGTTATCAGGTAAATTTCTTGACACTAACGGGTGGCGACGAGTCTAATATTCAGTGCAGATAACTCTGCACATCGTGCTGTCGCATAGTGCAAGCGTTCCGACAGCGGGAACAAATTCAACAACACGTCCCAGGGGGAGTCAG
>RGFZ01000030.1 GCA_010024875.1 Oxalobacteraceae bacterium | reverse complement strand
ATCTCACCGATCATGATCACGGCATCGGTATCGGGATCGTCATTGAACATCTTCATGATGTCGATGTGCTTGAGGCCATTGATCGGATCCCCGCCGATACCGACGGCCGAGGATTGACCTAGGCCGAGCGCGGTCAGCTGACCGACGGCTTCATACGTCAGCGTACCGGAACGCGAGACCACGCCGATGCGGCCTTTCTTGTGGATGTGGCCGGGCATGATGCCGATCTTGATTTCATCGGGCGTGATCAGGCCGGGGCAGTTCGGGCCCAGCAGCAGCGTTTTACTGCCGGCTTTTTTCATTTTGTCTTTCAGTGCGAGCATGTCGCGCACCGGAATGCCTTCGGTGATGCAGATGGTCAGGTCGAGCTCAGCATCTACCGCTTCCCAGATGGCATCGGCGGCGCCGGCGGGTGGGACATAAATGACTGAGACAGTGGCACCCGTAGCTTTCTTGGCTTCCTTTACGTTGGCAAAAATGGGAATACCTTCAAAGTCTTCTCCGGCTTTTTTGGGATTTACACCGGCGACGAAACAATGCTTGCCATTCGCGTAGTCGCGGCACATGCGCGTGTGGAACTGGCCGGTCTTGCCGGTAATACCCTGGGTGATGACTTTGGTGTCTTTGTTGATCAGGATGGACATGTGAATTCCTTGGCGATTATTTTCCGTTGGCGGCAGCGACAACTTTCTGCGCTGCCTCTTCCATGGTGTCGGCTGAGATGATGGGCAATCCTGAATCGGCGAGCATTTTCTTGCCGATGTCTTCGTTGGTGCCCTTCATGCGTACGACGAGCGGCACCTTCAGCGACACGGCGCGCGATGCAGTGATCACGCCCTCGGCGATCACATCGCAGCGCATGATGCCGCCAAAAATATTCACCAGAATCGCCTGAAGGTGAGGATTCTTCAGCATGATCTTGAAGGCCTCAGTCACCTTTTCGGCGGTGGCGCCGCCACCGACATCAAGGAAATTCGCCGGTTCGCCATCAAACAGCTTGATGGTGTCCATGGTTGCCATCGCCAGACCAGCGCCGTTTACCAGGCAGCCGATATTGCCATCGAGCGAGATATAGGCGAGGTCGAATTTGGAAGCTTCGACTTCGGCCGGATCTTCCTCATCCAGATCGCGATACGCGATGATCTCTGGGTGGCGGAACAAGGCGTTGGAATCGAAATTGAATTTCGCATCGAGTGCGATCACCTTGCCATCGCCGGTGAGAATCAGCGGATTGATCTCGGCCAGTGAGGCGTCGGTATCCCAGTAAGCCTGGTACAACCCCTGCAGCAGGGTGCGCGCGGCGGGAATGGAAGCAGCAGGGACGCCGATCTTGGCGGCGATATCGTCGGCTTCTTTGTCTTTCAGGCCGGTGGACGGATCGATCTCGACCTTGTGAATCAGTTCGGGGTGCTTCTCGGCGACTTCTTCGATATCCATGCCGCCTTCGGATGAGGCCATCAGCACCACGCGCTGGGAGACGCGATCGGTGACCATCGATACGTAGAGTTCTTTCTTGATGTCCGCGCCTTCTTCAATCAGCAGGCGGCGAACTTTCTGACCTTCGGGACCGGTCTGGTGGGTAACCAGTTGCATGCCCATGATCTGGTTGGCATATTCGCGCACTTGATCGATGGATTTGGCAATTTTCACACCACCGCCCTTGCCGCGACCACCCGCATGGATCTGGGCCTTGACGACCCACACCGGCCCGCCCAGTGTTTCGGCGGCTTTGACTGCCTCATCGACGCTCATACATGGTATGCCTCGCGGCACGGTGACGCCGTATTTCTTCAGGATTTCTTTTCCCTGGTATTCATGGATTTTCATGCGGACTTCCCTTTGGTCACTATGGGTAGAATGGGTAGGAGTGATCGGTTGATGTCAATTCAATCGTGCTGCAGGTATTTTTCAAAATCTTATTGTTTTACTGCAATCAGTTTCCGGGCTTGAGGAACCAGCGCGGATAGTATTTTTCTACCGCAGGCCCATCGCGGCGCAATGCGTGGCAGCGATCAATCTGAAATGGCGGATGAGCGCTATTGTCATCGGTCGTGCCGTCGCGCGTTGGCATCACATCGCCGGCAAACGCCTGAATGGCGGCGGTCGGCAGCACGCCGGCCAGTTCAGTCAGATGGGTGCAACCTTCGATGCCCGACAAACGGTCTTTCAATTCGCGGCGGAAGCTGCGCAGCAGGTTCAGTCCGATGAGCTTCTTGTACGCCGAACCAATCGTGTTGCAGTGTCCCGGATAAGGCACGGCGTCTGACACAGCCTCCGCATCAACGATAGTCAGTTGGGTATCGATAGTGATCCTGAGCCAGAGGTCATGGATCGGGGTGCCGGCAGGTCTTGCGCCAGAGGCAAGGTCTGCAACGCGGGTTTTGGTATCGGTGATACGCGTGTCGATGTCCCACAAACCGTCTTCGCGCTGGAAGGCTTGTGCCTCGATGCTGCGAGTGTGGCGCAGCGCACGAGAATAGGTCGGGACGGACAAAGGCATAGATCTGATGGCGCGCTGACGCAAGGGCGGTGCGCGGAGTCAGGAATTGTGCAGCCTGTCGCAGCTTCTACGACTGGTGCCGCTCATGCGGCGCTGCAAAGCTCCCGAAGTTTAGCATACGGCCACCGCAGTGAACCCGGCCACGCAGAGATTCGCGCCCAGATGCACGCGGCCGGTTTGCAGATGAGTGCGGCTAAGTCAATCTTGCCCGATCTCGCCTCGACCGATCCGTTTCATCGTTGACTGGATCGCGCTCGTAGAGAAGCCTCGCTGTTGCAGGAAACGCATTTGCTTTGCTTTGGCCTCGGTAGAATCCGGTGGCATGCCGAATTTTTTTTTCCATGTCTGCCATGCGCGCTCCTCTTCATCGTCGCGTAGAGACGCGCGCATCGATGAGACGGTAGCCTCATCGAGACCATGACTCTGCAATTCGGACAGGATGCGGGAATTGCCGAATCGGGAAGCGCGACGATGCACCAGAGATTCGGCAAAACGGGTTTCGGAAAGGAATTTCTGCGCCTCCAGCCAGTCGAGCAGTGCAGCGATATCGTCGTCTTCGCTTGCATGACGCTGGAGTTTGCGTCCGAGCTCAAGACGACTATGCTCGCGCGCGGCAAGATAGCGCAGCGCGCGAGCTTTCAGGCTGGGTTTTGGAGCAGGCACGGAGCCTGGCTTACTCTTCCTTCAGCTCGGCTGTGGCGCGCGATTTCTTCGGTGCCGGCGCCTCGGTCTCTGCAACGGGTGCGATCGGAGCGGTCGCTCCCGGCGGGAGTTGTGGCACACCGAGATGCGCGCGCACCTTGTTCTCGATCTCGCGCGCAAGCTCGGGACGCTCTCTCAGGTACTGGCGAGAGTTGTCCTTGCCCTGACCGATGCGCTCGCCGTTGTAGCTGTACCAGGCACCGGATTTCTCGACAATCTTGGCCTCGACACCGAGGTCGATGATCTCGCCCTCACGCGATACACCCTCTCCGTACAGGATATCGAAGTGCGCTTCCTTGAACGGAGGCGCGACCTTGTTCTTGACGACCTTGATCTTGGTCTCGTTGCCGATCACTTCGTCGGCGGACTTGATCGAGCCGGTGCGTCGGATGTCCATTCGGACGGATGCGTAGAACTTCAGCGCATTGCCGCCAGTGGTGGTTTCTGGATTGCCGAACATGACGCCGATCTTCATTCGAATCTGGTTGATGAAGATCACCATGGTGTTGGTGCGGTTGATCGAGCCGGTCAGCTTACGCAGTGCCTGCGACATCAGTCGTGCCTGCAAACCGGGCAGCGAGTCGCCCATATCGCCCTCGATCTCGGCGCGCGGCGTCAGCGCAGCGACGGAATCGATCACGATCAGGTCAACCGCGCCGGAACGAACCAGGGCGTCCGTGATTTCCAATGCCTGCTCGCCAGTGTCCGGCTGGGAAATCAGCAGATCATGCAAATTGACGCCCAGTTTTTGCGCATACACGGTGTCGAGCGCATGCTCGGCATCAATGAATGCGCAGGTGCCGCCCAGCTTTTGCATCTCGGCGATCACTTGCAGTGTCATCGTGGTCTTGCCCGAGGATTCGGGACCGTAGATCTCGATCACCCGGCCGCGCGGCAGGCCGCCGACACCCAGCGCCACGTCCAGACCCAGCGAACCGGTGGAAACCACCTGGACTTCTTCGGCGACTGCGCCATCGGCCATGCGCATTACCGAGCCCTTGCCGAATTGCTTTTCAATTTGCGCCAGCGCTGCTGACAGTGCCTTGCCCTTTTCGGAATTCGCCAGTTTTTTGTCGTCCATGGGTTTCTCTCGGTGCGGTGGTGGGGGAATCAGGCCGTTTGCATTGCCAGCCTTGCTGTGAACAGTACTGTATAAAAAAACAGTGGATGATGCAAGCGTATTTTTACGCCCAAATAGTGTTTTTTAGAAAACTTTTTAGAGAATCGCCCCAAAAATGCTTGGTTGCTGGCAATCTTCAAACCCAATAGACTTGCTACGGCCTAGGCGGGCATGCGCGCAGCCTCCTCATGCTGCTCTCCCGCCCCGCGCAGGCGCCCGAACCACTCAAACAACTCAGAAGACGCATGCGTATCCTGCTTGCTGAAGATGACAGCGTGCTGGCCGATGGCCTGACACGATCGCTGCGCCAGTCGGGCTATGTAACTGACTGCGTCGCTGATGGGCTGGCCGCTGACAGCGCGCTATCCACTCAGGATTTCGACCTGCTGATCCTCGATCTCGATCTGCCCAAGCTTTCGGGGCTCGAGGTCTTGCGACGCTTGCGCGCGCGCGACTCTCGGGTGCCGGTACTGATCCTCACCGCTGGCGACTCGGTCGAGCAACGGGTGAAGGGACTGGATCTAGGCGCGGATGATTTCATGGCGAAACCCTTTGCCCTGTCGGAGCTGGAAGCGAGGGTGCGTGCGCTGACGCGGCGCGGCGCAGGCGGGGGGCCAACGGTCATCAAGCACGGACCGCTGAGCTTTGATCAGGTGGGACGGATCGCCTACATGAACGATCACATGATCGATCTGTCTGCTCGCGAACTGGGGCTCTTGGAAGTGCTGCTCAAGCGCAGCGGACGGCTGGTGTCCAAGGAGCAGCTGGTAGATCACCTCTGCGAGTGGGGCGAGGAAGTCAGCAACAACGCAATCGAAGTGTATGTCCACCGGCTGCGCAAGAAAATCGAAAGTGGCGGCGTGCGCATCGCTACGGTGCGCGGACTGGGGTATTGTCTGGAGAAATTCGCCCCCACCGCCCCCGCCGCAGACGCCGGCGCTGCCTGATAGCCGCCGTGCGGACAGATAGCCAACCGGTAGGGCCCTCGTCTGGCGAGAGCCGTCTTGCGCCAGAGAGCAGCCAGCGCTCTCTGTTTGGCGACATTCTCGACTGGATGCTGATGCCCCTGCTGTTGCTGTGGCCAATCAGCATTGGCATTACTTATATCGCTGCGACATCAATCGCCAACGAGCCCTTCGATCGATCGCTTGAGGACCGCGTCACGGTGCTCGGTCAGCAGGTCAGAGAAGTGAATGGCGTGCTGAGCGTGGATCTCCCCGTGCCAGCCCGCGACATGCTGCGTGCTGATGATATCGACAATGTGTATTTTCAGGTCAGCGGTCCGAGACGCGAATTGATCGCTGGCGACGCCGACATGCCGCTGCCGACCGAGGAAGACATGACAGTGCCTTGGTCAGTGATGACGCGCGATGCGCTGCTGCGCAACACAGAAGTACGCGTCGCCTACCTCTATGTCAATCTCCAGCCGCTACGAAGTCCAAACGCCGGTAATGACCAAAACCGACTAGTACTGGTGCAAGTGGCGGAGACACTGGAGAAGCGCCGCGCGCTGGCCAATCAAATCATCAAGGGAGTCATCCTGCCGGAGTTCATCATTCTTCCGGTAGCGCTGACTCTGCTGTGGTTTGCATTGACGCGCGGGCTGTCGCCGCTGACCACGCTTCAAGAGCGAATACGCTCGAGGCGACCGGACGATCTCTCGCCGATCGACTCCAGTGGCGTGCCAGAAGAGATATCGCCACTGGTGCGCTCTCTGAATGACATGCTCGCACGCCTGTCACAAAGCATACAGCTGCAAAAGCGCTTTATTGCGGACGCGGCCCACCAAATGAAGACGCCGCTGGCAGGCATGCGAATGCAATCAGAACTGGCGATGCGCCAATTAGATCGGCAGGAAATACAACAATCGCTGGAACAATTGTCGAAAAGCTCGCAATCCGCCACTCGCATGATCAATCAGCTGCTGGCGCTGGCACGTGCAGAGAATCCCTCCGCACAATCGATGCCCTTTGAAAGCGTGGACCTCACGGCGCTAGCACGCGATACCGTGCAAGAGTGGGTCCAGGCAGCGATGGCGCAGCGCATTGATTTAGGCTTTGAGGCCGAAGAGCAAGCGCCGGTGGTACGCGGAAACCCAACCATGTTGCGCGAGATGCTGAATAATTTGATCGACAATGCGCTTCGCTATTCCAGAACGCATGGACACGTGACGGTTCGGGTGCGCAGCATGGCGGACATGCACGCAGTCATTGAGGTCGAAGACGACGGCCCCGGCATCCCATCGCCAGAACGCACTCATGTGTTTGACCGTTTCTACCGCATACTTGGCAGCGAAACCGAGGGCAGCGGTCTCGGTCTTGCCATCGTCAAAGAGATTGTCACTTACCACGCGGCCGACATACGCATCGACGACAACCCGCATGGCAAAGGCTGCCTGTTCAGGATCAGCATCCCTCTGCTCTCCATTCTCTGACAACGACAGTCACCGGCCGATGGACACACCCTTCACGGACATACGCTCTGCCAGCGCGGCGAGACACCGATATTGGTCCCGGGTCCGCGCTCTGACCGTTGGGCTACTGTGCCTGTGGTTTACCGTCAACCTTGGCGTCATCTTCTTCGCGCGCGAGCTCGCCAGTCTGACCCTCGGCGGCTGGCCCATTCCCTTCTACATGGCTGCGCAGGGCACGACCCTGATCTATCTGCTGATCATTGGCATCTACACGCGCTCGGTGAATCGGATGGAAAGAGAAGTGTCAGCGACGGAAAACAAGAAAGATAGACATGAAGCCGACTGACTTCGCCCAGCTGCTCGGTCGGTACTTCAGCATGTACACCGCAGGTTTCGGTGTGCTACTGGTATCGCTGGCCATACTCGAGCAGGAAGGTTTTCCCCGCTTCTGGCTCGGCTATCTTTTTTTGTTTACGTCGATCGTGGTCTATGCCGCCATTGGCGTCATCAGCCGCACATCGGACATCAGCGAATACTATGTCGCCGGCCGGCGTGTGCCCGCGCTGTTCAATGGCATGGCAACGGCAGCTGACTGGATATCCACGGCAAGCTTCATTGGACTCGCGGGCGGTCTGTATCTGCAGGGTTTCGACGGACTGGCCTACATCATGGGCTGGACTGGTGGGTATTGTCTGGTGGCGTTGCTGATCGCACCTTACTTGCGCAAATTCGGTGGCTATACTGTTCCGGACTATCTGGCAGCGCGCTTTTGCGGACACGGCAATGGCAACGCCGTGCGGATGCTGTCGGTGGCTGCCACGTTGATTATTTCGTTCACCTATGTCGTCGCGCAAATCTACGGTGTCGGACTGATCACCTCGCGCTTCACGGGCATCGATTTCTCGGTTGGTATCTTTCTGGGTCTGGCGAGCATCCTGGTCTGCTCATTCCTTGGAGGGATGCGAGCGATCACCTGGACGCAAATCGCTCAGTACATCATCATCATCGTTGCCTTCACTATTCCGGTTGCCTGGCTGTCCGCAAAACAAACTGGTGTGCCGGTGCCGCAGATTGCTTATGGCTCCGCAGTCGCTAAGCTCACCGCGCAAGAGTACATCCTCGCCGACGACAGTAGCGAGCGCGAGGTTCGCGATCTCTATCGCAAGCGGGCAGAGCAACATCAGTCAAAGATCGCCAGACTCCCGCAGTCCTGGGATGAAGGCCGGGCCGAGGTGCGCCGACGTTTGCAGGAACTACGGACCAGTAATGCCTCGCTGATCGAGATCAGGGCGGCGAGTCGCGCCCTGGCTGATTATCCGAAAAGCCCGGAAGAAGCAAAGCAGTTATGGCAGCAGGAAGTTCAGAGCTATCTCACACGTTCCCAACCCCTGCAATCGCACACCCAGCCCTTCCCCGGCGAGGATGCGCAAAGCTCGGACATCAAGCGCAACAACTTCATCGCGCTGATGTTCTGCCTGATGATGGGCACCGCTGCATTGCCTCATGTGCTGATGCGTTCCTACACCACCACCTCAGTACCCGAGGCGAGACGCTCAGTGTTCTGGGCGCTGTTCTTCATCATGCTGCTGTACACCGCGCTACCCGCGATGGCTGTGCTGGTCAAGTTCGAGATCTACAGCAGTCTGGTTGGCACCGACTATGCGCACCTGCCCGGCTGGGTCAATTACTGGGCCAATATCGACAAGACCAAGCCAATGATCACCATCACGGACATCAATATGGATGGTCTGGTGCAGCTGGCCGAAATTGCACTGGACGGCGACATGATCGCGCTGGCCGCCCCCGAAATCGCCGGTCTGCCGTACGTGATCTCAGCGCTGATTGCGGCTGGCGCACTGGCCGCCGCGTTGTCAACGGCCGATGGTCTGCTATTGACTATTTCAAGCGCGCTCTCACACGACACGTATTACCGGATGGTTAACCCTTCGGCATCCAGCCAGCGGCAAGTGACGATTTCGAAATTGCTATTGATGGTGGTCGCGTTACTGGCCGCCTACACCGCGTCCTTCCGCTCCGGAGACATCCTGTCCATGGTGAGCGCGGCATTCTCGCTGGCGGCATCGACGCTGTTCCCTGCACTGGTTTTGGGCATTTTCTGGAAACGTGCGAACCAGCAGGGAGCAATCGCAGGCATGCTGAGCGGATTTTTCGTCTGCCTCATCTATTTGGTGCAGACCAGTCCCAGCTTTGGCGGCGACAGCAGCCAGCAGTGGTTCCATATGGCACCGGCTTCGGCTGGTATCTTCGGCGTACCCGCCGCGTTTGCCGCCATGATCGTCGTTTCTCTCTTCACTGAACCACCAACCGAGCAAGAAAAAGCGCTGGTTGACTGGCTACGCAGCCCCTGAAACGCTTGATTCTTTGCCCTGGCATATTTCTTGATTAAAGAGATACAGGACAAAAACATCTCTATCAACAGGGTGGCGTGGCGATGGCCAGCTTTTTCAATGAAATGCTCGAGGGTGACGGTATTCGGATCCGCCCTCATTACCGCGAGTTCGAGCGCTGGCTATCCCAGCAGGCCGCCGAGGTCTTGGACAGAAAGCGGGTCGAGGCGGATCTGATCTTCCGTCGCGTCGGGATCACCTTTGCTGTGTATGGCAGCGATGCCGGCACTGAGCGACTCATACCTTTCGACATCATCCCCCGCATCATTCCCTCTGCCGAGTGGTCGCAGTTGCAGCAAGGTCTGAAGCAGCGCGTGAGCGCGCTGAACCTTTTCATCAAGGATATTTATCACGACCAGCATATCGTGAAAGCTGGCGTGATACCGGCCGAACAAATCCTTAACAACGCCCAGTATCGTCCTGAGATGCAGGGCATCGCGGTCGCCTCTGACGTGTATGCGCACATCGCCGGTGTGGATATCGTGCGCGCCGGCGAGGGTGAGTTTTATGTATTGGAAGACAATCTGCGCGTGCCATCTGGCGTGTCCTACATGCTGGAAGATCGAAAGATGATGATGCGACTGTTTCCCGAGCTGTTCGCAAGGCACAAGATCGCACCCGTTGCGCATTACCCGGATCTGCTGCTCGACATGCTGCGCTCAGTCGCCCCGATCGGTGTCGATGATCCTACCGTGGTCGTGATGACGCCAGGTATGTACAACTCAGCGTATTTCGAGCATGCCTTCCTCGCACAGCAAATGGGTGTGGAACTGGTCGAAGGCCAGGATTTATTCGTGATGGATGACCATGTGTACATGCGCACGACGCGCGGACCGCGGCGTGTCGATGTGATCTACCGTCGCATCGATGATGATTTTCTTGATCCTCTGGCATTCCGCGCAGATTCCTCGCTGGGCGTACCTGGGCTGCTGTCTGTCTACCGCGCTGGCCGCGTCACGCTCGCAAACGCGATCGGTACCGGCGTGGCTGATGACAAATCCATCTACCCGTATGTGCCGGACATGATCCGCTTTTATTTGTCAGAAGAGCCCATTCTGAATAACGTTCCAACCTACCAGTGCCGCAAGAAAGAAGATCTTCAATACACGCTCGATCACTTGCCAGAGCTCGTAGTAAAAGAAGTGCATGGCGCCGGCGGCTACGGCATGCTGGTCGGTCCCGCGGCGACGCAGGCAGAGATCGAAGATTTCCGTCAACGCGTGATCGCAAAACCGGATGGCTATATTGCACAACCAACGCTGGCGCTTTCGGCTTGTCCGACCTTTGTGGAATCCGGGATCGCACCGCGCCACATCGATCTGCGGCCATTTGTTTTATCAGGCAAGACCGTCAGCATGGTGCCAGGCGGCCTGACACGCGTCGCACTGAAAGAAGGATCGCTGGTCGTTAATTCTTCGCAAGGTGGCGGTACCAAAGATACCTGGGTTCTGGAGAAATGAAATGCTCAAACTCGCTGCAAATCACACCACTGAGTTCGGAGGACGCGGGATGCTGAGCCGTACCGCTGATCATCTATTCTGGATGGCTCGTTACACCGAGCGTGCCGAAAACACGGCCCGCATGCTCGATGTGAACATCCAGACACAATTGCTGCCGCAGTCTGCCGAATCCGCCGAGCACGGCTGGCGCGCGGTACTGGGTATCTCGGAACTGCAGCCGGCCTTCGATGCAAAATACGGCCTCCTGTCGCGCAAGGATGTACTGGATTTCATGGTGCGCGATCCAGACAATCCTTCTTCCATTGCCTCGTGCCTGACACAAGCCCGAGAAAATGCGCGTGCCGTGCGAGGTACTCTGACCACCGAGGTCTGGGAGACACAAAACACCACCTGGCTCGAGATGAACACCCTGCTCAGCGAGGGTCTGCTCGAGCGCGATCCCAGCGAGTTCTTCGAATGGGTCAAGCATCGTTCACACCTGTCGCGTGGCGTGACGATCGGCACCATGCTCAAGGATGAGGCGTTCTACTTCATTCGCCTCGGTACTTTTCTGGAACGTGCCGACAACACAGCCCGGCTGCTGGATATCAAATTTCATCAGACCGATCGCGAGCTGCTCTCGGCGACCGATATGGATTTCTATCATTGGGCTGCTGTGCTGCGGTCAGTGTCAGCATTTGAAACCTATCGCAAGGCGTATCGCGATGTAATCACGCCAGAACGGGTGGCTGAGCTGCTGATTTTGCGGGGCGACATGCCTCGCTCGCTGATCGCCTGCATGAGTGAGGTCGTGAACAATCTCGCGCAAGTTCGCAATGATGTCTCGAGCGAGACTGAACGTTTCGCCGGCCGCCTGCACGCTGACCTGAAGTTCAACAGTATGGAAGACATTCTGAGACGCGGGCTGCATGATTATCTGACCGAGTTCCTTGAGCACGTGTACGAGCTAGGCAACCGCGTTAGTCGTGATTTTCTGCTGCCACTGGCAGCCTGATCGGCCAAGCATCATGACCTACTGTGTAGCGATGCGCCTGAATTCCGGGCTGGTCTTTCTTTCTGATTCACGTACCAATGCGGGCGTCGATCACATCGGCACCTTCCGCAAGATGAGCGTGTTCGACAATCCTGGCGATCGAATCATGGTGATGATGACCGCCGGCAATCTGGCGATCTCGCAATCGATACGGCAGATGGTCAGTGACTATCTTTCGCCAGATGGCACCAGCATATGGACCGCGTCGTCCATGGTTGAAGCGGCACAAATCGTCGGCGAGTCGATACGTGCTGTATATCAGCGAGATGCCAAGTCACTGGAGCAGTTCGGTATCGACTTCAATGTCAGCCTGATCTTTGGCGGGCAGATCCGTGGTGAGCGCTGCCGACTGTTTCAGATGTACTCGGCCGGTAATTTCATTGAATCGCACGACGAGAATCCGTACTTCCAGATCGGAGAAGCCAAATACGGCAAACCCATCATCGACCGCGTGATCACTCCGGCGACCCCGCTGGATGAGGCAGCCAAATGCGCGCTCATTTCGATGGATTCCACACTGCGCTCGAACATCTCGGTCGGTTTTCCGCTGGATCTGATGTTGTACGAGCAGGATTCACTGGCTGTACGTCGCTTTGCGAGCATTAACGAGAGCAATCAGTATTTTCAAATGATACGCAGTACTTGGGGAAGACAGCTGAGATCTGTATTCGAGAGCATCGACAACCCCGTGTGGAATGCGGCGCCCGAGATGACGACCAATGTCTTGTCCAGTGAAGGAAATCTCAGTCAGCCGGTACGTGTTCATCCGCCGGCCACGATAAACGGTCCCAACACACAGACTGCACCCATGCAAACGCTGGCAGAAAATGAGGCACGTAAGGCGCAGTATTAAGGCTGTCTCACAAAACTTTGCGTGAGTCGACTGCTTGGTTGATATTTTCCCGCCGGGTAAGCGGCCATGTACCCCGACCTGCGCCGGAATGACATTTTGGGTGCGGTAGATTTGAACATCGTCATCCCGGTGCAGGCCGGGGCCCAATGTCTTTTGTTGTGTATCAGGACGTTTACGCTTAACTGACTTGCTGCATGCGTACGCGGTCTTGGATTTTTTTCAGCGCAGGTTTTACTGGACCAGCGTCTGCGCCTCATCTCCCCGACGCTCACGAATCTCGCCAATCCGATAAACCGTCTCGCCAAGACGCGCCAACTCAGCCTGGGCCTGATCAGCGATATCCGCTGCAACGATGACCACCATGCCGATGCCGCAATTGAACACGCGATGCATCTCGGCATCGGCGACACCGCCATGCTGCTGCAGCCATTGAAACAAGGGCGGCAGCGTCCAGGCATCGCGATGCAGAACAGCGGTCAGGTTCGGTTGCAGTACGCGGGGAATGTTTTCAACTAGCCCGCCACCGGTAATGTGTACCATGCCTCGGACTTCGATCTTTTCCATCAACGCGAGCAGCGGCTTTACATAGATGCGGGTGGGCGCCAGCAAGGCGTCAGCCAGCGGACGTCCATGAAAATCCGTGTTCAGATCAGGCTTGGCCACCTCGATGATCTTTCGTACCAACGAATAACCATTGGAGTGTGCACCGGAGGATGCCAGACCAAGCACTACATCACCGGGGCTGATTTTTTTTCCATCGATGATTTTTGATTTCTCGACAGCACCGACCGCAAAACCAGCAAGATCGTATTCACCGTCTGGGTACATGCTTGGCATTTCAGCGGTCTCGCCACCGATCAATGCACACCCGGCCATTTCGCAGCCGCCTGCGATACCCTTGATCACATCCGTAGCGGTAGCGACATCGAGTCGCCCACACGCAAAGTAATCCAGGAAGAATAAAGGCTCGGCGCCCTGCACCAGAATATCGTTCACACTCATCGCCACCAGATCAATGCCGACCGTATCATGACGGTTGAGATGAAAAGCCAGCTTGAGCTTGGTGCCCACGCCATCCGTGCCAGAGACCAGCACCGGCTCGCGAAACTTCTTGCTGACCTCAAACAACGCCCCAAAACCACCGATACCCGCGAGCACTCCCTCGCGCATGGTTCGTTTTGCAAAGGGCTTGATAGCTTCTACCAGCGCATCGCCGGCGTCGATATCAACGCCAGCGTCGCGATAGGAAAGGGAAACACTGGAAGTCGAGGACATGTCAGGGGTGGCGGAGGAAACGGTAGAATGCGCCTGTCCCTATGACAAGGCGCTTATCAGAGACTGCCAGAGAAGCTGCTGTTGGCGCCAGAGCGCAAGCGGCATGCAATCAGGTCAGTCGCCGAGCGCCGTATTTTACCAAAACCCCCTCTTCACCTGCGCCCATGGCTTCTGCCCCCATTCCGGAATTCCGGCAATTGCTGCCCTGGCTGAGCATAGCCGCGCTAACGTATCTGCTACTGGTACCCCTGGGACCCGTGCTGACCCCGTTTGTCGCTGCCGCAATCATTGGCTACATGCTCAACCCCGGTGTCGATTGGCTGTCCGATCGCGGCGTGCCTCGGGCGCTGTCGGTACTCGTGGCGCTGGTGTCTCTGGTACTGGCAATCATCGCGGTCGCGCTGGTGCTGCTGCCAGTGCTCGGCGCACAAATACCCGTGCTGCAAGAGAGGCTGCCGGCGCTGCTCGATGCGTTTGACAAAGCCGTTCGTCCAGTCCTCAGACAACTGGGACTGAGCGTCCATCTCGATAGTGCCGGGATGAAGACGCTGCTCGCGCAAAAGCTTGCAGGCGCTGAGGGCTTGAGTGCCAGCATGCTGACCTGGGTTCGCGTCGGCGGCAGCGCAGTACTTGGCTGGGCCGCGACGATTTTTCTCGTGCCTATCGTTCTGTTTTATTTGCTGCTGGACTGGTATCGTATTTTTGCGCGGCTGTCGGAATTCGTTCCACGTCGCTGGATCGGGCTGGTGGTCGACATGGCTCGTGAAGCTGACGGTCTGCTGGCGCAGTACCTTCGGGGCCAGCTGCTGGTGATGGTGCTGCTGGCTACTTATTATTCATCTGCGCTTGCGATCGCCGGCTTTGAGGTCGCGCTGCCGGTGGGCATGATCACGGGCCTACTGGTATTCATTCCCTACATCGGTTTTGGACTCGGACTCACGCTGGCACTGGTCTCGGCAATCCTGTTTTTCGATAGTTGGTACGGACTGATCGCCGTCACCGTGGTTTACGGCCTGGGACAAGTCATTGAAAGCTTTTATCTGACGCCCCGACTGGTCGGCGAACGTATCGGACTCCATCCGCTCGCCGTCATCTTCTCGGTCGTTCTTGGCCGACTGCGCCAACGCTATCTGACCAGCCGTTTTTACAATCAATCATGAGGCAGTTGCTGCTCGATTGGGGCGCAGCCCGTCCACAAACTCTGGATAACTTCGTCGAAGGCAGGAATGCCGAGCTGCTGTCGCTGCTGCGCCTAATCGCAGAACAGAAGGCCAGCTCTCTGGATCAGCGCTTCGTGACGATCTGGGGTGATGCGGGCGCGGGTAAGTCGCATCTGTTGCGCGCGCTCGCGGCCACTACCGAGGCCCTGCTGCTCACGCCGCAGAATTCATCCCGCGAATTCCTTTGGTCTGCCTCAACTCCCTTGTATCTCTTGGATGATTGCGACAAGCTGGCGCCTCACCGGCAGCAAGCTGTCTTTTCGCTGTTCAATCAGGTACGCGATGCGGGAGGTGTGCTGGTCGCTGCCACCAGCCAGCCTCCGGCCCAATTATCCCTGAGGGAAGATGTGCGCACCCGCCTTGGTTGGGGCCTCGTCTATCAGCTGCACGGACTGTCCGACGAAGAAAAAATCGATGCGCTGTCGAAATCTGCGCTGGCTCGGGGACTTTCGCTGTCGCCAGGCGTGTTACCCTATCTGTTGACACAGCCCAATCACGATGCCGTTGTTGCGCGAGCTGCTGCAACTGGGCGACGCCAACACGCTCTCATGAATCTGGCTTTATTCGATCTCGACAATACCCTGCTACCCCTCGATTCCGATTATGAGTGGGGCCAGTTTCTGGTACGCGCCGGTGCGGTCGACCCTGAGGCTTTTGCCGAGCGTAATGCAGAATTTTATGCGCAATACCAGAACGGCACGCTTAATCCAATTGAGTACCTTGAATTTGCGCTGGGCACGCTTTCCCGCTTTCCTCGTTCACAGCTGGATACTTGGCATGCAGAGTTCATGGAAGACATCATTACGCCGGCAATCCTCCCTGCGGCACGCGCGTTGATTGCAAAGCACCAGGATGATGATGAAATGGTGGCCATTATCACGGCCACCAACCGCTTTGTTACCGAACCGATTGCCACAGCGCTCGGTGTGTCACATCTGATCGCCGCAGAACCGGAAGTCGCCGCCGATGGGTCGATCACCGGACGCCTAGTGGGTACGCCTCCGTTCGGGCCAGGCAAAGTGGTCAACACACAAGAATGGCTGGCCTCGATGGGCAAGACGCTTGCGGATTTTGGACGCAGTACCTTCTACAGCGATTCCCAGAACGATATTCCACTGCTCTCTGCCGTTACACATCCGGTCGCTACCAATCCGAACGCCAGTCTCGCCGCACACGCGACGGCCCTTGGCTGGCCCATACTTCGGCTGTTCGATGATTAAGAAACTCATACGCCGGATACTCGGCGGCGCTGATCCCGGCGCTTCCGTCCGCCCAAAGACTTTCGGCCCGCAAGAGCATGGCATTGATCCCGATGATGTCTCGCCGAATGCCGTGCGTGTGACGCAAGCACTGCAAACAGCGGGCTACAAGGCTTTCATCGTTGGTGGCGCCGTACGCGACCTGGTGCTAGGTCTCAAGCCCAAGGATTTCGATGTGGCGACCGACGCCACGCCAGAAGAAGTCAAGCGTCTGTTCCGACGTGCGTTCATCATCGGCCGTCGGTTCCAGATCGTGCATGTGATGTTCGGGCAGGAACTCATCGAAGTCACGACCTTCAGGGGTAGCTCCTCTGAGGAGGCACCCAAGGATGCGCATGGTCGGGTGCTGCGCGATAACACCTTTGGTGAGCAGCATGAAGATGCCGCCCGGCGCGACTTCACGATCAATGCGATGTACTACGATCCCTCGCAGCAGGTCGTGCTCGACTATCACGGTGGCATGAAAGACATTCGCTCTCGCATGCTTCGCATTATCGGCGTCCCCGAGGCACGCTACCGCGAAGATCCGGTACGCTTGCTACGTGTGATCCGCTTTGCCGCAAAACTCGAATTCAAAATCGCGCCCGCCACGCGCGCCCCCATGGCTTTGATGGCGCCGTTGATCAACAATGTCCCGGCAGCGCGTGTGTTCGACGAAATGCTCAAGCTGCTGATGAGCGGGCATGCGATGGCCTGTCTTCAGCGCTTGCGCAAGGAAGGCCTTCATCATGGCCTCTTGCCGCTGCTCGACGTGGTACTGGAACAGCCACTGGGTGAAAAATTCGTCACGCTGTCGCTCGCCAACACCGATGAGCGAGTGCGCCAAGGCAAACCGGTATCACCCGGGTTCCTGTTCGCGTCCCTACTCTGGCATCAAGTGCTGGAGAAATGGGAAGCCTATCGCGCCGCGGGCGAGTATCCGATTCCGGCGCTACATCTCGCCGCAGACGATGTCCTCGATGGCCAGACAGAGAAACTTGCGCTTCAGCGACGCATCGCCACCGATATGCGCGACATTTGGGCGATGCAGCCTCGCTTCGAGCGCCGCATCGGCAAATCCCCTTACAAGCTGCTGGAACATCCTCGCATGCGCGCTGGGTATGACTTCCTGCTGCTGCGCTGCGCGTCGGGCGAGATTGATGCAGACATCGGTCAGTGGTGGACCGATTTCATTGATGCCGATAGCAATGAGCGTGAAGCGCTGATCAATCGCAAGCCAGAAGACACTTCGGCCATGCCGCCGAAAAAGCGCCGCCGTCGTGGTGGCCGCAGCCGCAACAAGGCCCGGACCGAGAGCGCTGACTGATGACGAGTACTGCGTATGTAGGCGTCGGCGCAAATCTTGGCGACGCGCAGCAGACAGTGCGCGCTGCGATCACAGCAATGACGACCCTGGCGCACACACGTGTCGCTGCCTGCTCCTCTTTGTTCACCAGTGCGCCGATTGATGCCGGCGGCAATGATTTCATCAATGCGGTTGCCCAGCTGGAAACTGACCTTCCCGCACAGTCGCTACTCGACAATTTGCAGCGTATCGAGCTTGCTTTCGGGCGCGAAAGACCTTTTCGCAATGCGCCGCGAACCCTTGACCTTGATCTGCTAATCTACGATCAGTTGGAGATGAGCAGCGACACGCTGCAATTGCCTCATCCCAGAATGAGCGATCGGGCTTTCGTGCTGCTGCCGCTGCTGGAGCTGGCGCCGGACATTCATATTCCGGGCAAAGGAGCTGCCCGCGACTATCTGCCCGCAGTGAGCAACCAGAAAATCGAACGACTCCGCTGATCATGGTGTGAGGCGGGCGGGCGATTAGTAGTTGATGTGTCAACGCATTCACGTATCATCTTCACCCATGAATCTCGATAAATACCGGTATATCGTCGTCGAGGGCCCGATCGGTGTCGGCAAGACCAGCTTGGCGCGTCGGATCGCCGCCGAGACCGGGGCGCAGCCGCTACTGGAGCAGCCCGAGGAAAATCCGTTTCTTGAGCGCTTCTACCGAGATGCGACTCGCTATGCGCTGCCCACACAGATGTTCTTTCTGTTCCAGCGCATGAATCAGCTGCGCGATCTCACCCAGACCGATCTCTTCTCGGCGCCCGTAGTTTCTGACTTTCTGATCGACAAAGACCCGATATTTGCCGCGCTGACATTGGCTGATGATGAGCTGAGTCTGTACCGACAAATGTTCGAGCACTTCAGCCAGTCAGCGCCCCGACCGGATCTGGTCATCTATCTGCAGGCGGCACCGGCCACGCTAGCTGAACGCATCAAGCGGCGTGGCATACCAGCAGAATCCGGTATATCAGACACCTATCTTGAGCGACTGTGCGAGAGCTACAGCCGGTTCTTTCATCACTACGAGGTGACCTCCCTGCTCATCGTGAATGCCGAAAAATTCAATCCTCTTGAGCGTAGCGAGGATTTCGAGCTGCTGATGAGGCGTATCGCCAGCATGCGCGGTAAGCGGGAATTCTTCAGCCGCGGAGATTGAACACCATGAATCCCTACGCTAGTACAAAAGATACGAGTGCTGAGAGTGGTGCGACTGACGCACCCGTCCGCAAAAAGCGGACAACCACTCTTCTCACCGGCATGCGTGCAAAGAATGACAAGATCACGATGCTGACTTGTTACGACGCGAGCTTCGCCAGCCTGATGGATCAATGCGGCATCGATATTATTCTGGTCGGTGATTCACTGGGCATGGTGATTCAGGGGCACAGTACGACGCTGCCGGTTACCGTGGACGATATCGCTTATCACACCGCCTGCGTCGCACGCGGCGTACACCACACCATGATATTGGCGGATATGCCCTTTGCTTCCTATGCCTCTGCTAATGAAGCGATGACTAATGCAGCTCGGTTGATGCAGGCAGGCGCGGAGATGGTGAAACTCGAAGGCGGGAGCTGGCTTGCCGAGACCGTACGTCATTTGGTGGAACGCGGGATTCCGGTGTGCGCGCACCTCGGCCTCACGCCTCAGTCAGTGCACCAGCTTGGCGGTTTTCGCGTACAGGCAAAAACCAGCGCAGCGGCTGATGCGTTACTCAGCGACGCGCTGACGCTACAAGAGGCCGGCGCATCGCTGATGGTTCTTGAAGCGATTCCAGCTCCTCTGGGAACGGCAGTCACCGGAGCACTGCGTATACCCACTATCGGCATAGGCGCCGGTATCGACTGCTCCGGCCAGGTGTTGGTGATGCATGACATGCTGGGCGTGTTTCCGGGCCACCGGCCGAAATTCGTGAAGAATTTCATGGAAGGCTGCGCCAGCGTCCGCGAGGCTTTTGTGGCTTACGTGCGCGCCGTGAAAGCGCAAAGCTTTCCCGGGCCTGAACATTGTTTCTGATACTGTTCTGACGGTTATCTATTCGTTCTGCTTTCACGCGTCGCGGTCATAGCGTGCCAAACTGGCCGCCACCTGAACCGACAACGATTCCACATCGCTGACCGCAAGCCCGAGATCGCGCACCAACCCGTCCTCAAGGCTATATACCCAAGCGTGCACGGTCAGATCTTGGCCGCGCTCCCAGGCATCATGAACAATGGTCGTCTGACAGACGTTGATCACCTGCTCGATGACATTCAGCTCACACAAGCGATCTCCGCGCTGCTGCACAGGCAAGGTGTCGGGAAAATAGTACCAATGCTTCAGATGGACATCCTGCACATGGCGCAGCCAGTTGTCAGCCAGCCCAACACGTCGTCTGTCCATGGCTGCCTGCACGCCTGAGCATCCGTAGTGCCCGCACACGATCACATGTTTAACGCCCAGCACGTCGATTGCGAATTGCAGCACCGACAAGCTATTGAGGTCAGTATGTACGACCACGTTGGCGACATTACGGTGCACGAATAGCTCACCGGGCTCCAGACCGACGATGGTATTTGCCGGCACCCGGCTGTCCGAGCAGCCTATCCACAAAAATTCGGGTGACTGCTGGGAGACTAGTTTCTTGAAGTAATCTGGGTCGCGCTCCAGCATGGATGCCGCCCATTCCTTGTTGTTGGCTACCAGCTGGCGCAGGGCCTTGTCGATTTTCTTTTCTCTCATCGGGGATCTCTGCTGTAGTCAGGGACTGCCTGTGCTCGGATTGTACCTTGAGCAGACGATACTCCAATCAGCCTACCACTTAACCTACAAATAACGGTATGTGCAGCAATGACTTCGCATCGCCATAGCTTGGTCATCGCAGATGGCGTCCAAACTATGGGGCGCCTCAACAATAAGTTTTTGAAATTTGAAATCAGTGTTAGCGAAAATAGGAATCTCACTAATATTTTTTACAAGTGACTACCAGTCTCCTAGACTCTGCTCAGCTTGGCAGTTCGTGATCGAAAACAAAGTTTGGAAGTTTTTGATAACGAATGAATCAAGTCGAAAAGTCGGACGTGATAACAATATGCGGCAATCTTTATCAAAATAAATTTTTATTTTAATTTTTAACAAATTTACCTGGTCACAAGACAATTGCAAAGGAGCATCTCATGCTAGACATTTCTGCCATGGATACAAGCAAAGCCAAACGATCAGATATTTATTCACCGCCCAGGAGACAGTACCAGCAAATTATTCAAGAATATGATCCTGCCCTGAAGGCCTTGTGGATGTCCATGATGCCGACCAATATTCCTTGCTTCAATCAGCCCCTAGTTGAGGAGATACATCATGCGTTTCATCTGCTCGATGAAAAAGAAGGAAATTTCTTGCATGAAGAAAGCTGGCGGCCTGTCAATTATTGTGTCATCGCTTCACGCCACCCCAAAGTCTTCAACCTGGGCGGAGACCTCGTATTGTTCATCCAGCTGATTCGTGAAAAAAACAAAGAAGCATTAATGCATTATGCGCGCCTTTGCATCGAAGCAATCTATACGCGACTAACGGGATTCAATGCGAAGGCCATCACCTTATCTGTGGTTCAGGGCGATGCCTTAGGCGGAGGATTTGAGTTTGCACTCTCGAGCAATATTATCATTGCCGAACAGGGAACTCGGTTTGGATTTCCGGAGATTCTTTTTAACATGTTCCCCGGCATGGGCGCCTATAGTCTGCTATCAAGAAAAGTGGGAATGCGTATCGCCGAAGATCTGATCACCAGCGGGAATACCTATAAAGCTGAAGATCTTCATAAACTGGGCATCATCGACATCATTGCTCCAGTGGGCGAAGGAAAGAAAGTGGCTAATGATCTTATGCGCAAACAGGAAAAGCAAATCAATAGCTTGAAGAATATTTACCGATGTCGGCAGCTGGTCAATCCAGTAAGCAATACCGAACTGCAGAATGTAATATCTGCATGGGTTGACGCTGCGATGTTAATCAGCGAAAAAGATCTGACCACCATGCGTCGACTAGCGAATTCTCAGAGATATCAACAAGAAATTCGCATCATGCCCAAATCATCAGAGGCTTTATACGCCCCTGATTTGGTCGCGGCATGAGGTCGAAAAACTCAGCCAAAAATCAGACAAGGCTGCCTTGGGAGATTTTTATCCTGGCCCCCAAGGCAGTCAATATGACACCAATCCGCTTCAGCAGATGACGAGAGAGTCACTGTCCTCAGGCAAAAAAACTGTGTCGCGCGCGCCGTCTTTCCGATTAAAACTAAGAATGTTTTTGAATAAATAAAAATTGGTTTCTACACTATTCAAAAGCACTTCATCATGTGTCTTGTTCAGCAACATGAAAAGATTTTTCAATTTTTCCGTATGGTCTTCATCCAGTTGTGCATGAGAGTCCAGAAAAGTAAATCCTTCATCTAGCTTTCTACCCATTGAGACAGAAATGGATTGAGCAACTCTGCCTCCGTACAAAAATGCAAGAATTTCAAGAACATAAATAAAACCTAGCACATGCACAGGATTGGATAATGCATAGTGGTAGTTGTATGCCAGCATGGCTTGAACTGGCGGAGAGGGAATACGAGACGGAATACCAGATACATCAACATCGAAGGTAGAAAGATCATTCAGCACGAGATGCTCGTGCTCACGCTCCTCGAAAATATGATCGTAAAAATAGCGTCTGACGACATCATATCGATCCGCGCAAAGTCCCGCAGCGAAGGCCATCGTCGGGCAAAAATTGGAAACAATCGGGTAGAGATTCAACAAAAAGGTGATGTACTGCTCCCTATTCAATTTGCCATCTAACATCGCTTGCATCTGCGGCAAGGCTTCAATGCCAGCACAGGCTTGCTGAGTAATTCTGTCTAAGCGATCAGAAAGATTCATTTTTCCTCCAATTGGATTAAATCAAAAAACGGCTCACTCCTTTTAGCCGCATACCCAATTTGTCCGGATGTATTTTTATTCATAGAAGCGATGAATACGCTGTTGTCGATATCTTTCCAATTCTTCGCAAAGCATGGTAAATATTTTCCGAAACTGCGTGATGATTTCATTCGAATACACAGCAATAACTACCGGATCAAGTTTTTCCAACCGCCGGCATGCCATTTTCATCGACGTTGCTCCAACGCTGAGCGCAGAACCTTTTAACGCATGCACTATCTCCCAGAATCGCTCCCATGTCTGAGCCAGCATCGCCTGCTCAAGAATGTCCAGCAGTTGTTTGTTATCCCTGATGAATTCAACAATCAAATCATCCAGAAACTTTGGATCATGACTCATCTTTTCAATTCCCTCCAAAGCAACTGGATTCAGCACAGACTCCTCTTCGATCAGTAGCACTGGACGCGACGGCGCGGATAATCGCTGCTTTCTCAGGCCGGGTGCGCTGCCATGAAAATCCTCCACAAGACGATCTAAAGTTCTCAAGAATGTATCGACCTGTATAGGTTTAGGCAGGAATTCATCGGCACCTGCCTGCATGCTTTCCATTCTAGCTTCGGGTGTTACGTTGGCAGAGAACATGATGATAGGAATTCTGGCAGACTGCCCATGCATCAGACGACATAATCTGGCCACATCTGTGCCAGCAATTAATGGCATGTTCATATCGAGGATGATGGCATCAAACGCGCGCTTATCTACTGCATCCAATGCTTCTTCACCATCCTTGACGAGCACACAGCGATGACCAGCGCGTTCCAGTATCTTCTGCAAGACTTTACGATTGGTAGGATTATCTTCAGCTACGAGAATTTCATAGCCATGATGCTCGGTGGACGCTATCAATGGGCCGGATTCCAGCGAGGGCTTTACCTGCGATTCACAGGCATTGATATTGACATTGCTACGATCGAGATCGATCAGATGCGCATGCAGCAGGTTCTTGAGAAATTCCGGCACAGGGGGCAGCCCAAGGATGGCATACAGCCCGGCCACATCCATCACGTGATCCAGATCGGCAGGCAACCCCCCGCCCGGATTGAGAAGAATGACAGTCACCTTCGCCTGCATTGATGTATTGCGCAAGAGATCAACCTGCGCGCGTATTTCACAAGCATAGTCTTGGACTGATTGCGCATCCTTGAATGGCAGTTCTAGGAATATCAGACGTATCGGATGCCCCGCCATCAATGCCTGCTCCATCAGCACGGTAGCTGCCGAAGTACTTCGGGCGATAACGGGCGCTCTTCCGCACAGGTCTACGAGACAGTCAACCAGTGGCTGCTGCACTTCTTCCGGGCTGATGATCAGCGGTCTTATCACTTCAAAAGAATCCATTGCATTCAAGGCAGACTGCTCCCCTGCGCAGAATTCCAGCTCGAACCAGAAAGCGCTCCCCTGACCCTGGGTACTGCTGAATCCTATGGTTCCCCCCATGAGTTCGACCAGCTGTTTGCATATCGTGGTCCCGAGCCCGGTGCCACCGAACCGGCGCGCAGTGGATTCGTCGGCTTGGGTAAAGCTGTCAAAAATTTTTGTCTTTGCAGCTTCCGAAATACCAATACCGGTATCCTTGACCAGAAAATGCAAACGTATCGACGACCCCGTGCTGCCGCTCTTTGTTATCCTTAGCGATATGCTTCCCTGCTCGGTAAACTTGACCGCATTGCCGATCAGATTGACCAGAATATGTCGTAAGTGATGAGGATCGCCCCGAAGCCAGTACGGAACATCCTCTGCGATCGAGTGGCTGAATGCTATCTGGAAAGGGTCAATCTGATAAGAAAAAATATCGTGTATGCCCTGAACTAACTGATACAGATCAAAGGAAGTGTGCTCAACGGACATTTTTCCCGCTTCTATTTTAGAAAAATCGAGCACGTCTTCAATTTGAGACAGCATGACCTTCGAGGTATTGGTCATCGATGAAAGAATTTCTTTCTGCTCTCGATCCAATAGAGTGCCGTTCAGCAAATCCACCATGCCAATGATGGCATTCAGCGGCGTGCGCAACTCGTGACTGACCGAGCAGATGAAAATACGTTTGGCTTGATTCGCCTCTTCGGCACGGCTCAGCGCATTGCGCAGACGACTGACAAAGGTACTGAAATATAGCGATATCAGCAGGGTTCCCAGCCAAAGCCCTGCCGACAAGCCCAGCTCTTCGTACCAATAAGGTACAAGAATGATGACGACACCGAAGCCCAAAAGTGCCATCCCCAGAGCAATGAACAAGTATTGGGTTCCAAAACGAAATCCGTAACCAATGATGATCCACTGATACAGAAAAAACAGCGGTGCTGCCTTACTTTCTGAGATGATAAATAAATAGGTTAGCGTTCCCACGTCCAGCATGATGGCCATGATTCGACGCGAATTTTTATCCCCTGGCCAGATCCATACCGAGAGCGTGAGCATGGCGGAAATCACCACAAAACCAAGCAGCACGCATATTGGGTCAAGATGAAATCCGAGGCTATCAGCACTCGTGGGAAAAGGCGCCCGTGAGAAATAGGCCAGTGCGAACAAACCGATAAGCACACGAATACTCGCTTGCTCGAGCTCGCTGTCTCTTTTCCCAAGCAGGGACCGACAGGTCGCATACAGGGTCTGCCCGAGATGGTTGATCAGCCGCATGCCTGTGTGCGCGGTGGTTTTATTCTCTTGCTTTTTAGCATTTTCATTGAGATGAACTAAAAGGGGTAAAGAGAAATTTACCCCTCCTTCAAGGTCTGCCCAAGTATCACGCAAATTTCACAATCTATTATGAGAAAAATTCACAGGCATTAAACAGATGCATAAATGTTCGGAGATCGAAAAAGAAAACGCCCGCACGATGGCGGGCGTTTGATCATTGATGAATGAATTTCTTCATTCTATGAAAGCTATGAGATACAGATGCATTCCGCGTCTCTCTATTCGAAAAATTCCTTGACCTTGTCCATCCACGACTTGCTTTGCGGACTGTGCTTCGCACCACCCGCTTGGGTCAACTGATCGAATTCGCGCAACAACTCTCTTTGCTTGTCAGTAAGCTTGATTGGCGTCTCGACCAACACATGGCAAAAGAGATCACCCGGGAAACCAGAACGCACACCTTCGCCTTCGCAAACGAGATCGGCATTTCGCAGTGCAAGTCGTCGCCATCGCGCTGGAACACGGCATGCTGCTTGATGTGAATTTCTACATACAGATCACCCGGCGGCCCGCCGTTCATGCCGGGCTCGCCATTACCGGTCGAGCGGATCCGCATGCCATCGTCTATGCCGGCAGGTATCTTTACCTCCAGCGTCTTGTTACGCTTCATTCGACCCGAACCAACGCAAGTCGTACAGGGATCGGGGATCACCTTGCCAGTACCATGGCATTTAGGGCAGGTCTGCTGGATGCTGAAAAAGCCTTGCTGCATGCGAACCTGACCATGGCCGCCGCAGGTACCGCAGGTAGCGGGCGACGTGCCTGGTTTCGCGCCCGAGCCATGACAGGTATCGCACTCACTCCAGGAGGGCACGCGAATGGTCGTATCGAAACCATTGGCGGCCTGCTCAAGGGTAATGTCGAGGTTATATCGAAGGTCGGCTCCGCGGTAGACTTGGGGGCCGCCACGTGAACGCGCGCCGGCACCAAAGATATCGCCAAAGATGTCACCGAATGCATCGGAGAATCCTCCCGCGCCGAATCCGCCGGCACCGCCACCACCCATATTGGGATCAACCCCAGCATGGCCGAAACGATCATACGCCTCGCGCTTCTGCGGATCGGACAGCATTTCGTAGGCCTCCTTGGCCTCCTTGAATTTATCTTCAGCGCCCTTGCTGTCAGGATTACGATCAGGATGGTATTTCATCGCAAGCTTGCGATAGGCCTTCTTGATCTCATCATCCGACGCATTCTTTGCTACGCCAAGTATTTCGTAAAAATCGCGTTTAGCCATCTTCAAGTATCCAAGCAAAAAACCGGGC
>RGFZ01000029.1 GCA_010024875.1 Oxalobacteraceae bacterium | reverse complement strand
CGGGGGTTATCCGTGCGTTGACTCACATCCAGCATTTCAATTCCTAGTACTTGCCCTTGGGCATCGAAGTCAAGTACGACGCCCGGTCGCACCTCTTCACTTTCAATAACCTTGCCCGCACGCAAACGGATGTACATTGCATCTGCTTGCTGATCGTATTCAATTTTCATGGCGACACTCCATACTTTTCAAACTTGCTGGTTGCGATGACTGTGATTACCATTACTACCGTTTGTCCTTCACTAATCACTCGAAGCAACTGCTTTGCACCTGCCCGATCGATGAAGCCCCTAGATTCAACACGGCCGTGATTCGCCGCAATTCTTTGGATAGGATTCGCCAGCGTTGCTTCAACTTCATCCTGGCTGATGCCTCGCTCGTGCATACGGGCCAGCGCGTGCTTGGTGTAGGTGGTGATCATGGCTCAACTATATAACTACTTTGATAATTTCACAAGGGCAGGTAGCTGCCCCTTGCTGCGGAACGACCCGCTTTGAGAAAATGAATCAAGAGCTTTGGTCCGCGCAGATGTTAAGTTCGTTCATCCCGAGCAGAGCAATCTGAGTTCCGAAACTCGACAGAACAAAGCCGCTATTTTGCGATTGGCTGCAAAGTCTGGTACTGTCGGAATTGATTTTTTGGGGTTGGTGAACGAAGCGGTTCTCACAGCATCCAAACTCGGACTTTATGTCCGACTTTTTCTATTTTGATAACTTTACGCTATTACACGGTTTATTGCACGAATCAATTTTTTCGCTATAAACCATTGAAGATACTAAGATTTTCACGAGCCTGGCTTTCTGTTAATCCGCAGGTCCCTGGTTCGAGTCCAGGTCGGGGAGCCAAAGAATACGCCCGCAAATGAAAGTTTGCGGGCTTTTTCGCTTTCGAGTGCAAGATCATGTAATGCCCGCCTCCCTGCTTGCTCTGGAGTCGCATTCTCAGCACAATTTGGCAATGCGCCCATCCACTGCCCTCGAAATTCACCGTGAGGCGATCGTCCAGATCGTAGAGAGCCATAACGCCCTCAACCCCCGTGTTTTCGGCTCAGTAGCACACGGAACAGATAGCGATGACAGTGACCTCGATATCTTGATTGATCCAACTGCCAACACATCATTAATGGATGTAGCGAAAATTCAAGTCGAGCTCGAAGCGATTCTGGGCGCGGAAGTGGATGTTTTGTCACCTAACGCACTACCTGACAGTTTTCGACATATTGTCTTGGCAGCAGCGATTCCGGTATGAGAAAAGCCTCGCGCGTACCTGACTACTTGGAGCACATTGTTTCTGCGATCAAGCGTATTGAGCGCCTTGTAACTGACGTTGATGAATTTGTCTTTTTACACAGCGAATTAATGCAAGATGCCGTAGTTAGAAACATCGTAGTAATTGATGAAGCTGCAAATAATATTCAACGAGTAGATCTAAGTTTTATAACTTCATACTCAGATATTCCGTGGCAAGTCGTGTACGCAATGCGTAATCGACTATCTCATGGCTACGACAAGATTAATTTTGAAATGGTTTGGAAAACGGTATGCATCGATTCACCGGCTCTTTACCAGCTGGGCAAGGCAGCGAAAGAAACACATAAAAATTAATCAGTTCGATTCCGCCCCGCACCACCAAGATAAATCAACCGCTCACAGTACTCAGGCTAGTAGGAACCCATGAAGTCTTTTTTCCCGATCTCGACACCGTTGTGCCGAAGAATGTTGTATGCGGTAGTAACGTGAAAGAGAAATTGTGGCATGCCGTATTTCAAAGCGTAGTCTTCAACAGTTAACTTTTTTTCTTTTGGCGTACCAGGGCGCAAAACAATCTCTTTTACCGCGCTGCCATCAAGTTGGGCAGCGGAAATAGCGCTAATGAGTTCTAGCGTTTTCAAAATGCGGTCTTGCAGCTCGGAAAAACTTTGCTCGGTATCTTCGTAGGTGGCTACTTCAAGGCCAGCAATGCGCGAAGGAACACTTTTGGCAAAATCGCAGGCGATTTGTACTTGACGTACCAGTGGCAGCATGTCGGGGAATAAACGCGACTGCAATAAGGTGACCGGATCGAATTTTCGCTGTTGTGCGTGCTCTTCGCCTTTTTTTAGTACATCACTAAGTGCCAAGAGCATCTGCCTAAAAACAGGAACCGTAGCTGAATAATGAGAAATTGACATGAGTTTTCCAGTTGTTTATGGCTGTTGAAGACGAAGAACTAGAAATGCGCGACGGAAAGCCTCGCGCCGATCAGTGAGGTTTTACCGGTCAACCAGCGTCTTTCCATTCGCTAAAGCCACCAATATTGACACTTTGGTGTAGCCCATTTCTATAAGAATTTTACCAGCTAGGACAGCTTGCCAATGGGCACCACAAAGAAGCCAGAGTATTTTGTCCTTGCTCAATGCTGGATTGAAATAACTCATCGAATCATCGGCCGCAAATTCAATAAAGCCCCGTGGCACCCGCAATCCGCCAGCAACAGTACCAGACTTTGCAATGACGTTGACCCTATCCCAACTTAAGGTGGTCCGAAAAAACCGGGCAGGTCAGTATCACTAAGTCTGCAGCACCCTGAGCCACTTAAAATCCGTGATGCATTGGCGCTGATTGGCATCGACGATGTGATGGTGTCTGCGGGTCCCGTTGCGCTGTTGGCTGACATTATGCTTGAGGATGGTTCGATAGCTTGCATCAAACATGTTGATTTAATGTAAATAATAGCAACACGCTTGGAAGGTAATTTTATTCAACAGCAAGAAGCAGGCGTTGCCAATTCTCAGTTCGGCTCTGGCATGGACTAGCGATCGTACTAAAATTTCCAAGGAAAAGTTTAAATGAGCTTCTAATGTTTCTCATTATCCAGCAAGCCTTGGTGGCGGATGAAGGCGATAACCTCGTCCACACCATCGCCTTGACGAAGATTAGTGAACACGAACGGCCGCCCGCCCCTCTGTTTCTTTGCGTCAGCAGCCATCACATCCAGATTCGCGCCGACATAGGGGGCCAGATCCGTTTTATTAATGATGAGCAGATCGGACCGTGTGATGCCTGGCCCTCCTTTTCGAGGAATTTTTTCACCGCCCGCGACATCAATCACGTAAATCGTTAGATCAGATAACTCAGGACTGAAAGTGGCTGCGAGGTTATCACCGCCGGACTCGACAAGAATCAGATCGAGATCAGGAAAATCTGCGCTCATACGAGCGATCGCTTCAAGATTGATTGATGCATCCTCTCTGATCGCCGTATGCGGACACCCACCCGTCTCCACGCCCATTAGACGATCAGCAGGAAGCGCATCAGCACGAAGCAGGATTTCCATGTCTTCCTTGGTATAAATGTCATTTGTGATCACCGCCATGTCATAGTGATCTCGCATCTTCTTGCAAAGCATTTCACACAAGGCTGTCTTGCCAGAGCCTACCGGTCCACCAATGCCGACACGGAGGGGATTCGAAGTTGACATAGGATTCTCTTTTCAGAAATATGTTATTTCAAGATTTTAAGACCGGTAAAGTCGTGAGTACTGCACTTCATGCTGCATCGACAGTATCGATAGGCCGGGCGACCAGTTGGACATATTGTCGTCGGAAATAGTCATCGCGATACTCGCAGATTTCTGCAGCAGAGCACTCAAAGATAACAGCATACGTTGCCCGGCAACCTGCCCAAGTGGTACTGATTTCACGCAAACGAGCACCTGGTTCTCTGCCCAGGAAAACAGCATGCCCAGTAGCGCATCTTCTGCTGGAACTTTCAGGGCGACTGCAGCAGCAGCCAGCGCTGTTGGAAACGGCAGCTCTGTCAGCGGGGGTAATAATGACAGCAGACGCTCATCATTTGGCACGAGCTCGGGCAGCAGTTTGCCGAGCGAATAACCCATTTGCACAAATGCCTGTAACAAACGCCAGGTGAGCGGTGCATCGAAACGGGCAATCACTTCCGTGAGCATCTCGGCTATCCATGCGCGCGATGACGCCTCATCACGCACATAGCCGTTTTCCATCGCCGACTCCAGTCCTTGCGAGTAGCTATATGCACCCACTGGCAGCGATGGGCTGCATAGCTGTAGCAAGTGCAGCAGCCCTGCGGCTTTAACCGCTGACGTCACGACTTATCGCTCGGGCGGTGGATTTTCTGGCGCAGCGGTATCGGTGCGAGCAATTTAGGTTGGTGATCATCACCGTGATGATGATGGCCACCCCCATATGCGCCAGATTCCGGCTCGAATGGCGCCTGCTCCTCGGTCACGGTGGCACCTAGCCCAACCAGCATGTCTTTTAGCACCGGATCCTTGCGAATACGTAGCCAGTTATCGCCAACTTGTGCCTGCGTATGACGATTGCCTAGGTGGAAAGCGCAACGTAGCAGCGAATGCGAAGAATGACATGCAACCCGATATGTCGCCTCGGCAGCAGCCCTCACCTTGAAGACACGTCCATCGTCGCCTTTCAGCAGGTCCCCGTCACGTAGCACGGTACCGCGGACAGTAACTACTGCGATTTCTTCGCCAGACGCAAGTTGTGCGCGCTGGCGGCTTTTCTCTCGCAATTCATAAGGCAGGATTAATTCGCCGTCGATAGTGTCGGCACGTTCGACTTTGGTATGAAGGGTTAGCATAAACAAACTCAGAACAAGAAATATCGTTGTGCCATTGGTAGTACATCCGCTGGCTCGCAAACCAACAGCTCGCCATCAGCGCGTACTTCGTAAGTCTCGGCGTCAACTTCCATCGTTGGCGCATAGCTGTTATGGATCATGTCAGCCTTGCGCAGCTTGCGCATACCTTTGACCGCGGCGACAGGCTTATTCAATTTTAGCTGCTCGCCAATGCCGGCATCGCAGGCGGCCTGAGAGACGAACGTAAAAGAAGTTTTCAGGCCGCCACCAAACGCACCAAACATCAGCCGGTAATGCACCGGTTGCGGGGTCGGTATCGATGCATTTGGATCGCCCATCTGCGCCGCAGCGATCATGCCACTCTTGAGGATCATCGAAGGTTTCACGCCAAAAAAGGCTGGCTTCCAAAGAACGATATCTGCAAGCTTTCCCACCTCAATCGAACCCACCATATGCGACACCCCATGTGTGATCGCTGGATTGATCGTATATTTTGCAATGTAGCGCTTTGCACGGAAATTATCATTACGGCTCGAATCTTCCTTCAATGATCCTCGCTGCACTTTCATCTTGTGCGCGGTCTGCCATGTCCTCATCACGACCTCTCCGACGCGACCCATTGCCTGCGAGTCGGACGACATCATCGAGATCGCACCAAGGTCATGAAGTATGTCTTCTGCAGCGATCGTTTCACGACGAATTCGCGATTCCGCAAATGCGATATCTTCAGTGATTGCAGCGTCAAGGTGATGGCATACCATTAACATATCCAGATGTTCATCCAGTGTATTACGGGTGTACGGACGCGTCGGATTGGTCGATGACGGCAACACATTGGCCTGCCCCACCGCAGCGATGATGTCTGGCGCGTGCCCACCGCCTGCACCTTCGGTGTGGAAGGTATGAATAGTTCGGTCCTTGAACGCCGCCAGCGTATGCTCGAGAAAACCACCTTCATTCAAGGTATCGGTATGAATGGCGACTTGTACATCCATCCGATCAGCCACCGACAGGCAGTTATCGATAGCCGCTGGCGTGCTGCCCCAGTCTTCATGCAGTTTTAGCCCAATCGCACCGGCGAGAATTTGTTCCTCAAGCGGGACTGGCATACTGACATTACCTTTGCCGAGAAAACCCAGATTCATTGGGAACGCATCGGCCACTGACAGCATTGCGTGAATGTGCCATGGGCCGGGCGTACAAGTCGTCGCTGCGGTACCAACCGCCGGTCCGGTACCACCACCGATCATCGTCGTAACGCCCGACATCAGTGCTTCCTCAATCTGTTGAGGGCAAATAAAGTGGATATGGGTGTCGATACCGCCTGCGGTAACGATCATCCCCTCGCCCGCAATGATCTCGGTTGCCGCACCGATCGCCATCGTTACGCCTGGCTGAATATCGGGATTGCCCGCCTTGCCAATGGCGGCGATTCGGCCGGCCTTGATGCCAACGTCCGCTTTGACGATACCCCAGTGGTCGAGAATGACTGCGTTAGTGATCACGGTATCCATCACGTCGCGATGAATTCGTTGCGACTGACCCATTCCATCGCGGATCACCTTGCCACCGCCGAATTTCACCTCTTCACCGTAAATGGTGTGATCGTTTTCGATTTCGATAAAAAGTTCAGTGTCGGCCAGACGGATGCGATCACCCGTGGTCGGGCCAAACATTTCTGCATAGGCTTTACGGGAGATCTTGCTCATGTAGATACCTCTTTCAGCTTGCCCATCACTAGGCCATTGAAACCATAAACCTTTCGCTCGCCAGCCAGGGCCACCAATTCGATTGTTCGCTCCTGTCCAGGCTCGAAACGCACGGCCGTACCTGCCGCGATATTCAGACGCATGCCATAGGCGAGCGCGCGATCGAACACCAGCTTCGGATTGGTTTCGTAGAAATGAAAATGAGAGCCGACCTGTATCGGTCGATCGCCACTGTTGGCAACCTTGACAGTCACTGTTGCGCGACCTGAATTGAGGAGGATCTCTCCCTCTTCGATCAGCAGTTCACCTGGAATCATTGCGTACTCCGTACGTGTGGTAGGGACGGTTCAGGGAATCGGTGCATGTACGGTCACGAGCTTGGTGCCGTCGGGGAAAGTCGCCTCGACCTGTACATCCGGGATCATCTCTGGCACACCTTCCATGACGTCGTTGCGTGTCAATATCTGCGCCCCCTCGGACATCAGCTGCGCGACGGTCTTCCCATCACGTGCACCTTCCATGATGGTGGCACTGATTAATGCCATCGCCTCAGGATAATTCAGCCGCAGTCCGCGCGCGCGACGCCGCTCTGCCAGAAGTGCGGCCGTAAATATCAACAGCTTGTCTTTTTCACGGGGTGTCAGTTCCATGGTGTTTCCTCATAGGGTTTCATCACGCGGTCTGCGTACAGTACCGATTCATTCAGGTATTCCATATTCTCAGCTCGGTCGCCTCACGACCCAAAAGAGACGGGCGCAACACCCGCCATGCAGCCAGCATGATCCGACGCGCCACTTCACTGGAATTGCCGAGATAGCGGACCAACAGCATCGACTTCATTTGCGTTGCACCGAACGTTCCCTGCGCACCCATGACCGGTGCGCATGACGCGCGGACTGCATCGACCGTTCCCCGTGCAGCGGTCGTACCAGCAAACATCAGACTCGCGCATACCGTATAGCCATTCAGACCTCGCGGGCTATTCATGGCATCGCTGCCACCCATCAGATGACCCTGTTCAATCCACAGCAGCTTGCCGTTCAGATGCACAGAATTCCGTTGATGCACCCGACCCTGATCGAAACGCTCACCGTAAGCCGTACGTCCGAAACAGAGTATTTCCAGGCCCAGATAGCACGCACCCTCATCAAGCTCGATACACGTGCTGAAATCTACCTCGGCCTGGTTGAACAGTATGGTTTCCTGAGGTAGCCATTCCACGGTTGCACCGGCACGAACTCGTATATGCACCTGCTGCGATGCGACACGTCCGTTCGCGCGATACCATTTTGCCGCTCCCGGCGTCGATAGAAGTGAATGCGCGCGCTCCTCTGCCTGCACCTGTATTACCAATTGATCGCCACCCACCACTCCACCGGGCGGATGCACGATCACTGCATGACAGCAGGCCTGCCCTTCGGGATAGAGAGGTTTCTGTACCAATAGCGGTCCGGTATGTGCTCGTCTGAGCAAACGCGTCGCAGAGCCATCATGTCCAAAGGTCAGCGCTAATGACGCCAGTAAAGGCGCGCTGCCGTTGACAGGCGGCGGGGTGATTGGTGCATGAAAGGGAATGGTCGGGTATTTCATCAGGCAGCGGGTGACGCGGCACAGCTTTTCATTTTATGGATCTTTCGGGGGTCACGTGTCAGGCTGACAGCCGCAAGCTCTTGATTTAGCTGTAGCAGCTTGTGTGCCATAGCTCGAGCAGTGATTTGCACCACTCGGAGCAGCAAAGGCTATTGGCCGCACTGAAGTGGTGAATTCTGTGCTGTGTGTTGGTGCGAAAAGCACAGCGTTGACCAGCGATTTAGATGCGGGTTGGTGCACTAAGCACCGACTCAGCACCAATGACTCGACCCGGCAAGCATCTATGCCATGAGCCGGAGATAGAGTTGAGGTAACCGCTGGGGCAACTGAGTAATACGGTCGATTACCTGGTAATTATGAGGACCGAAGATTTTTTTTAGATATAGCTCCGCCTGTGGATCGACCGAGACACAGAATACTGGCGTCCCCTCGCTGGTTGATCTGTCAACAGCACGCGCCGCGTCCCAGACCAGTAATGAAGGATCAAATACATCGATATCATGCGGCTCGCCATCGGTCAGCACCAGTATCAGCCGCTGCGCAGTACGACACTGTCGCATTAAATAACTTGCATGGCGAATCGCTGCTCCCATGCGCGTCGACAGGGCGCCACTGACTCCGGATAAACGGCCAAGCACGGCATCATCCATCGTCTCGCCAAATTCTTTAAAGCGCAGGTAGTTCACTTGATGCCGGCCATTTGATCGAAAGCCATGGATAGCAAACTGATCACCACCATCGGCGATAGCTACCCCCAATAGCACGCTGGCTTCGCAGATCAGCGACAACAAGGTCGAACGAGACAGTGCTACATTGGTCGATGCAGAGAGATCGAGTAAAAGCAGTATCGACAGATCTGGCTTCTGCTGCCGCCTGCGGCGGTGCACACGCATGTCAGGTAGCAAGCCACTTCGCAGATCGCCCATGGCGCGAACCAGCGTATCAAGTTCGAGCTCCTCGCCTTCTAGCTGCCTGCGAAGTCGATGCGGTTGACCCAGTTTGCGCGCGTGCAGCAGTCGCGTAAGCTGCGACGACAACCCAGCATGTGCTGCCACCCTCGCTTTTAGCGCCGATGCATCGCAGGCCGTGGGCTTCTCTTCGATGATACTGCACCAGTGCTCTCGATACCGACCAATACGCGCATCCCATTCCGGGTAGCACGGTAACTCGGAATTGTCAGGCGCACTTTGGGTAGCGCCGGCGCTTTCCCTGGGACGAAAGCGTTCATCTTCTGCCACATGTTCATCGAATGTATCTATGGATTGCTGCGCTTGCTCATTCCCACTGAACCCGCCTTCGTTGATGTAATTTTCTTCTGGTGGCGTCTCGCTCGTCCACATGAATAGGTTATCGTCTCGATACACCGGCTCGATCACATGGCTCCTGGCATTGAATTGGACACGCATCTGTCCGAGATCATTGCCAAGTACCGAGCCCAGCTCCCGAAGCACAGCCGGGTTGCTGCCCTCCTGTTGCGACGCGTGATACCAGCGTTGTGCCTTCATCACCCAGGGATTACTGTCCACGCGTTGAGGATCGAGCAGTACATGCGACAGTCGAAAAAGCAGCACGTCAGCGCTATTGCTGTCACGTCCGCCAGGCTCGAAAAATTGTAGCCATATCTTTCTCAGGCCGGGCATTTCTTGGATCGCCAGCGCTTCTATACGGGCATCTTCCAGCAGTCCGATGATGGCTAGCTGCAACGGCTTGAGCGATTGGCGCTCAAAACGCATCGTTGAGTAGGCGAGATGTGCGGCTGCATGGGCTGCTGCGGCGACATACAAGGTGCGAAGTGCAGGCCCGCTATAAGAGAAGTAGTGCAGTGGAAGATGTAGGCCCAGATCAGAGAGATAAGTGCGTTGCTGTCCAAGTGAGCTTTCGCAGGCAAATAACGAGACTTCGTTGCCCAACAGCGCTCTGAGGTAATGCGACAGGCTGCCACGTACAGCCTCCAGTCCTCCGACAGCGCTGCAATCGGTGGTCATCCACTTATCCGAAGAAACTGAGCACCACGCTCCCTAGCGCGTCCAGCATCTGCACATCATCGCTAATCGGTTGCACTAGCGCCATCTGGCACGCGGTAACAGGTGGGATGCCGCGTGCCATCAAATTCGCTGCGTATACCAGCATGCGCGTGGATGCCCCTTCGTCAAGCCCATGTCCTTTAAGGTGGCGCGTCTTGCCACCTATGGCGACGAGTTTGCCTGCGATCTCACGTGTCACACCCCCTTCATGCATGACAATGTCAGTCTCGATCGCAGCTTCGGGATAGTGAAAATCAATGCCCACAAAACGCTGCTTGGTCGACGGCTTGAGGTCTTTCACCAAGCGCTGATAACCTGGGTTATAAGAGATCACCAGCAGAAAATCGGGGTGCGCCTGCAATAGCTCGTTCTTGCGATCTAGCGGCAGGCAGCGACGCGCGTCCGTCAGCGGATGAATGGCAACGACCGTATCGTGCCGCGCTTCGACGACCTCGTCCAGATAGCAGATAGCTCCCGAACGCGCGGCAAGAGCCAATGGTCCATCTTGCCAATAGGTGCCGGACGCATTCAAAAGAAAGCGGCCCGTTAAATCACTGGCTGTGGTGTCTTCATTGCACGAGACGGTCACCAGTGGACGCCCCAGTCGCCATGCCATGTGTTCCACAAAGCGGGTTTTACCGCAACCTGTCGGACCTTTCAGCATGATGGGCAAGCGCGCAGAATACGCCGCCTCGAATTTCTGCAGCTCGTCATTTAGCGGCAGGTAGAAAGGCTCCTCGCAGACTTGGTATTGCGTGATGTCGGAAGCCGACTCCATGATGAATTCCCAGAAAGTGCCAGCACGCTTGACATAGGCGGGCCAACGCAATGAGGCGAATTACTTGTGCATCAGATCGGCTCCAGTAGGTATACCGGGCACAGGACATTCTTCGGTACCTACCATGGGCCGCGTGATTTTCTCGACCATCTCCCGTGTTCCCTCCGGATCGTTAATCCACTTTGAATAAAAATCATAAGGACAGGTAGCGACGCCCTGGTTGCCTTCGCCAGAATTGATCTTGCCCGTGTAGCCGCGATGCAGCAGTTTGAACAAATGATTCTCAGACTGCATGTTCTTGCGCGCGTCACGAATCAGCGATGTCGACAGTTGCGCATACTGGATGCCCATCTCTTCCTCGCCGCACTCACCTAAAGTGCGGCCATCGAAGCCGATGATGGCTGAATGACCAAAATAAGAATACACGCCGTCGAATCCAGCGGCGTTTGCCACAGCGACGTAACTGTTGTTAGCCCAGGCCATGGCCTTGGCCATCAGCACTTGCTGGTCCTTGGCAGGATACATGTAACCCTGGCAGCGTACGATCAGCTCTGCGCCTTTCATCGCGCAGTCGCGCCAGATTTCCGGATAGTTGCCATCGTCGCAGATGATGAGGCTGATCTTCAGACCTTTCGGCCCCTCCGATACGTAGGTGCAGTTGCCGGGGTACCAGCCTTCGATGGGCACCCAAGGCATGATCTTGCGATATTTTTGTACGATCTCACCCTTGTCATTCATAAGGATCAGCGTATTGTAGGGAGCCTTGTTCGGGTGTTCTTCGTGACGCTCGCCGGTTAAAGAAAATACGCCCCACACTCGTGCGGCGCGACAGGCTTCAGCAAAGATTTCGGTTTCATCACCGGGAATAGCAGACGCCGTGTCATACATTTCTTTGGCGTCGTACATGATGCCGTGCGTCGAATATTCGGGAAAGATCACCAGATCCATGCCTGGCAACCCGACCTTCATGCCCTTTATCATGTCTGCAATCTTGCGGCAGTTGCTGAGTACTTCTGCCTTGGTATGAAGACGCGGCATTTTGTAATTAACAACCGCCACGCCAACCGTATCTTTGCTGCTCGATATATCTCCGTGATACATACCGACCTCCCGAGTGGTTTAGTGTCTTGATGGCAGTATTGGAACGGCTCTGTCCGTTGTCGCAATCGCCTTCTTGCTCATGATCCGATACTAAGGCGACAGTCTCGGAAGGGCGATAAGTTAATTGACGTATCTATCTGTGACCGGACGGACGGCGGCGTGGGTCAGCTCAGTTTACCCGCGACCAACGCCGCTGCAGCCGATCGCGTCTCCACGCCCAATTTCACAAAAATGTGCTCTAAGTGCTTGTTGACCGTCCGCGGGCTCATTCCGAGTATGTCGGCGATATCCCGATTGGTCTTCCCCTTGGCAACCCAGGCCAGCACTTCTATTTCGCGCGGCGTGAGCTGATATTGGTCAAGGGAAGCCGTGTTGATTTGTTGTTTTTCTTCCAGCAGCAAAAGCAGCTCGCGCTGTCGCCGAGACAAAGTCACGTGCAAGCTCTCGTTTCCTTGATTGATCAAGAAGGGAGAGGTATCAACCTTGTTCGTATCGGGCTCGCTGGTGCGCATCGCCTCTTTTAACCAAGCGGTGATCGGCGGCGGCAAGCCTTGAGATGCCGCTTGCGTACCCGGGAAGTATTTCTCCATCCATTCGGCCGCCTGTTTTGTCTGCCAAAGTAATGAGCCGTCAGCTGTGAGTGATATCGCAGCATGCGCGACCGCATCAATGGCATCGCTAACCTGCGTCATCATGCGTGCATTGCGAATATGTGTCGCCACCCGCGCAAGCACTTCGACTGGCTCAATTGGCTTGGTGATGTAGTCCAACCCACCTGATTCAAATCCCTTGAGCACATGCTCGGTTTCTGTTAATCCGGTCATGAAGATCACCGGAACATGCCTCACTGCTTCCATCTGCTTTATACGTCGGCATGTCTCAAAACCGTCGATTCCAGGCATCACTGCATCAAGCAGGATAATGTCTGGTATTACTTTCTGCAGACGATCTAGCGCCGACAGACCATCCGTAGCGACCAAAACGGTATAACCAGCGTCGGACAGTGCATCGGACAGTAAAGACAGATTTTCTGGCACGTCATCAACGATCAGCGCCACATCGCCGTCAAATGTGGTCCATGTCGTCATACATCCACTCCTTCAAACGATTGCCGTAATCTGGCAGCCGAAAACATTCCACCAGTGAGCGCAACTCATTACAGAACGGGGCATACAGTGAGTTTCTCTTCTCCAGCGTATCCAGTTCGTTGACGATGCCTTTCACAAACCCGATATCCCCCAGCTCGACCAGTTTGCGCAGCACCGAGCGTGGTGGTATCAGCCTGACGATATTCGTCGCTGATGGCGTCAGAGGCGTGGCCGGTAACCACTCGATTCCAAGGTGTGCCTTCAGTTTGGATAGCAGATCGTCTAGCATGAACGGCTTGGCGATGAAATCATTGCAATACATGCGGTCGTTCTGCCGCGCTGTAGGGTCGAACACATTAGCTGAGATAATAATGATGGGCAGTTCGTGGTGTCCGTCTTCTCGGAGACGGCGACAAACCTCCCAGCCGTCCATACCCGGCATAGAGATATCCATCAGCAGTAAATCGGGACGATGCTCCGCTACTGCCGCCAAGCATGCCTCACCGCTGTCAGCCTCGACGATGTCAAAACCCAACGGTGAAAGCATCTCGTCGATGATCACGCGCTGAGAGATCTGGTCATCCACCACCAACAAGCGCTTGCGTGCGCCAGAATATCCGGTAGCCAGCAGGACATTGGCTTCGCGCGGCGCCGGTTGTCTGACTTCGCGAAGATAGAGGCGCAGCCTGAATACACTTCCTTTTCCCAGGGTGCTGGTGACTGATAGCTCTCCACCCATGATATGCGCAAGCATGTTGGAGATGGCCAGGCCAAGACCCGTGCCAACTTCCTTGCGCTGGTTGGCTGAATCGCTGCGCTCGAACGGGAGAAATACACGATTTACGTCCTCCGGCGCGATACCAATACCGGTGTCCTCGACGTCAAAAGTCGCAACTTCCCGAGCATAAGTCACTCGCAGCGTCACCGCGCCGCGGTCAGTGAATTTGACCGCGTTGGCAAGAAGATTAATTAGAATCTGTCGCAGACGCTTCTCATCAGCATGCACGGCAGCAGGAATACGGCCGGATTCAATGAATTGAAAACCCAGCCCTTTCTGTGCCGCTTGCGGAGCAACCATTTGCACGATCTGGTCGAGAAATTCTCGTAGAGGCAGCTGACTCGACTCAAGTCGCATCTTCCCGGCTTCGATGCGCGCGATGTCGAGCATGCCATCGATCAGCGACAACAGGTGCTCGCCACCTCTGCGTATTACACTGACTGCATTTTGCCGGTGTGCAGGAATACTGGGATCGCCTTGCAGAATTTGTGCATAGCCGAGGATACTGTTGAGCGGCGTGCGTAACTCATGGCTCATACCCGTCACGAAACGGCTCTTGGCAAGGTTGGAGGCTTCGGCCCGATCTTTTGCGCGCTGCAGCTCGGCATCTGTCTTGCGATGCGCATCGATTTCATCGAGAAGTAATTTGGTTTGCCGTTCCGATTCTTGCAGTGCATTACGCCGGCTGCTTGCATTAAGTACCAGCCACCAAGTACCTATACCCGTCAACAGAAACAGGGCCGCGAAGAGCTTGGCGAACAAGTCGAACAAATCTGAACTTGAGTAAACCGCCGAGTGCATCACGGCGCGTAATTCGAGGAAATAGATCACCCCCAGCACCGCACCTAGCACAACGGAGAAAAGTATTAGCATCAACAGATATTTTCCGACATCCGTTTTGAGGTGGCGCATCAGCCAGGCAGGTAGCAGTGCACCGCCCAGCGCATTGAGTTGCGCAGGGAAGGTGGCGTGCGGCTTGCAGCGATCACGGCAGCGTGCATCAAGCGAACAGCACAGCGAACAGATTGTGCCGTCAAAGGCTGGGCAATGGGCAACATCCGCCGTTTCGAAATGATTGTCGCAGATCACGCATTGTTGGATGCCATTGTCAGGCCAGCGCTCAGGCAGGCGGGCAAGGTAGTATCGACTGCGGGTTGCGAAAGCGATGATCGGCGCAATCAGTAGTGCTGACAGCAAGGCGATGAAAGGCGCCATCGCCGAAACCAGCGGACCCAACTCGCCGGACAAAGCCCACATGGACAGTACCGTGGCCAGCAGCATCGCACCCACACCGACCGGGTTGATATCGTACAGGTAAGCACGCCTGAACTCGATGTGCGGCGGCGAAAGTTTCAATGGCTTGTTAATCAGTAGGTCCGCCAGTACTGCACCAACCCAAGAGATGGCTACCATAGAATACAGCGTCAGTACTTCCTTGAGCGCTGCGAAAACGCCGATCTCCATCAGCAGAATAGCAATCACAACATTGAAAATCACCCATACCACCCGACCGGGATGGCTGTGCGTCAGTCTCGCGAAAAAATTCGACCAGGCGAGCGATCCTGCGTAGGCATTCGTGATGTTGATCTTTACTTGCGAGACGATAACGAACAGCACAACGGCACCCGCAATCCAGCGCGGATCCGAAAATACATAGCCAAACCCCACGAGATACATCTGAGTCGGTTCGAGTGCACGAGATACCTCGACACCCTGATCGATCACTAGAAATGCCAGCAGTGCACCGCCGAGCATCTTCAGCGCGCCCATGAATATCCATCCCGGACCAGCGAGCAGTAGCGCCATCCACCAACTATGACGGTTGTCTTGTGTTTGATCAGGGAGGAAGCGCAGATAATCCACCTGCTCGCCAATCTGCGCGATGAGTGAAAAAGCCACCGTCGCTGCTGACCCAAACAGCAGGAAGTCAAATTCTGCGCCCTCGGGCGCACCGGCGGTGTAGTGCATCAACCGTAAGGGTAGTCCGGGCTCTTGCCAAAGTATGGCCACAAAAGGCAATGCCATCAGTACGAGCCATACAGGCTGCGTCCAGGCCTGCACACGGCTAATAACGGTCACACCGTGAATCACCAGTGGCACGATAACCAACGAGCACAGCACATAGCCCCAAGCAAGCGGTATTCCGAAGGCCATCTGCACGGCCTGCGCCATGATTGAGGCTTCGAGTGCAAAGAAGATGAACGTGAAGCTGGCGTAAATCAGCGAAGTGATTGTCGACCCAATATAGCCAAAGCCCGCACCGCGCGTGAGTAGGTCCATATCGACACCGTACTTGGCGGAGTAGTAGCTGATTGGCAGGCCGGTGAGAAAAATGACGACCGCAACGCACAGGATGGCCCAAAGCGCATTCGTAAAACCATACGACAGTGTGATTGCGGCCCCAATAGCTTCCAGTGCAAGGAAAGACACCGCGCCTAGGGCCGTGTTGGCGATCCTGAATTCTGACCACTTTCGAAAACTATGTGGCGTATAGCGCAGCGCGTAATCCTCCAGCGTCTCGTTGGCGACCCAGGTATTGTAGTCGCGGCGACTTTTGACAATGCGCTGTACAGAGGCAGATTTCACAGTGACTTATGGAAAAACTGGAGAGCTAGTGACTCGCCAGCTTATTGAGGGATATTGGTCGGGGGTGAGGTGAGCAAGTTTTGCACCATGCCCACAGATTAAGCGGTATAACAAAAAAATAGTCACAATGCGCATACGTCAGATGACGTACTCGCCTTAGCGCAGGAAGCGCCACCGATCCTTCCTGAGTAGCGCCCTCGAGGGGTGCAACCCCCTCACCAGATTGGGGCGCCAGATCATGGCTGACAGCGACGCCCTCTGCTCCACGAAGTCGCAGTCGATCTCTTGATGGCTGATAGCCGCTGCCTTCTCGGGTGTGGTTCTGCTTCAGCGATTCCTTTGGATGCAGCTGCGTACGTCAAACGGCGTATTGCTGCGCTGCGTCAGCTAAAACTACTCTCGCTCCAAGCCCTGCCAATGCTGTAGCGCGTTGTGTTTAGCAGCGTCCTCTTCTTGCAAGGTCAAATGCAGTTTGTCTGTCATCCCTGAAACGTCATCGTGTGAAAGGAACACCGAATGTCTGATCAATTCATCAAATCCGCAGGGCGCCGCAAGGTCCTGATGGGGCTTGCTGCTGGCGCTGTCATTTCTCTGCCCGGGCTTTCTCTTGCTGCAGCGCCGGCTACTTCGGCGATCAACACCACCAAACTGGCTGTGACCGACACGGAAGTCATCGTTGGCCAGCTTCACTCGGCGACCGGCACCATGGCGATTTCCGAGACCGGCTCGATTCAAGCCGAACGCCTAGCCATCGACCAGATCAACGCAGCAGGCGGTATCCTGGGTCGCAAGATCAAGATCATTCAGGAAGATGGCGCGTCCGACTGGCCGACCTTCGCCGAGAAAGCCAAGAAACTCTTGTCGAACGACCGCGTCGCGGCGATCTTTGGCTGCTGGACCTCTGCATCGCGCAAGGCGGTGCTGCCTGTTGTCGAAAAAGAGAATGGACTGCTCTATTACCCGACTTTCTATGAGGGCCTAGAGCAATCGAAGAACGTGATCTACACCGGCCAGGAAGCCACCCAGCAGATTCTTGCGGGCTTGGACTGGGTTGTCAAAGAGAAGAAGGCAAAAAAATTCTTCCTCGTGGGCTCTGACTACATTTGGCCACGCACCTCCAACAAGATCGCTCGCAAGCACATCGAGAACGTGATCAAGGGTGAGGTCGTCGGTGAAGAATATTACCCGCTCGGTAACACGCAGTTTGGCTCGCTGATCAACAAGATCAAACTGAAGAAGCCCGATGTTGTGTTCGTTGATGTGGTGGGTGGTTCTACCGTTGCATTTTTCAAGCAGCTCAAGGCCGCAGGTGTGACCGGCAAAACCCAGGTCGTCCTGACGCTGTCAGTAACTGAGGACGAAATGCTGGGTATCGGCGGAGAGAATGCTGAGGGCTTTTACTCTTCTATGAAATATTTCCAGTCGCTTGACAATGCCAATAACAAGAAATTCGTTGAAGCGTTCAAGGCGAAATATGGCCCCAATGCGGTGATTGGCGATGTGACTCAGGCAGCTTATCTTGGACCCTGGCTATGGAAAGCCGCTGTCGAGAAAGCGGGCTCATTCGACGTGGACAAGGTGGTCGCTGCATCGCCTGGTATCGAGCTGAAGACCGCTCCGGAAGGTTACGTCAAGCTGCATGAGAACCATCACCTGTGGTCGAAGACTCGTATCGGTGAAGTGCAGAAAAATGGTCAGTTCAAAGTGATTTATGAATCTGGCCTGATCGAGCCGAATCCGTTCCCGAAGGGCTATCAGTAAATCAGCTGATTGGTGACTTGCGTGCACGAGCGCGCGAGTCACCCACCTCTGTTAAAGCATGAGTAAGAAATCGTATCGCCTTATGCATTACCTAGCGCACCCGTAAGGAAGCTAAGCGCTCAGCATACAAGGAGTCTACATGGATTGGTTATCTGAATTTGGCGGCATCCTGATGATGCAGGGATTTAACGGGCTGTCATTCTTCTGCGTGCTGCTGCTCATGGCGCTGGGACTGGCCATCATCTTTGGTCAGATGGGCGTGATCAATATGGCGCATGGGGAATTTCTCACCATTGGCGCCTATTCCACTTATCTGCTGTCGAAGCTGACCACGAATTACGTGCCGGCCTTACAACCTTATTATTTCTTCGGCGCGATTCTGCTGGCGTTTTTGGTCGCCTATTTCGTTGGTTACTGGGTCGAACGCCTGATGATCTCGCATCTGTACAAGCGCCCGCTTGACACCCTGTTGGCGACTTGGGGCTTATCCCTAATCATGCAACAGATTTTCCGCTCGACCTTTGGCCCCAAGGAAGTCACTGCAACGCTACCGGACTGGCTGATGGGGTCAGTACAGCCGTTCGAGGGAGTGGATATTCCCCTAAATGGCTTATTCATCATGGCAATGACTGCAGTTCTGACCGGCACGATTTTTATCCTGCTTTACCGCTCGCGCTGGGGCTTGCAAGTACGTGCCACCATGCAAAATCGAATGATGTCTGGCGCGGTCGGTATTAATACTCGCAAAGTAGACCGTACAACGTTCGCCCTGGGCTGCGGTGTGGCCGGTGTAGCGGGCGCGGCATTCACCACGATTGGTTCGACCGGCCCCACTTCCGGCTCGCTCTACATTGTGGACACCTTCCTCACGGTTGTCTTCGGTGGAGCACAAAGTCTGATCGGCACCATTGTCTCGGCTTTTGCGATCGCGCAAACGCAGTCGACTGCAGAATTTTTCCTGACAGGGTCGCTGGCCAAAGTGCTCACGCTGTCAATCGTGATCCTCATCCTGCTGATGCGCCCGCAGGGCTTGTTCGCAGTCAAGGTCCGCAAGTAAAGCCGATCTCTTGAAAGGATCCAAGATGAACTTCGCATTTCAAAAAGTATTGGGCGGCAAGGAAGGCATGATTGGCTTGGCCGTACTGTGTGCCCTGCTGCTCGTGATTTTCCCTCTGGTGTTGAATGGTTTTCGTCTCAACATGGTCGGCAAGTATTTGTCGTATGCCTTCGTCGCGGTCGGTCTGGTGCTGTGCTGGGGCTATGGCGGCATCCTATCGCTGGGCCAGGGCGTATTCTTCGGCCTGGGAGGCTACTGCATGGCCGCTTTTCTGAAGCTCGAAGCCTCAGATCCTGAAAGCACCAAGATCCAATCCACGCCCGGCATTCCGGATTTCATGGACTGGAACCAGATCACCGAACTGCCGGCAATCTGGTTGCCCTTCAAGAGCTTGCCGCTGACCCTGATTCTGGTGTTGGCAGTGCCAATGGTGCTGGCCTTCATCGTGGGTATGTCGATGTTTAAGCGGCGCGTCGGAGACGTTTACTTCTCGATCGTGACCCAAGCCATTGCTGCCATCCTGACCATTCTCATTATCGGTCGTCAGGGTTGGACCGGTGGCGTGAATGGCATTACCGATCTGAAGACCCTGCTCGGCTGGGATATCCGTACTGATAACGCCAAGCTGCTGTTGTACTACGTCTGCTGCGGACTCCTGATTGCGTGCATTCTGTTCGGCCGCTATGTGTTGACATCCAAGCTGGGTCGGCTACTGGTGGCGATGCGTGACAAGGAAGAGCGGGTACGTTTTTCCGGCTATGACGTAGCGAACTTCAAAGTGTTCACTTTCGTCGCTGCTGCTGGCATGTCGGCCATTGGTGGCGCGATGTTTACGTTGCAGGTGGGCTTCATGTCACCCTCCTTCGTCGGCATTGTGCCATCCATTGAGATGGTGATCTTCGCTGCGGTGGGCGGGCGAATGTCATTGCTCGGCGCAGTGTACGGCACGCTGCTGGTGAGCTACGGTAAAACGTACTTCTCGGAGACCTTACCCGAGTTGTGGCTATTTCTGATGGGTGGTCTTTTCATTGGCGTTGTCATGTATTTCCCCAACGGCATAGCCGGACTGTGGGACAGCCACGGCAAGAAGATGCTCGCGAAAATCCTAGGTCGCCCAATGCCGGACTCCGCTGCCGTATCGACGATATCGCCAGTGGCAGCGGTCTCAATACCCGCCACAGCGGACATCAAACTTAGCGGACTGGAGGTGTTGAAATGAGTCCTTCTCCTATTGGTGGCATCACGACGAATCGCCCGGTTTTGGCAATCGAAGGTTTGACAGTCTCCTTCGATGGCTTCAAAGCCGTCGATGACCTCAACCTGTATGTGAACCGAAATGAGGTTCACGTCGTGATCGGGCCGAACGGCGCTGGTAAGACCACGCTGCTCGATCTGATCTGCGGAAAAACCAAGGCGACAGCAGGCAGTATTCAGTTCAAAGAAATCGAGCTGACCAAGCTATCGGAACACCAGATTGTCCATTCTGGCGTAGGTCGGAAGTTCCAGACGCCGTCGATCTATGAAGCATTGACCGTCTTCGAGAATCTGGAAATGTCTTTTCCTCTCGGGCGCGGCGTGTTTGGTGCACTAGCGTTCAAGCGCACGCAGGACGTGATTGATCGCGTACATCAAGTCGCCCAAGACATCTTTCTCACCGATTATCTCGACATGACTGCCGATCTGCTGTCACACGGTCAGAAGCAGTGGTTGGAGATCGGCATGCTACTGATGCAGGAACCAGAACTGCTGATGCTGGATGAACCAGTCGCTGGCATGTCGGTGTCCGAGCGCGAAAAAACGGCAGAGCTGCTGGCACGCATCAGCCAGGGACGTTCGGTGGTCGTGATCGAGCACGATATGGAATTCGTGAAATCGATTGCGCATACGGTCACGGTACTCCATCAGGGCAAGCTGCTCGCCGCAGGCAGCATGGAGGCCGTGCAGAACAATCCCAAAGTCATTGAAGTGTACTTGGGTCACTAAACTCATTCGGAGGCCAACATGTTCAACGTCACTAATCTTGCATCCGGATATGGGCAGAGTCAGGTCATTCATGACCTCAATTTTCAGGTTGGGAAGCAAGAAATTGTTGCTGTGATGGGTCGCAACGGTATGGGTAAAACCACGCTATTCAAGACCTTGATGGGCATCCTGCCTACCCGTGGCGGTAGCGTCACGATCGATGGCACTGAAATTTCCAAGTTAGAAAGTCATGATCGCGTTGCCAACGGCATCGCCTACGTGCCTCAGGGTCGGATGATTTTCCCCAGCATGACAGTGCTTGAAAACATACAGACCGGCCTGCCCGCCTCGGCCAATGGCAAAGTCCCAGACGAACTTTATGCGCTGTTTCCAGTGCTGTACGGCTGCTGGATGAGCCGACAGAAGGGATACAGCCATCCATCATCAAGGACATCGCCAAGAGTTTGAAAGAAATTCGCAAAATTCGCGAACTGACCATCATCGTGTCTGAACAAGTACTGTCGTTCACGCTGGAGATTGCCGATCGATTTTTTGTGATCGACAAAGGCCGATTCGCCTACGAAGACACGCGAGCCAATGTAGATGCAGCGACCATCAGTCGCTATCTGTCGGTGTAATGCAAAGAAGTGATCCAGAAGCGTAATGTCCGCTCATTTCGCCAAATTACGACGTTTAATCTTTTAATGATAAAAAGGGGTAAATCATCATGGCTGACACACTGATCAAGGTTGATCTCAGCAAACCGGCAACCAGCAACGAGAATGTACACAACCGCTGGCATCCGGACATTCCGATGGCTTGCTGGGTGAAGCCCGGCGACGAATTTATTCTCGAAACCTATGATTGGACGGGCGGCTTCATCAAGAATAATGACAGCGCCAATGATGTGCGAGATATTGATCTGTCGACTGTGCATTATCTATCCGGACCGGTTGGAGTCAAAGGCGCGGAGCCTGGTGACCTGCTGGTGGTCGATTTGCTCGACATCGGTGCCAAGCAGGACAGTCTGTGGGGCTTCAATGGTTTCTTCAGCAAAAAGAACGGCGGTGGCTTCCTGACTGATCATTTCCCCCAAGCGCAGAAGTCCATCTGGGATATTCACGGCATGTTTACCAAGTCACGCCATGTGCCCGGCGTTGAATATGCCGGACTGATTCACCCGGGTCTGATTGGTTGCCTGCCCGACCAGAAAATGCTCGACATGTGGAACGAGCGCGAGGTCGATTTCATTGCCACTCAGCCAGACCGCGTGCCGCCGCTGGCCAATCCGCCATTCGCAGCCACGGCCCACTTGGGCAAGCTGACCGGCGACGCCAAGACCAAGGTCGCCGCTGAAGCGGCGCGCACGGTACCACCTCGTGAGCATGGCGGCAATTGCGACATCAAAGACCTCTCGCGCGGTTCTAAGATCTATTTCCCCGTCTATGTCGATGGCGCTGGCCTGTCAGTGGGCGATCTGCATTTCTCGCAAGGCGATGGTGAAATCACTTTCTGTGGCGCGATCGAGATGGCTGGCTGGGTGCACATGCGCGTAAGCCTGATCAAAGGCGGGATGGCGAAATACGGCATCAAAAACCCGATCTTCAAACCCAGTCCGATTACGCCGACCTACAATGACTACCTCATCTTCGAAGGTATCTCGGTCGATGAACAGGGCAAGCAGCACTATCTGGATGTGCATGTTGCCTATCGTCAGGCGTGTTTGAATGCGATCGAATACCTGAAGAAATTTGGTTACTCTGGCGCGCAAGCCTATTCGATTCTGGGCACGGCGCCAGTGCAGGGCCATATCAGCGGCGTAGTCGACATCCCTAATGCCTGCGCCACCTTGTGGTTACCTACGCAGATTTTTGATTTCGACATCAACCCCAGTGCGGCAGGCCCGATCAAGCATATTGATGGCTCCGTACAGATGCCGCTCTCGCCAGACCTTTGAATCCGATAGGAGCCTGCCATGCCCACCTATGACTATGACTGCCCGAGTTGTGGCAGCTTCGAAGCGATCCGAAGCATCTCAGCGCGCAATGAAGCGGTGGCCTGTCCTGATTGCGGCACGGATTCACCACGAGTGATCGTGTCCGCAACTGGCCTAGCTTTCCTTGATGGTGTGACGCGAAAGGCGCTCGAAACCAATGAGCGGGCCAGCCACGAACCCAAGAGCTCAAAGAACTATGTTGGTCATCGTCACCCGGCGGGCTGTGGTTGCTGCTCGACGAGCAAGAAAACGACCACAGTCAGGACGTCGGATGGCAACAAATTGTTTCCATCCAAGCGTCCCTGGATGATTAGCCATTAAAGCATGTCATGGTTCCGAAAGTTCTGACCTTAAAGTTTAAACTAACCTAACCATCGGTTGGTGAGGCAGTTGGAACACTGATCGAGAATCCGCGCCATTCAGATCTTTTATTGTCATGCGCTATTTGATGCTTGATCGTGTAGAGGTGAGTCGGAGTCGTGTTCGTAAATCCGTAGGTCGCAGACTCGAACCCAGGTCGGCGAGCTAACAATACTAAAGCCCAACAGAAATGTTGGGCTTTTTATTTCGCACTACGCTTCATCAGGCGCCAACCGGATCGCTATGACGATGAAGGCAGCTCTCAATTTTCGCTTGTCCAAGCAAGGTCTTTAGATGGTGGTGAGCCTGAAGAGCCGTCCAAGAGTAAGCAGCCCCGCCGAATTAATGGGTAAGCAGGCGCGAATGTAAGCGCATTGGCGCTCATCTCGAAATACATTCGCGGGTCAAGATTTCAAAACTATTCTTGCCGTGATGGAACGAAAAGCTGGGCTGCAAGATCCAATGACCTGTTCAATGACACACCCAGAACAACCCAACTAACCCAACCCAACCCCATATAAATTAGTGAGATATATGACTATTGTTTTTATCGTTGACGCGGTTCATCCGCAGGCCTCTGGTTCGAACACAGGTCGGGAAGCGAGACTACAAAAGTCCCCTTCGCGCGCGCCCCACGTTACGGTGAGCCACCCACTTCGTTCTTGCTGAATTCAGTCTGGGTTTGCCCAACCCTCCCAGCGCGACCTCCGCTGGCTCTTCCGTACGCCGATTCATCGCGCGATGAAACTCTGATCTTTCCAAATGGCAACGCATTGATGCTTGTTTGGGCCGCCGTCAAGGCCACCATCCTAAATATCTTTTTGACAATTGAATTAAATCAATATTGATTGTTGTCACTAAAATAATCTTTGCCAGTGCCGCGGATATTGCCGCAGGCACAACATTCTAATTTTTATAGGAGTAGCACGCATGAAACCACAACAACGAGTTGCCTTGATCGCCGCTCTGTTCGTCTCCACCTCAAACTTCGCTCTTGCCGCCACCGCCACGACGAGCTTTACCGTCAACGCGACAGTCGCCTCTAACTGCCTCGTCAGTTCGACTTCGCTGAACTTCGGCACCTATGACCCGCTGTCGACCAGCGATGCGACGGCAACCAGCACGATCAACGTCAAATGCTCAAAAGGCACGGCCTACACGATTGCCCTGAATGCCGGCACCCGTAACGGCGCCACGGACAGCACGCGCCAGATGACTTACACCGGTCCCCTGACGCTGGCCAGCTCCGAGCCAATGAGCTACGGCCTGTATTCGGACAGCTTGTACGCGAACAATTGGGGGACAGGTGCTGCAGCGACTGTCGCCAGCACGGGTGTTGGTCTCAACACCGGCATTGATCACACGGTGTACGGGAAGATTCCGAAGAATCAGTACAACGTGAATGCCGGCGGCTATCAAGACACGATCGTCGCAACGATCTCCTACTAATGCAAGCGGGAGAGACATTGATGAAATTTCTGACTTCCCTTGCGCTGTTCCTCTTGACGACGGTGCCTGCCTGGGCAGGTTCGTTCAATGTCTCTCCCATCCGGATCGAACTGTCGCCGGCCAAACCGACCCAGGCCCTGAGCCTGACCAATGAGGGAGATGCACCGGTAGTGATCCAAGTGCAGCCGATGCTATGGACGCAGCAGAACTGGAAAGATGTCCATGCACCGACTGATCAAGTCATTGCGACACCACCGGTCGTGCGAATCCCTGCTCATGGCCGCCAAGTCGTGCGTGTCGGCCTGCGCCGGCCGCTCACCGCTGGTACTGAGGGAACGTTTCGGTTGTACCTCACTGAAATCCCCACAGTGCTCAAGACGGATCAAGTTGGCATGCAGGTCAGTTTGCGCTTGGATTTGCCACTTTTCGTGGCCACGACGAACGATCTGCGTCCGGACTTGCGATGGTCGGTAGCCCGGGACGAGACAGGGCTGCCCCAAGTGCTGGTCACGAATGCGGGTACGGCACATGTGCAGTTGACTGATATCCGTTTCTGGCAGGGTGACCAGATCGTCGATACACCGCAGCCGGCTCATGCTTATGTGCTGCCGGGCGCGACACGCCGATGGCCCTTGGCGAAGGGAAGCGCGCAACCGACTAGCTTGTTGTCCTTGCGAGTACGAGCCTCAGCCGACTTCGGCACAATCGACACACCGCTAAGCTCCAGTGTCGTAGCGCGAGAGGGCCATGCACCAGCACCGCTGCTGGCCGATGACTAAAGTAGTCGTCATCGCTGCGCTCGGCCTTGTGCTCGCGTGGGGTAAATCGTTTGCCATGGCGAGCGCTTCTACCAACGAGCCTCCCTCCTCGCTGAGTTCGCCCGACAAGGCGGCGAGCGAGCTGCACGAAATGCTGGTGCAAGTACGCCTCAAGCCGCAGATGATCGAAGACACCATCACGGCATTGCAGGATAGTGCTGGCATGTTTTTCATTGCAGCCGACGACCTCAAGAAATGGCGCATCAATTTCAGCAATGCCACGCCCATGGTCTGGCAGGGTAAGCACTATTACCGTGCCGCAGATCTGCCGCGTGTCTTGTGGCAGTTCGATGAGGCCGAGCAGATGCTCGCGCTGGAAATGCCGGCTGGTGAGCTAATGCCAACGCAATTGATGATGCAATCACAGGTCGCCGCTGCTCCGGTCAAACCGAGCCCGGGCCTATTCGTTAACTACGATGTGCTGGGCGAAGGGGGGAACAGCAGTACACGCGCTTCGGCACTACTGGAGCTGGGCCTGTTCAATTCGTTCGGGGTTGGCATCCAGACCGGGGTGATACGTCACCGGCCGGAGGGCAATGAAGTCATACGGCTCGACACCACGTTGACGTCGGACAGTCCGGCTGATCTGGCTAGTTGGCGTATAGGTGATGCGATCACGCGCCCGGCCAATGCCTGGGGACGATCGGTGCGCTTCGCCGGTCTACAGTATGCGACCAACTTTGCGGTGCAGCCGGGCTTCATCGCTATACCGCAGCAAAGCATTACCGGCCAGGCGGCGCTACCGTCTACCGCTGAAATTTTTGTCAACAATGCGCTGGTATCGCGCTCGAACGTGGCCCCCGGACCGTTTTCGATCAACAACATCCCTGTCATTACGGCGATAGGAAATGACTTCGGTTTTGAAGAGATATTTGTCCGTCAGATAGAAGCTTTGGCCAAACCCGGCCCAGACGGCCCTCGGCGCACAGAGGACGTTGCACCTGCAACAGGTAATTTGACAGGAAAACCCGGGCGCTGATTCATCGCAACTCCGACACGTGCAAGCGGTCAAAGGCACGGGACCAGACATCCAGCGTGTGGTGCTCGGTCAAATCCACTTTCAAGGGCGTGACCACCATGTGGCCCATC
>RGFZ01000028.1 GCA_010024875.1 Oxalobacteraceae bacterium | reverse complement strand
CCGTCCTTGCAAGGACGGCTTTTTTGTGAAGCGAGAGATGATTACTTCTTCTCTTCAGCTTTCGGTGCTTCTGCAGGTGCAGCGTCAGCCTTAGGAGCTTCTGCAGGAGCGTCAGCCTTAGGAGCGTCTGCAGCAGGAGCCTCAGCCTTCGGTGCTTCTGCAGGTGCAGGAGCTGCGGCTTCTTCTTTCTTGCCGCAAGCAGCCAGAGCCAGAGCCAGCAGGGAAGCGATCAGCAACGATTTTTTCATGATTTTCCTTCAGTTGAAGATTAAAAATAACGCTTGAAGTGTGTTTAATAACTACCGGTAGTTATCGCACGTTCAGGTCGCTTTTTCGCATTGGCAGGCCGCATTTGACGCACTGCCGCACCGACAAAACTTCCTAACCGGAAATTATACCGGGGTTCTTGAAAAGCTGGCAAGCCATATCAGAGGGAAAATCCGTTAATTTCCTTTTTAAGCCCTTCGTTTTCATGCAAGAAAACGATTTGCGGGAATGTCAATCGGAGGGCGCAAAAAATGTGCGCTTGCGGTTTGCGGCTCCCGATACTGAGCCCGGTCACACCACCAGCCAGCCATTGCCGTACCACTGGTGCAGGCTTTCCAGCAGGTCATCCGAGGCGCGTCCGAGTGCCTCGGGCGGCAGCTCGCGCACGTCGGCGAACTGGCGCAGCAAGGCCTGATCAGCAGCGCTCGCCTGAAAGGATTCGCCGTTAATAAATAGATATCGACCGCGGTAGAGCATTCTCGTTTTGCGGTGCAACCTGAGTGCTGTGTGCTTCAGCAGCGCGCGGAATCGGCGCAGGGTGAGTGTTTTTTCTGGCGGGTCGAACAATACCGAAGGTTTGGGCTCGGAGAGATACTCACCGAGGAACATCGCCACATCATCACGTGTGGTTCGGATTTTCTTCAGCTCTCGGCCGACGCGATCGAGCAGCGCATCGTCGAGTTTCGCGGGATGAGGGCTTGCCTGCAAACCCGGATCGGCATAGCGTCCGGGCAGTTCCAGTGTATCTGCCTTGAATTCCAGGAAGGCCTCACCCAGTTCCTGCCACGAAGGTGCTCTGAAACCTATGGAGCATGTCATGCATTCGCCCATGGCCACGCCCTCATGCGCGTAGTGCGGCGGCAGGTAGAGCATGTCGCCTGGTTCAAGCAGGTACTCTTGTTCAGGCATGAAATGCGCGAGTATTTTGAGCGGCAGTCCTGCTTTGAGCTGAAGATCTTTTTGCGCGCTGATGCGCCAGCGCCGCCGGCCATGTACCTGCAGCAGAAACACATCGTACGAGTCAACATGCGCGCCGACGCCGCCGCCGTCGGTCGCATAGCTGATCATCAGATCATCGAGGCGCGCATCAGGAATGAAACGGAATTGATGCAGCAGGTCGGCTGCCTGGTCCAGGTGCAGATTGAGGCCTTGTACCAGCAAGGTCCATTGTTTTTTTTTCGGCGAGGGTAGATGTTTAAACGGCCCGTGCCTCAGTGACCAGCGATCATTGAAATGCGTCAGCAGACGTGACTCAACATCCTCTCTGGCAGTCAGCTCGAATAGCGCCTCTGGCGACAGTGGCGCTTGTATACCCGCGAAGGACTGCCGGATCAGCAGAGGTTTCCTCTGCCAGTATTTTTTGAGGAAGGCAGCGACCGAAGTCGCCCCTAGCACCGGGTGAGTTTTCATGGCCGGATTATATCGGTCGTATGGCATCCCGAAGGTATAATCGACCCTGTCACTTCACCAAGGACATCACCATGCAAATCGCCAAGGACACGGTCGTCACCTTGCACTACAAACTGTCGGATGCGCAAGGCAATCTGATCGAGGAAAGCCAAGAGCCGATGGTCTATCTGCACGGCGGCTATCAGAACACGCTCCCCAAAATCGAAGAAGCGCTGGACGGCAAGGTGGCGGGCTACCAGGTGACGATTCAGGTCGAGCCTGAGGATGCCTTCGGCGAGTACGATGCTGACCTGGTCAAAATAGAACCCCGCGAAGCACTGCCTGAGCCACTTGAGATTGGCATGCAGTTTGAAGGCGGCCCCGATGGCGATCATCATGGCGATGCGCGGGTATTTACCGTGACCGACATTGCCGATGGCAAGGTCGTCCTGGATGGCAACCATCCGCTGGCCGGCATCTCGCTACGCTTTGCGCTAAACGTGGTTGAAGTGCGCGCCGCCAGCAGCGAAGAGGTCGCGCATGGCCATGTGCACGGGCCGCACGGTCATCATCATCATGACGATGATGACGATGGCGACCAATTCCGATCGATACAGCTTCAATAGCCGGTTGCTTCACGCGACGAGCGCCGCTCGTCCTGCCTCAATTGTCCTCAGGCGCGCACTTTGCGCTCAGGGCTCGTCCGCGATAGTGACTGGGGTCGGGGAACTCAGATCGACCGTGACGCTGGACACGCCCGTGCGCAGGTTCACATAGCCCAGCTTTCCCTCCCACACGATGTCCCCTGCTCCCGTGGTGGCGCTCGAGGTGGATCCTTGGACAACCAGTACTCGGGCATCGGATTTTTCAGCCAGCTGTTTCAACTGCTGCCTGATTTCGGCAAAGCCATCACGCTGCTCGCCTCGGCGCAGGGGCGCGGGCAAAGGATTGCCATCGCAAAAAATGACGATCAGCGGCCGCCGCTCCATCTTCGCTTGCAATCCGAGTCGCTTGAGCCATTCGCGATTCGCCGTCGCTCTGTCTTCGAACTCGCTGTTGCCGCCGGCCGAAGCAATATAGTGATTATTCTCTGCGGGTAGATTCAATGTCGCGAACAGCACATTGTCCATGACCCAGCGCGTATTCTCTGCATAGTTGCGGAAAGCTCTGCTCGCCGACTGCCGCCGCAGACTCAGGTGCTTGGCGCCGCTCCAGCTGATCTCGCCAAAGACTTGCTCGCGCAGCAGATTAAGCCAGACCAGCGATGCCGGGCGCCCCTGCCGGTCGCGGCAATCCATCCAATCAGTCCCGGCGAGCGAGAGGATCACCGGGACATTGCCGCTCTCCAGCAATGCGGTGCGTTGCCGGTACAACCGATCGGTGCAGGGCTCGCGCGTGGAGCGCATGCCATTGACGACGATGAAGGCCGGCTCACTCGCCTGCGCGCCTTCCAATGCAGAGCGCAACTCAGTATCGTCTGCCGCCTCTCTCATCACATGCATCATCACAGTAAACCGCAACGGTTCGGCAGCTTGTGCAACGATTGCTGTGATCAGGAACAGCAACAAGAGAAGGCACTGTGATGACTTCTGAATCACGCTCATGGCACACTCACCCGGCTGACCGGTCGGCATGGATCAACTGTTTGAGTTGATACAGTGCGTCGAGTGCCTCGCGCGGGCTGAGCTGGTCGGGATCCATGCGTTGCAGCGCTTCTAGTGCCTCCCGTGCCGCTCCGACGGGCGCATTGATGGCATCGGTTTCTGTGACGGCTTCCGGCGCAGCGGCGAACAGATCGAACTGTCCGTCGACTTCTGCCGCGTGCGCCTCCAGTGCCGAGAGATGCTTGCGCGCGGCGCGTATCACGCCTGCTGGAACGCCCGCCAGCTGAGCGACCTGCAGCCCGTAACTCTGCGAGGCGGGGCCTTCCTCGACCGCATGTAAAAACACGATGCTGTCCTTGTGCTCGACCGCTGACAAGTGCACATTCGCGCAGGCAGTATGCGACTGTGGCAGCTGGGTCAGCTCGAAGTAATGTGTAGCGAACAGCGTGAAGCTGCGATTGTTTTGCAATAGCCAGAGCGCGATCGCCCATGCCAGCGCCAGGCCATCGAAGGTGGAAGTACCGCGCCCGACCTCGTCCATCAGCACGAGCGAATGTTCAGTCGCGCCGTGCAGTATCGCGGCAGATTCAATCATCTCCAGCATGAACGTGGAGTGACCCGCGGCCAGATCATCGGCAGCACCGATGCGTGTGAAGATGCGGTCTATCGGCCCCAGCCGAGCGGACCTGGCAGGCACATAGCTGCCCGCGTAGGCCAGCAGCGTGATCAGCGCGAGCTGCCGCATGTAGGTCGATTTGCCGCCCATGTTTGGCCCGGTGATCAGCAGAAGTCGTCGCTCGGGTGACAGCCTGCAATCATTCGCGATGAAGCGCTCGATCGTGTTCTCGACGACCGGATGTCTTCCCTGGATCAGCTCGATGCCTGGCTCGGTCACCAGTTCAGGTGGACACCACTGATGGCGTTGCGCATGGCTGGCAAGAGCCACCAGCACATCTAGCGTAGCCACCGCTTGCGCGACGATTTGCATTGTATCGATGTGGCTGACCAGCTCATGCAGCAATTGCTCGTACAAGAGCTTTTCGCGCGCGAGCGCGCGGTCTTGCGCGGACAAGGCCTTGTCTTCGAAAGCTTTCAATTCCGGAGTGATGTAACGCTCGGCATTCTTGAGGGTCTGACGGCGACGATAATCATCGGGGACTTTGGCGGTTTGCCCGTGCGTCACCTCAATGTAGAAGCCATGTACTTTGTTGTACTCGACCCGGAGGTTCGCGATGCCCGTACGTTCACGTTCGCGCTGTTCGAGATCGGTCAAGAACTGTCCGGCATTGTCGGACAGGGCCCGCAGCTCATCCAGTTCGGCGTCATAGCCGCGAGCGATCACGCCGCCATCGCGCACCATGGGGGCGGGTTCTTCCGCGATCGAGCGTTCCAGTAGCGACAGGCAATCCGGTGGTGTCTGAAGCGCCTGCACTGAGCCTTGCAGCAGTGGCGGCAAACTGAGGTGGCTGGCCTTGAGCGTAGTCTGCAGCTGGGGCAGTTGCTGTAATCCGGAGCGCAGGGCCGACAGGTCGCGCGGGCGCGCAGACAGCAACGCAATGCGCGCGGCGATGCGCTCGATATCTGGCACGGGCGACAGCGCCTCGCTCAGGGGATCGATGCGATCGCCATCGATCAGGCAGCCGATGGCTGCATGGCGTTCGCGTGCTACTTGCTGATCGCGGCTGGCTTGCTGCAGCCAGTGGCGCAGTAGCCGCGAACCCATCGAGGTACGGCAATGGTCCAGTGTAGAGAGCAGTGTCGGGCCGAGACCTTGTTGTCCGCCGCGCAGCGACTCGGTGATCTCAAGATTTCTCCGCGTCGCGGCATCCATGCCGATGAACTGGCTTTCGTTTTCGACCGTCAGCGTGCGCACATGTTGCAGCTGTTTGCCCTGCGTATTGCGCGCATACAGCAGCAGCGCGCCGGCAGCCCCTAGTGCTGCAGACAGGTTTTGTGCGCCATAGCCGGCCAGGCTGGTGGTGCCAAGTTGCTCGAGCAGCGATCTTTCACCAGCGGCGATCTCGAAGTGCCAGTCGGCGACGACCGTGGCACGGCTGTTCAACTGCTCTTGAAGCAGGTTGGCCTGTGCGTGATCGGCGAGTATCTCGGCGGGCGCAATACGCTCGAGTTCTTGTCGAAGCCGCGCAGCGAGGAGGTTCTCTTCAGCGGTGATCTCGGTGACACACAGGCGGCCACTGGCCAGCGACAGCCAGGCGAGCCCGATGATGGATTGCTTGCGCTGTCGCGTAACGCATAGCGCCAGCAAGGGGCGCTCGGATTTTTCGGGCAGCAGCTCGGCGTCGGTCAGTGTTCCCGGCGTGACGATGCGCTGTACGCGACGCTCAACGGGGCCCTTGCTGGTGGCCGGGTCGCCGATCTGCTCGCAGATGGCGACAGATTCGCCCAGCTTCACCAGCTTGGCCAGATACTGCTCGACCGAATGAAAGGGTACGCCAGCCATCTTGATCGGCTGGCCATTGGAGTTACCGCGCTGGGTGAGGGTGATGCCTAGCAAACGCGCCGCTTTTTCCGCATCCTCAAAAAACAGCTCATAAAAATCACCCATCCGGTAGAACAGCAGCAGGTCGGGATGCTCGGCCTTGATACCAAGGTACTGCCGCATCATGGGGGTATGGCTATCGTGAATGTTGCGCTCGGCTGCGCTCATGCTGGGTAAATGGTTGAGTGCAAATGAGACCAAGCCGGGCCCAGAGGTTTACTCTCTGGGCCCGGCTTGAAAATGAAGCAAAAATGTAGCACAGCCGGGGCAGACCTGGCCGTTACGGTGCTTAACGCTGACCGCTGCGACGCTTGTGCGAGTTGGCATTGGCAGCGGGCTGGCTCAGCAGCGCGGGCGCGCGTCGGGCTTGGGGCCGCTGCGCCGCGTTGGATGTCGTGCTGGTTCGCGCCGTCGATGTACCTTGCCCGGGCTTGCCAGACGAATTGCGCTGCTGCCCGTTGCTCTGGGCACGCTGCTGCCCCTGTGGCTGCCCTTGATGGCTGCGTGGAGTGCTCCCGGCGCGCTGTCCAGGACGACCGCCGGAACGCTGGCGGTGCTCATGGCTGCGCAACTGAATCGGCTGCGGTTTTGCGTTCGGGTCGGGCTCGAATCCAGCGATCACCTCGGATGGCACCTCTCGCTTGATGAAGCGCTCGATATCGCGCAGCAGCCCATTCTCGTCGACGCAGACTAGGGATACGGCTTCGCCGGTAGCGCCAGCGCGACCGGTACGGCCTATGCGGTGCACATAGTCCTCTGGTACGTTGGGCAGGTCATAGTTGACGACATGCGGCAACTGATCAATGTCGATGCCGCGCGCCGCGATATCGGTGGCGACCAGCACTTGCAATTCGGCGCTCTTGAATTCCGACAGCGCCCGAGTGCGCGCTGCCTGGCTCTTGTTGCCATGAATCGCCATCGCGCTGATACCCGCTTTGCCGAGTTGCTCGACCAGCTTGTTCGCGCCATGCTTGGTGCGGGTGAACACCAGTACCTGGAACCAGTTGCGTTCCTTGATCAGATGCGTCAGCAGCAGGTGTTTCTTGTCGCGATCTACCGGGTGCATTTTTTGCGAGATGACTTCCACCGTCGAGTTACGGCGCGCGACTTCGATCATTGCCGGGTTATTCAGCAAGCCATCGGCCAGCGTTTTGATCTCGTCTGAGAAGGTCGCTGAGAACAACAGGTTTTGCCGCTTTGGCGGTAGTGCGGCCAGTACGCGGCGAATGTCGCGTATGAAGCCCATGTCGAGCATGCGATCGGCTTCGTCGAGCACGAGTATCTCGACGTGCTTGAGATCAACCGCGCCTTGCTGAAGCAGATCGAGCAGACGCCCCGGGGTGGCAACCAGAATATCCACGCCGCGTTGCAGCTGTTGTATCTGCGGATTGATATTCACGCCACCAAAGATCACAGCAGATGAGAGCTTCAGATATTTGCCGTAGGTACGGACGCTTTCTTCGACCTGCGCCGCGAGTTCGCGCGTGGGGGTCAGCACCAGCGCGCGCACCGTGCGAGCTGCGGGGCGAGCACCGCCAGACAGGCGCTGCAGAACCGGTAGCGTGAAGCCTGCGGTTTTGCCGGTACCGGTCTGTGCACCGGCCATCAGATCGCCGCCTTTCAGTACCGCGGGTATCGCCTGAGATTGAATCGGAGTGGGTTGGGTATAGCCGTTTTCCGTGACGGCCCGCACGAGGGCTTCGGACAAGCCGAGTTCTGCGAAAGACATAAATCCTGACAAGTGAACGGCCCGCCGCCGCTAGAGGGCGCCAGTCACAGGCCAGAGGGGATGATTGCGGAGGGGCGGCAAGGAGACTGGAACAATTGCCGCAGCAACGAGAGTATATATCACTTGCAAGCTTCCCGCTCCATCGGCTGCTCTGGGCAGAGCATGACGCGGATCAGGCAAACGGTGAGAGCACGTTGAGCATTTGGCCAAAGATCTTGGGCGAGCCGGCGATCACATCGCCTTTGTAAAGGTAATCTGCCTCGCCGCTGAAATTGGCGATGATGCCACCGGCTTCGGACACCAGCAGCGCGCCGGCCGCCATGTCCCAGGGCTTGAGATTTTTTTCGAAGAAGCCATCGAGCCGGCCTGCGGCGACATAAGCAAGATCGAGGGCGGCGGCACCCGGACGACGCAGCCCGGCAGATTTTTGCGTCATTAGGTGGAACATCTTCACATATTCATCCAGCGTGGATAGATCGCTGTAGGGGAACCCGGTGCCGATCAGCGCATCGGCCAGCTTGTCGCGCTTGGCCACACGTATGCGCTTGTCGTTCATGAATGCGCCCGCACCCTTGGTGGCGGTGAACAGCTCGTTGCGAGTGGGGTCATAAACCACGGCCTGCGTGATTTGGCCCCGATGCTGCAAGGCGATCGAGATCGCGTACTGGGGAAAGCCATGGATGAAGTTGGTCGTGCCGTCGAGCGGATCGATGATCCAGACGTTTTCATTCTCGTTATGAAGATTTGGTGAGGCGCCGGATTCTTCGGCCAGGATCGCATGATCGGGGTAGGCGGTGTGCAGCACATCGACGATGGCTTGTTCTGCTGCCTGATCGACTTCAGTGACGAAATCATTCGGACCCTTGCGAGAGACGCGCAAATGGTCGATTTCAAAGGAGGCGCGATTGATGATGGTCGCGGCGCGTCGCGCGGCTTTCACCGCGGTGTTGATCATGGGATGCATGGTGGTTCCGTTAAAATCCGGGCTTCGGTGTTGCTGGCTGCAAGCTGGCAGACGAGCAACGATGAGAATGAACGATGCGGTGTCCGTACGTGCAGAACCGCGCTAACTCGGCATTTTAAATGAACCCGCCTTCCTCTGTTTCATCTTTGTCGGATCGCCTGCGTTTCGTGCTGGTGGAGACCAGTCATCCCGGCAACGTGGGTGCGGCTGCCCGCGCGATGCGCACCATGGGCTTTTTTGAGCTGGTGCTGGTCAGTCCGCGCTATGAAAACGTGCTCACGCATGAAGAAGCGGTAGCCTTTGCCAGTGGCGCCACGGATGTGCTGGCGCGTGCACGAGTGGTGAGTTCACTCGATCAGGCCTTGGAAGGCTGTAATTTTTGTGTTGCGCTGTCGGCCCGTTTGCGTGAATTTTCTCCACCGGTGCATCAGCCGAGAACGCTGGCGAGCCAACTACAGACAGACACCTCGCTGCGCGCCGCGCTGGTCTTTGGCAGCGAGCGCTACGGGCTGTCAAATGAGCAGGTTGAAAAATGCCATGCGCTCGTGAATGTACCCACCGACCCGACCTATGGTTCGCTGAATCTGGCACAAGCTGTGCAGATTCTGGCCTACGAGTGCCGCATGGCTGCGCTAGGCGACGTTTCGTTGACGGGACAGATCAGCGAGGTGGGCTTTCAGGGGGAGCGGGCAAGTGCGGAACAGGTCGAGGGGATGTTCGTCCACTTGGAGAAGGCATTGGTTGAAATGGATTTTCTGGACCCGCACAATCCGAAGAAGCTGATGCCGAGATTACGACGCTTGTTTGCACGAGCGTCGCTCGAGACCGAAGAGGTGAACATCCTGCGCGGCATTGCGGGGCAGATCATTACGCACCGGAAGCGGCGCAGCTAACCCTTTATCCCCAGGCGCGCAGCAGTCCTACGGCCAGGCCTTCCAGCGCAAATTCATGCTGACCGGGCTCAACGCGAATCACATCGAAATCCGGGTTTTCGGGCAACAGCTCAATCGCATTGCCATTGCGACGGAAGCGTTTGACGGTGACATCATCGTCGAGGCGGGCGACCACGATCTGACCATCGCGGGCGGTATCGGTCTTTTTGACAGCCAGCAGATCGCCATCATGAATGCCCGCATCGCGCATCGACATGCCCCGAACCTTCAGCAGATAGTCGGGGCGAGCAGAGAACAACGAGGGATCGACCTGGTAGGTGGCCGAGACGTGTTCTTCAGCAAGGATGGGCGAACCCGCAGCAACCCGGCCGATCAGGGGCAATGAAAGTTGCATCAGTGCTGGATGCGGCAAGGACATTTGTGGCATCGCGCGGCGGCTACGACCGCCTTCAGCCGGCCGGTCAAGCAGCCGTATGCCGCGCGAGGTGCCCGGGGAAATCTCGATCGCGCCTTTTCGGGCCAGTGCCTGCAGATGTTCCTCGGCGGCGTTTGCGGAGCGGAAGCCTAGCTCGTTGGCGATCTCGGCGCGAGTCGGCGGGAAGCCTGTCTTGTTGATCGCTTCGCGGATCAGCGCGAGGATCTGTTCCTGGCGGGCGGTAAGTTTGATCATCGGCAGCTCCGTTAGGGCTCTTGCGCCCAAGGCTGTTTTTATAAACAGGCTGTATCTTTATACAGCACTGGACAAAAAGCAAGCATTTTTTTGCAATTTTTCTCTGCCTGCAAGCTGTGCCCGAGCCGAAGTAAGTTTATGGTGAGTCCCTGCGGCAATTGAGCTCAGGCCAATAATCCAGTAAGATTATGGGTTTTCCTCTTCCCACACTCGTCTGACGCCGGGGTGGGCGATTCTGCAATCCGACCAAAAGGAGAAGTGATGCGTCATTACGAAATAGTCTTTATCGTCCACCCGGACCAGAGTGAACAGGTTCCTGCGATGATCGAGCGCTACAAAGGCCTGGTGGCTGGCCGTGGCGGCAAGGTTCATCGTGTTGAGGACTGGGGCCGTCGCCAGATGGCTTACATGATCCAGAAGCTCGCAAAAGCTCACTATGTTTGCATGAACATCGAGTGCGATGGCGAGACGCTGGCTGAAATCGAGACCGGCTTCAAGTTCAACGATGCTGTGCTTCGTCATCTAACCGTTCGCATGAAGAAGGCCGAAACTGCGCCTTCGCCAATCATGAAGAGCGTGCAGAAGGAAGACGCTGCCAAGAGCCAGCGTTCCGAGGCGCCGGCTGCCTGAAGGGCAGACAGCTACGTGTGAGCACAAAGCGAGGTGAGAACAGCTTTCATTGCATCGCAATCCTGGCCGAGCGCGACATAGTGCGCTACAGCCCGGCAGGCATACCGATCGTGGCCGCAAGACTGGCGCATAGCTCGGAGCAGGTCGAGGCAGGCATCAGCAGAAAGGTCGATTTCGAACTGCCGGCGCTGGCCGCAGGACAGATCGCCGGGCAGCTGGAGCAGGCCGAACTTGGTGCAATGTATCGCTTCAATGGCTTCATCGCACGCAAGAGCCGCAAAAGCAGAAGCATTGTTTTTCACCTCATCGATTTCGAAACGATTGATTAAAGATTCAGGAGCCAAACATGGCATTCGGTAAAAAGTTCGACAAGAGCAAACTCAAGGAAAAGCGCAAGCAGCAGAACCCTCTGTTCAAGCGCAAGAAATTCTGCCGCTTCACCGTCGCCAAGGTGGAGCAGGTGGACTACAAGGATGTGGATACCCTGAAGGACTTCGTTCAGGAAAACGGCAAGATCATGCCCGCACGCCTGACTGGCACCCGCGCGCATTATCAGCGTCAGGTGGATACCGCGATCAAGCGCGCCCGCTACCTCGCGCTGCTGCCGTACACCGATCTGCACAACGCCTGATCGGCCGTTCCTATCCAAGATACCTGGAGAAAAACATGCAAGTCATTCTGATGGAAAAAGTAGCCAATCTGGGCGACCTCGGTGCTGTGGTACGCGTCAAGGATGGTTACGCTCGCAACTTCCTGATCCCGCAGCGCATGGCGCGTCGCGCGACCAAGGAAGCAATCGCAGAGTTCGAAGCCAAGCGTGCAGAACTCGAAAAAGCAGCTGCTGCCAAGCTGGCCGTGGCGCAGTCGCAGGGCGAAAAAATGTCCGGTCTGGTTGTGAAGATCAGCCAGAAAGCCGGTGTCGATGGGCGTCTGTTTGGCTCAGTGACCAACCACGACGTGGCTGATGCGCTGGTCAAGCAGGGTTTCAATGTCGACAAAGCGCAGGTTCGCATGCCAACAGGTCCGTTGAAGACGACGGGCGATCATTCGCTGTCGGTGTCCTTGCATACGGATGTGGTAGTTGACATCACGATTTCCGTGATTGGCGAGCAGGCCTGAACGCGCTGCCACATCTGCCAAAAAATAGCCGGGGTTTCCCGGCTATTTTTTTGTCCGTCGCAATTACTGGTGTCTTCGTGTAAGAATTTTGATGAGGAGCTTGTCTCGTTAGGCAGCTGACAACAGAGCGCGATTTTCGGGGCTTGTGCTAGTGGGTAACAGGTATAATCGTTGGCTATGAACGACCGGGCCGATCCTCAGCTTGATTCCCTGCGTATTCCGCCCCATTCCATTGAGGCGGAGCAATCGGTACTGGGCGGGCTGCTGCTCGATAATGCAGCTTGGGACAAGATCGCTGACTTCGTCAGTTCGGAAGATTTTTATCGTTATGATCACCGGCTGATCTTTCAGCACATTGCGCGGCTGATCAACAGCGCCAAGCCTGCTGATGTGATCACCGTGTTCGAGTCGCTGTCCTCCGCTGCCAAGGCTGAAGAGGTGGGTGGTGTCGCCTACCTGAATGCGCTGGCACAAAATACGCCGTCCGCTGCCAACATCCGTCGCTATGCGGAAATCGTCCGTGATAGAGGGATACTGCGCAAGCTGATCACGGTCGCTGATGATATTTCCGGTTCGGCCTTCAACCCGCAGGGTAAGGAAGTCAAGCAGATGCTTGACGAAGCAGAATCGAAAATTTTTTCAATTGCTGAAGAAGGTGCTCGTGGTTCACAGGGTTTTCAGGAAATCCAGCCGTTGCTCACGCAAGTGGTGGAACGTATCGATGAGCTCTACAACCGCGACAATCCGAACGACATCACCGGTGTGCCGACCGGGTTCATCGATCTGGATCGGATGACTTCGGGTCTGCAGCCCGGCGATCTGGTGATCGTCGCCGGTCGGCCGTCGATGGGCAAGACTGCGTTTTCGGTGAACATTGGTGAGCACGTTGCCGTCGATAGCGGCTTGCCGGTCGCGATTTTTTCGATGGAGATGGGTGGCGCACAACTAGCCATGCGTATGCTGGGCTCGGTCGGCCGTTTGGATCAGCATCGTCTTCGCACAGGTCGCCTGAATGATGAAGATTGGCCGCGCCTGACGCATGCGATCCAGAAAATGAATGATGCGCAGATCTTCATCGATGAGACGCCTTCGCTTTCCTCGATCGAGCTGCGCGCGCGTTCGCGTCGCCTGGCTCGTCAGTGCGGCAAGCTGGGACTCATCATTGTCGACTACCTGCAGCTCATGTCGGCAAACTCGCCCGGCGAGAACCGCGCGACCGAGATTTCCGAGATCTCGCGCAACTTGAAGGGCCTGGCCAAGGAACTGAATTGCCCGGTGATTGCACTCTCTCAGCTTAATCGTTCGCTGGAGCAGCGTCCCAACAAGCGACCCGTGATGTCCGACCTTCGCGAATCCGGTGCGATCGAGCAGGATGCCGATTTAATCCTCTTTATCTATCGCGACGAGGTTTACAACCCCGATTCGCCGGAAAAGGGCATGGCCGAGATCATCATTGGAAAGCAGCGGAATGGCCCCATCGGAAGCGTGCGAATGACTTTCCTCGGGCACTACACCAAATTCGAGAATTACACAGGAAGCGCGCCCATCTATGGCGGCGGCGAGTAGGCGCGCGCACGATATCTGGCAGCACTGACAACAAGGGGGGATAATGTTCGGACGCCTGATGCCTACTGAAGGAAAATTTTTCGAATTCTTCATCCAGCACGGCGAATTGTGCGTCAAGGGCGGCAAGGAATTGGTCGCACTGATGACAAATTTCGACGATCTCGAGCATCGTGTACACGCCATCGAGACGATAGAGAAGCAGGCAGACAAAGTGACACACGGTGCGCTGGAGTTGCTGCACAAGACCTTCATTACACCACTGGATCGCGAAGACATCCACCTTCTGATCACGCGCATGGACGATATTCTCGACTTGATGGAAGACGTGGCGCAGACGATTTCACTGTACGACATCAAGGCGATCACGCCTGAAGCCAAGCGTCTGGCCGAGCTTTGCCAAGCCTGTTGTGAAAAAGTGCTGGCCAGCGTCTCGCTGCTGCACAACATGGACAATGCACGCGAAATACTAAGTATCTGTGCCGAGATCGACCGCCTCGAATCCGATGCCGATCATGTAATGCGCGCCGCGATGTCCAAGCTTTTCCGCGAAGAGCCCGACGTTCGCAACCTGATCAAGCTGAAGGCCATCTATGAAATCCTCGAAACCGTGACCGACCGTTGCGAGGATGTCGCCAATATTGTCGAAGGCATCATCGTCGAGAACGCCTGAGGCGAGACCCAACAACCTGACCGTCTCGTTTCATGCAAACACTTAACATCAGTATTTATGTGCTGGCCTTCCTGATCGTGCTAGCGCTGGCATTCGACTTCATGAATGGCTTTCATGATGCAGCGAATGCGATCGCGACGGTAGTGTCGACCGGCGTGCTCAAGCCATCCTCGGCAGTGGCGCTGGCCGCCTTCTTCAATTTTGTGGCGATCGCCGTCTTTCAGTTGAAGGTGGCAGCCACCGTGGGCAAGGGGACCATCGATCCCACTGTCGTCGATCACTACGTCATTTTTGGTGCGCTGATCGGGGCCATTGCCTGGAATTTTCTGACTTGGTATTACGGCATTCCGTCTTCCTCATCGCACGCACTGATCGGCGGTCTGGTAGGTGCGGCCGTGGCCAAGGCGGGCACGAGTTCGCTGATCTCTGCCGGACTGATCAAGACCATCAGCTTCATCGTGCTGTCGCCCTTGCTGGGACTGTTGTTCGGTTCATTGATGATGCTGATCGTGTCATGGATGTTCGTTCGAAGCACCCCGCAGCGGGTGGACAAGTGGTTCCGCCGCATGCAGCTGGTGTCGGCGTCGATGTATAGCCTCGGGCATGGCGGAAATGACGCGCAAAAAACCATGGGCATCATCTGGATGTTGCTGATCGCAGCGGGTGTTACGACAGCCAATGATCCGCTGCCGATGTGGGTGATCATCTCTTGCTATGTCGCGATCGGTCTTGGCACATTGTTTGGCGGCTGGCGCATCGTAAAGACCATGGGTCAGAAGATCACCAAGCTCAAACCAGTGGGTGGTTTCTGCGCAGAGACGGGCGGTGCAATCACCTTGTTCCTTGCAACGGGGATGGGTATTCCAGTATCCACGACTCACACCATCACGGGCGCCATCGTTGGCGTAGGCTCATCGCGCAAGATGTCTGCGGTGCGCTGGGGCGTGGCAGGCAATATCGTGTGGGCGTGGATCTTTACGATTCCTGCGTCAGCTTTCATGGCGGCCATCGCGTGGTGGGTGGGGCAGCAGTTTCTTTAAGTTGCGGCTATCAATCAAAGCTCATAAAAAGCCCGGCAGCGGCTAATGCCAGTCAGTTAAGGTTGGAGATTGTCACCGGCCATTAAAAATCCTCGAGACACTGGGTCCCGGCCTGCGCCGGGACGACGATGTTGAGACCGACATCACCTCAAACGTCATCCCGGCGCAGGACGGGATCCAGCGTCTTTCGTTGGGTATCGGGGCGTTCGAGCCTAACTCACTGGCATCAGCCAGAAGCGGGTTTTTTATTTAGACACGTCAGGCTGTGTCAAAGCACATCGCTGGCATGATCCGCCAGCCTTGAGCGCTCTCCGCGCGCCAGCGTCACATGCCCGCTGTGCGACCAACCCTTGAAGCGATCAACCACGTAGGTCAGGCCGCTAGAGCCTTCGGTCAGGTAGGGCGTATCAATCTGTGCGATGTTGCCCAAGCAGACAATCTTCGTGCCGGGACCTGCGCGTGTCACGAGCGTTTTCATCTGTTTGGGCGTCAGGTTCTGCGCCTCGTCGATGATCAGGTACTTGTTGACGAAAGTGCGGCCGCGCATGAAATTCATCGACTTGATCTTGATACGCGAGCGGATCAGTTCCTGTGTGGCCGCACGGCCCCATTCGCCGGCATCGGAGTCCGACTTGTTGAGCACTTCAAGGTTGTCGTCAAAGGCGCCCATCCAAGGCGACATTTTTTCTTCTTCGGTACCGGGCAGGAAACCAATATCTTCACCCACGGGCACAGTGACGCGGGTGACGATGATCTCGTTGTAGTGCTTTGTCTCGAGTACTTGCGCGAGTCCCGCTGCCAGCGCCAGCAAGGTCTTGCCGGTGCCGGCTTGTCCAAGGAGTGTGACGAAATCGCATTCAGGATCCATCAGCAGATTTAGCGCAAAATTCTGTTCGCGATTGCGAGCGGTGATGCCCCACACATTGTTCTTGTTGTGGCCATAGTCGCGCAACGTGCGGATGACGGCAGTTTTGCCGTTGATCTGCGTGACCTGCCCATAAAACGAGGGCTCGCCATTCCTTGGCTCGAGGTAGACAAATTGGTTCACCAGCATCGCGGGCACCATCGGCCCGGTGACGCGATAAAAGGTGCTGCCATTGCCCCGGGATTCTTGCCAGGATTCCATACCCTTGCCATGACGGTTCCAAAAATCGTCGGGCAACTGGAGGATGCCGGAGTACAGCAGGTCGGTATCTTCCAGCACATGATCGTTGAAATACTCTTCGGCGGGCAGGCCGAGCGCGCGTGCCTTGATGCGCATGTTGATGTCCTTGGACACCAGCACCACCGGCCGCTCGGGATACTGCTCTTGCAGCGCACGCACGACGCCGAGAATCTGGTTGTCTGCCTTGCCCTCGGGTAGTCCCTCGGGCAGCGTCCAACGTCCCAGCCGCGTCTGAAAATACAGCCGACCACCGGCATCTTTATTGCCCAGTTTGCTCAGCGCTATGCCATCGTCAATCGCTTGTTCGGATATGTCGGCTACCAATGCATCGAGCGAGCGCGATACCTGACGCGCATTGCGAGCGACTTCGGACATGCCCTTTTTGTGATTGTCCAGTTCTTCGAGGGTGATCATCGGAAGATAGACATCATGCTCGGCAAAGCGGAAAAGCGAGGTTGGGTCATGCATCAGCACATTGGTATCGAGCACAAAGAGTTTGGTCACGCCTTTTTTATCTGCCGTGCGGCTGATATGCGATTTGACACTGGTGTCTGTGCGCGACTTGCGTTGTGCTGGTCTGGTCTGGGGTGGTGCTTCGGCTCGATTGCGAGCCTCGATGACATGGTGCTGGGCGACAGGCGTGCTGGGCACCAGTGCAATAGCGGGTTTGACGGGCTTGCCTTTTTCTGCCTTCGGATAATCCACCGGGGAGAGCAATGCTGCGGGTTTGGACGGCATTTTAGGCAGGGGCATCAGGACCTCGGGCTGTGAAAATAAGGGATTTGATTCCGAAGACGAACGAATTGTGGTGCGTACTGCGCTGAATAATGTGGAGAAAAAAACAGAAAAGGCTGTTTGAGCAAAAGGAGCAGGTCCTTTTCCCGAAACAGCCTCGAATATAAATAATTATTAAAAATCAATTATTTAGCTAATCCTGTCGGTTCGAGTGAATGAATATCAACCCAAACTTTCAATGACGTCCAAGACTTCATCCACATGCCCTGGAACTTTTATTCCACGCCATTCTTTCACTATTTTACCGTCAGCGTCAATCAAAAATGTTGACCGTTCTATTCCACGCACTTTTTTACCGTACATGGATTTCATTACGATGACGTCGAACATGGTGCAGACTGACTCATCGGTGTCCGAGATCAATTCGAATGGCAGACCAAGTTTTTCTTTGAAGCCGACATGCGAGCGCAAGCTGTCGCGGCTGATGCCGAAGACTTCGCATCCAGCTTTTCGGAAACGCGAATGCAGCTCGCGAAACTGCAGGGCCTCGGTGGTGCAGCCCGGCGTGTTGTCTTTGGGGTAGAAGTACAGCACAAGCTTGCGGCCACGATAGTCCGACAGCCGGAATGGTGTTGGACCGGTCATCTCGGCAGAAAAATCCGGGACGGTCATATGCAGTAGGGATGGACGTTCGCTCAAAGCGCGCTCCTTGTCTTGTTTAAAGTGTGAGGCTGCTGCAATATCAGCGGCCTGCCTTCCCGGGAAGGATAAGCGCCAGCGCGACCTTCCTGCCCTCGGCCATTAAAATGTTGTAAGTTCTGCAAGCGGCCCGATTATCCATGCATTCCAGACCGATGCGGCGGGCCATCAGCGCAGTGAGCAAGCGGGGAGGAACGAAACGCTGTCGCTCCCCCGTGCCTAGGATGACGAGGTCGGGATCGGTGTCGGCCACCGCGTCAAAATGCGCGGGCTCAAGCGACTCGAAAGAGGTCACTTTCCATGGTCTGGGCGCCAGTTCAGGCAGCACCAGCAGACTATCCTCGAAACGCACCGCATTGATCTCTATCCAGTCGTCTTCATAGCCCGTGACAGTCTGGTATTGCTGGGTCTGGGTCGCGTGCAGCTTCATGGTGCCCAGATTTTATCGCGATCGGCCGCGTGCCGGTTTACTGCTTGGTCTTTCTGGGGAATTTGGGGCAAAATGGTCGTTTTTTCGCGGTGCAACACCCAGCGCACCGCCCGCTTCAACCAACCCGAATCCAAGCCGTGAAATCAATCCAGAAATCCAAGAAACTGGCAGATGTGTGCTACGACATCCGTGGGCCCGTGCTCGAAAAGGCGCGGCACATGGAGGAAGAGGGCCACAAGATCATCAAGCTCAATATCGGCAATCTTGCCCCTTTCGGCTTCGACGCGCCTGACGAGATTGTGCAAGACATGATCCGCAACATGGGCAATGCCGCAGGCTACACCGATTCCAAGGGTCTGTTCGCGCCGCGCAAGGCAATCATGCACTACAGTCAGGAGAAGAAGATCTCCGGCGTCACCATCGACGACATCTACCTCGGCAACGGCGCTTCAGAGCTGATCGTAATGAGCATGAATGCGCTGCTCAATACCGGGGACGAAGTGCTGGTGCCCGCGCCCGACTACCCACTGTGGACAGCGGCCGTCAGCCTGTCTGGCGGCAAGCCAGTGCACTACGTCTGCGATGAGCAAGCGGACTGGTACCCCGACATTGACGACATCAAGGCAAAGATCAATGCCAACACGCGCGCCATTGTTGTCATCAACCCCAACAATCCGACTGGCTCGCTCTACCCGGTCGAGCTGCTGGAGCAACTGGTCGAATTGGCGCGTCAGCATCAGCTGATCATTTTTGCAGACGAAATTTATGACAAGGTGCTGTACGACGGCGCGACGCATACCTCACTGGCCTCACTGGCCGACGATGTGCTCTTCATCACCTTCAATGGCCTGTCCAAGAATTACCGTTCCTGCGGCTATCGCGCAGGCTGGATGATTGTCTCCGGCGAGAAGAAGCATGCAAAAGATTACATCGAAGGTCTGAACATGTTGGCCTCGATGCGATTGTGCGCGAATGTGCCGGGGCAGTTCGCAATTCAGACCGCGTTGGGCGGCTATCAAAGCATCAATGACCTCGTTGGTCCCGGAGGGCGATTGCTCAAGCAGCGCGATCTGGCGCACAAACTACTGACGGATATTCCCGGGGTTACTTGCGTTAAGCCCAAGTCAGCACTGTACATGTTCCCACGGCTCGATCCAAAGATGTACCCGATCGAGGACGACCAGCAGTTTGCCTACGACTTGTTGGCGGAGGAGCGGGTGCTGATCGTGCAGGGCACCGGCTTCAATTGCACGACTACGGACCATTTCCGCGTCGTATTCCTGCCAAACGTCGATGATCTGGCGGTCGCCATGGGGCGGATCGCCCATTTCCTCGACAGCTACCGACGCCATCACGCGAGCTGAGCCGTCACCCGCATCACGCATCTACCCGAAATCAACGAGTTTTAGAAGCACTGAAGATGAAACCAATCAAAGTCGGCCTGATGGGCATAGGCACCGTGGGTGCCGGAACATTCACGGTATTGCAGCGCAACCAGGAGGAAATCCGCCGGCGCGCTGGCCGGGCGATTGAAATCGCGATGGTCGCGGATCTCGACACAGCGCGCGCAAAGGCGATCTGTGGGCCACAGGTGCAAGTGGTCAGTGATGCGTTTCAGGTCGTTGATAACCCGGACATTGATATCGTCATCGAGCTGATTGGTGGCTATGGGATCGCACGCGAGCTGGTAATGAAAGCCATCGCCAACGGCAAGCATGTCGTCACCGCCAACAAGGCTTTGCTCGCGACGCACGGCACGGAGATCTTCCGATTGCCGGCATCATCAATGGCACAACGAATTTCATTTTGTCCGAGATGCGCGACAAGGGACTGGATTTCGATGTCGTTCTCAAAGAAGCGCAGCGGCTCGGCTATGCTGAGTCAGATCCTACCTTCGATATCGAAGGTGTGGACGCTGCACACAAGGCGACCATCATGTCTGCGATCGCCTTTGGCGTGCCCGTACAGTTTGAAAAAGCCTATGTCGAAGGCATCACCAAACTGCAGGCCTCGGACATTCGCTATGCCGAACAGCTAGGCTACCGTATCAAACTGCTGGGCATCGCGCGGCGTGCTGAAAAGGGTATCGAGCTTCGTGTGCACCCGACACTGATACCCGCAAACCGCCTGATCGCGAATGTCGAGGGTGCAATGAACGCCGTACTAGTGCAGGGCGATGCGGTCGGTGCGACGCTTTACTACGGAAAAGGCGCCGGCGCAGAGCCAACGGCCTCGGCAGTGATCGCTGATCTCGTCGATATTACCCGTCTTGCGACTGCCGATCCGGAGCATCGGGTGCCTTATCTGGCGTTTCAGCCAGACGAAATGTCTGACACACCCATTCTGCCGATGGCCGAGGTCACGACCAGTTATTACTTGCGAATACGCGTGGCAGACAAGCTCGGTGTGGTCGCTGATGTGACACGCATACTCGCCGACTCGACGATCTCGATTGATGCGATGCTGCAGAAAGAACCCGGCGAGGGCGAGACTCAGACCGATATCATCATCCTGACGCACCAGACGCAGGAAAAACAGGTGGACAAGGCCATCAATGCCATCGAAGCTTTATCCACGGTCGTCGGCAAGGTGACCCGTATTCGGCTGGAAGAGCTCGGCTAATACCGGACACACCGCGGCTCAGCGGCTCTCTGCGCAATGCATCAGCCAATTTTGTTAGCGGTTTGTTTCAGACTGTCCGAGATTTCTTTGACAAGAGCGCTGAATGTTGATGCCGTGATCGTGTATTTGGCAATGTTGAACTGCAATTTCAACAGATCTGCCTGACTCACTTCGCCCCCACTCTTGAGCGACTCCAGTTGAGTTTTTACCTCAGATTCCGTGGTGGTGATGTTCGAGTAAGCAAGTGAGTCAATGTTCTTAAGATTGACTTTGTCAATGGTAGGTGTTTCAGTAGTTGCGGCCATTGCGTTCTCCTTGAGTTGACATGTAAGAGATTTAAATTTTTGATGCAATGTACATCTGCATCACTTGTTCAGCCGCTTGAACTGCCTCACTTGCGGCCATAATCTGCTGATAAGTAGCGGGTTGGTGCAGCTTTTGACGCTCCCTCGCAAGGCGTGCGCTCATGTCTGAGAGCCGTTGCATGATCGCTGCAGCAAATTCTCCCGTGTTGTCGGCCTCCAGCCATTCTTCCAGACCTAGCACGAGGCCTTCGGGCGCTTGCTTTTGCATGTCTACCTCGCTATCCGAAAACGCTCGCTACCTTCAAAAATAATCTCGTTATCTTTGACGATTAGCAGAGTATTCCCATTGATATCACCTCCGCGAGTAATTCGGTCGCCAGACTCCGTGACAACGAAAGGCATAACTCCACCAACAATCGTTTGCACTTGAACCGGGGGCTTACGCAGAGCCAACCGAAGGCTCGCTTTTACGGGTAATAATTTTCCATATCGTTCGGTGTAATTGACAATCAAGGTTTCCCATCGCCGCATATCATCTTCATTGAGCGTTCCCCGCAGAATAAACTCTGGTTGCTTTTCGATGATCTGCATTTTTTTCAGCAAGCCAGCCTCGCTGAGCTGATCTTGCAAGAGTTGTGGCAAATCCTCGGCAAGAATGATGGAAGAATGAATACGCTTTAGGCCGGGCACGCCTGCGGACAGTAAATCCATGACGGATTCACGCACGCTCTGCGAAACCACGGCACCTTCGAGAGAAAGGATCCCGCCATTGACACTCTCAACGCGCAGCTTCGCTCTAGCAGGGTCAATTTTTTCTGCGATGAGCTGGATAGCGGTTGCCATCAGCTCTGCATCGACAAACAACTCGATCTTTGGCGCGGGTGTCACCTCAAGCAAAGCCTGCTGCAGCGTGCTTTTTGTGCGCTCGTCCGGCACGAAGCCTCTCACCAATACCGTATGATCTCGAGTCGCGCTGATCTCGATGGAGGCGCCCACACCACTGGTGGCAACAATATCTCTTACTTTACGCAGCGAGGGAGGATCAGAGACCGGCGCTCTGGCCTGCGCAGCGACTCGGTTCTGCGGCTGTGCGAGATGGCCTTCCCATAGCACAGCCCCGATTGCAATGACGACGACAATGCTGACTGATGCACCCACGGCGATGAATATTTTCCGTGCATGGCTTGCCTTGGCTGCTGTAGGTGAGCTCGTGGCATCAGGCTTCTCTGCAGCTTGCTCATGGGGTTCAGGATGCGCGACCGGGGGTGCTATCGGCAAGACATCGGTGGGGTTGGGCCACTCAGCTTCAACATCGTCAACCGAGATCCATATGCCGCCAATTTCTATGGGCATTCCAAGATCAAGTTCTATGGTCTCCGTGATTTCATTGCCTTGCGTATCGCAGATGCTTCCCTCAACGGGCGTCAAATAGGGTATTTCTCCATCAAAACTCAATCTGGCATGCAGCGCTCGTATTTTCGGGCCGCTCAGGATAATGCTGCAATCATCCCCGCCACCCAAGTCATAGTCACCCGGTGCGAGTGTCAAGCGGCTACCCGCCTGCGGGCCAAGCAGAACTCGCAGTTCTATTTGCTGTTGCAGCGTTTCCAGACTGGGCTCAAGTTTCATGAGGAAATATGATGCAATGTTGATAATCCAAGTTTAAAATAGCCTGACGTTTAAAACTAAGCTAGACACCATGCCCATACAATCGGAAGTGCGCGAGCAGGTACTGATCGTCCGACCCATCGACAGCCTTAACAGGACCTGCGCGAATGAATTCGAAGAATTCATCCAGAGTGAGATGGACGAAGGTTTTCGCCTGGTCGTTTTTGATTTTTCGCAGCTCGCGCAGGTATCAAGCGAAGGTCTTCTTGTCATACTGAAGCTGATCAACGAGCTGCGGAAGAGCGGCGGCGAGGTCATTGTGACTGGATTGAATTCAAAAGTTCGCGTGATATTCAACGTCAGCGGTATATTCACTTTGATGGAAGAAACCGAAGACATAGATGCAGCGATTGCGAAGCTTCTGTCGCAGCAGCAGCCGACCACTGATGAAGAAATGCCTGAATGACGACTGCACCTCGCGCGAATCATATTTCTACCCGGGCTAAAGGTTGAATATTCACCTCGGGAGTAAGCTCCTGATAAGAAAGTACCGGGAGCTCATAAAGGTCTTGTTCAATCAGCTTGCGCATATAGTTTCTCACCATATTCATGGCGATTCCATACAACCAGGTGGACAGCTTGGAATCGCCCCGAAACGAGCTGATCGTTCTGGCAGCTTCGGCAAATGCCTGTTGAGTGATGTCTGCTGCGTCATCAGGATGATCGATGTATCGGATGACGAAGCGATAGAGACGTTTTTGATGATCCCTCATTAGCTCGCGAAAAAGAATTTCTTGATCGTCTTGTGCTCTTGGCCCCGCGCGCAAGATGCTTGCTGCGATCGGTAACATCGAGGTCTTGGATTGATTTTCGTCTTCCTCGAGTTTTTCGGTTGCGTCATTCTCTTCGCCAATTGAATCTTCGGCTTCGAAAGCTAGGTCTCCGGTATATTCATCGTCAACGGGATCGTCAAAGGTCTTGGCGTCTGAATCAGCATCAAAGAAGGCTTCCATGTTTATTTCCGGGCGCGTGCTCATCGGAGATCTCCTGTCACAGGAAGAGGTGCGGGATAACTAAATCGGGCTTAGTTCGAATTTCGATCAGGCGTTGTTCGAATTTCGCATCGTTGGATAGATGTTTTCCCAAGAAGCATCGAGCACGCAGATTGAAAAGTTCAAAAACTACCTAATTCGTGGGATTGACAAACGCAGAATAGGGGGATTGAACAGGCGAACAAACAGGCATGAAATATATGCCATACGTCATGCATAAAAAGCATGAAGCTTATTTTGCGAGCAGCCAAGGATTCGCTGCCAGCGAAGTGAGATTCCGGGTGGAAATTCGTCGAGAGATTTATAATGATGGATTAATCATTGCAATGCTATAACATCCATGCAATACCTTTCCACCCGGGGTCACCCTGCCAGGTCCCAATTCTCAGAAATCCTTCTTGGTGGTTTGGCGCCCGATGGCGGGCTCTACGTGCCGGTTAGTTATCCCAGGGTCACGGAGGCAGAGCTGGATAGCTGGCGTGAGCTTAGTTACGCTGATCTCGCCTTTGAGGTACTTCGGAGGTTCGCGACCGACATTCCTGAGGCCGATATCAAGGCACTGGTGGCGCGAACCTACACTCCTGAGGTGTATTGCAATCATCGCGCAGGCGAGGATCCGGCTCAGATCACCCCACTACGTTTGCTGGAGCACGCGGAAGGTACCGAGCTGCAGATCCAGGCCTTGTCAAATGGCCCTACTCTGGCCTTCAAGGATATGGCCATGCAACTGCTTGGCAATCTGTTCGAGTACACGCTTTACCGGGAAGGTGCCGAGCTAAATATTCTGGGCGCCACCTCGGGCGATACTGGCAGCGCCGCCGAGTATGCAATGCGCGGCAAACGCGGCGTTCGGGTATTCATGCTTTCGCCTTACCAAAAGATGAGCGCTTTCCAGACAGCGCAAATGTTCAGTCTGCAGGACCCTAATGTTTTTAATATCGCCATCAAAGGCGTATTCGACGACTGCCAGGACATGGTTAAGGCGGTCTCCAATGACTTGGATTTCAAGGCGCGTCAGAAGATTGGCACGGTCAATTCGATCAATTGGGCAAGGGTGGTCGCGCAAGTCGTCTATTACTTTAAAGGCTATCTCGCTGCGACCACGTCATGCTCTCAAAAAGTCTCCTTTACCGTTCCTTCTGGCAACTTCGGTAATATTTGCGCCGGCCACATTGCCCGCATGATGGGTCTGCCGATCAGTAAACTGGTGGTCGCCACCAATGAGAATGATGTGCTGCATGAGTTTTTCCAGACGGGGGTCTACCGCGTTCGACAATCGGCGGAGACATTTCATACCAGTAGTCCCAGCATGGACATCAGCAAGGCATCCAACTTTGAACGCTTTGTCTGCGATTTGTTGAATGGCGATACCGGGCGCGTGCGCGATCTCTTTCGAAAGGTTGACACGCAGGGCGGGTTTGACTTGAGCGGCAAGCCGGGTAGCGATGGCGATGAATTCACTCGCGTGGCAAACTTTGGTTTCGTTTCGGGAAAATCCACGCATGACGATCGTCTCCGCACGATCCGTGATGTCTACGCTCGCCATGGGCTGATGATCGATACGCATACGGCTGACGGTGTCAAGGTCGCTCGCGAGCATCTCGAAACTGGTATTCCCATGATCGTGCTTGAGACCGCGCTACCGACCAAATTCAACGAAACCATCCGCGAGGCGCTGGGAAAGGACGCAGAGCGTCCACGCGGTTTCGAAAACATCGAATCCCTGCCACAGCGCTTTGAGGTGATGGCGCCGGATGTAGCGGCGATCAAGCGCTATATCGCTGAGCGCACCGGACTGTAACGGGCGCTACAATCACGGCCGAGACTTAATCTGACGATTTCAATGAACAGCCCCAGACCGCCCATGCTGAGCGCCGAGGAGGCGCTCAGGCACTTGCTGGATGCCTGCCGTCCCGTGACCGATACCGACATCGTTGCCACGCTTGATGCGACCGGCCGTGTCTTGGCCGCCGATCAGCGCTCTGGGCTCGATGTGCCGCCGATGGACAACACCCAGATGGATGGCTATGCGGTGCGGGCGGTTGATTGCGAGAGCGGTGAGGCCGTTCTGCCGTTGTCGCAGCGGATTCCTGCGGGTCACGTTGGTGAGCCCCTCAAGCCGGGGACAGTGGCGAGGATTTTTACTGGCGCCATGATTCCCGCAGGCGCTGATGCTGTCGTCATGCAGGAGCAGTGCAGCTTCGATCAGGGCGCCAACTGCGTCACCGTGAATCATATGCCCAAGGCGGGTGAATGGATACGCAGGGCTGGCGAAGATATCCGTTCTGGCAGTGTGATTCTGAGTGCAGGTACGCGGCTGCGAGCTCAGGAGCTCGGGTTGGCCGCATCGGTTGGTCTTGCCAGTTTGCCAGTGGTCCGGCGGTTGCGCGTGGCAGTTTTCTTCACCGGCGATGAGCTAACCATGCCGGGCGAGGCATTACGTCCCGGAGCGATTTACAACTCCAACCGTTTCATGTTGCGTGGCTTGCTGCAGCAGCTCGGCTGCGAAATCACCGATCTGGGCAACGTGCCTGACTCTCTCGACGCGACACGCGAGGCGTTGCGTACAGCTGGTAATGGTCATGACCTGATCCTGACCTCGGGCGGAGTGTCGGTGGGCGAGGAGGATCATGTCAAGCCTGCGGTCGAAGCAGAGGGCCGCCTCAACTTGTGGCAGATTGCGATCAAGCCAGGCAAACCGCTAGCCTTTGGTGAAGTAGGCAAAAAAGGCGATCGCAAGGCTTTCTTCATTGGCTTGCCAGGCAATCCCGTCTCCAGCTTCGTCACTTTTCTTGTCTTCGTACGCCCGTTCATTTTGGCGCTGCAGGGCGCCCGCCAGCAGGTGCCGCGCGCGTATGCGATGCGAGCGGACTTCAACTGGACCAAGCCTGACCGGCGCAATGAATTTCTCAGAGTGCGCATCAACGAGCGCGGCGGCCTTGATTTGTTCCCTAACCAGAGCTCGGGGGTGCTGACCTCCACTGTGTGGGGCGATGGTCTGGTCGACAATCCGCCCGGTCAAACCATCAACGCCGGCGATATCGTAAACTTTCTGCCGTTCACCGATTTGCTCTACTGATCATGCAGATACAACTCCGATTCTTTGCTAGTCTGAGAGAGGCCGTGGGGACCGCCCAGGAATCACTGGAGCTGCCGGCCGACGTCACGACTGCGGGACAGGTGCGAGATTACCTGTGCTCTCGTGGCGGCTCGTGGGCCGAGGCGCTCGCAGAGGGGCGCTCGCTGCGAATCGCCTGCAACCAACAGATGGCCGAGCCATCCACGCCAGTCACCGAAGGCTGTGAGCTGGCTTTCTTTCCGCCCGTGACCGGCGGCTGAGGAGCGATTCATGGCCGCACGTGTTCAGACACAGGATTTTGACCTCACGACAGAGCTCTCCGCTCTGCGCGCCAACACGCCCAAGGTTGGCGCAGTGGTCAGCTTTGTTGGCACCGTGCGCGATCTGAACGAGGGCGAGCATGTCGCCGAAATGGAGCTCGAGCATTACCCCGGCATGACCGAAAAAGCGCTGGAAGAGATTGTCGCGCAGGCCAAGTCACGTTGGGATATTTTCGATGCGCTTGTCATTCATCGCGTGGGCCCGCTCAAGCCGCTGGAGCAGATCGTGCTGGTTGCTGTGACGTCAGCTCATCGTGGCGAGGCCTTTGATGCCTGCGAATTCATCATCGACTACCTCAAGACTCAGGCGCCCTTCTGGAAGAAAGAGCAGACCCCGACGGGCGCACGCTGGGTCGATGCACGCGTGTCGGATGATGAGGCGATGGCAAAATGGGCTCAGCGCTGAGCTTTGCGGCGGTGGCTATTGGCGCATCGCTGGGTGCGTGGCTACGCTGGGGCCTGTCGCTGTGGCTCAATGCCCGGATCGAAAATCTTCCTCTCGGTACGCTGTTGGCCAATATCGCTGGCGGATTCATGATCGGTGTCGCGGTCGGAATTTTCGAGAATTTTCCTGAACTGCCGCCAGAGTGGCGATTGCTGGTGATCACCGGCTTTCTCGGCGGACTGACGACCTTTTCCACCTTCTCTGCCGAGTCCGTGATCTTGCTTCAGCGCGGAGCCTATGGCTGGGCATTCCTGCATACTGCCTTGCATCTGCTGGGCTCGATCGCTGCTTGCATCGCTGGACTGGCTGTCTGGCGTCAGGTTTACGCATAATCCCGTACGTCACCCGGCAAGGACTTGCCCGGAAGGCTTGAATTTCGGGCATGGGGCCCAATAATGGCTTCAGAACTCGTATTCTGGAGCCATTCTCATGCGTCTCGACAAACTTACCACCAAGCTTCAGCAAGCACTCGCCGATGCGCAAAGTCTTGCCGTGGGCAACGACAACCAATACATCGATCCCGTTCATCTGCTGACAGCCCTGCTCAATCAGGATGATGGCGCGCCCCGGTCGCTGCTGCAGCGTGCCGGCGTGAATGTGGGCGGTCTCGGAACCGCGCTCAAAGCCGCAGCAGAACGTTTGCCCAAGGTCAGCGGCACGGGCGGCGAAGTGCAGGTCGGACGGGAGCTGGCCGCGCTCCTGAACCTTGCCGACAAGGAAGCACAGAAGCATGGCGACCAGTTCATCGCGAGTGAAATGGCACTGCTAGCCTTGGCGGATGACAAATCCGACGCGGGCCGACTCGCGCGCGAGAGTGGACTGACCCGAAAGTCGCTTGAGGCCGCGATACAGGCTCTGCGCGGCGGTGCGCATGTCGATTCGCAAGAAGCAGAGGGGCAGCGCGAATCGCTGAAGAAATACACACTCGATCTGACCGAACGTGCCCGCCAGGGCAAGCTCGATCCCGTCATCGGGCGCGACGATGAAATTCGTCGCGCAATTCAGGTGCTGCAGCGGCGAAGCAAGAATAATCCGGTGCTGATCGGCGAACCGGGTGTTGGCAAGACTGCCATCGTCGAAGGTCTCGCACAGCGTATCGTCAATGGCGAGGTGCCTGACAGCCTGAAGAACAAGCGCGTACTGTCGCTCGACATGGCGGCGCTGCTGGCGGGTGCAAAGTATCGAGGTGAGTTCGAAGAGCGCCTGAAAAGCGTGCTCAAGGAGCTGTCACAGGACGAAGGGCAGACGATTCTGTTCATTGATGAGATCCACACCATGGTCGGCGCCGGCAAGGCTGAGGGCGCGATGGATGCCGGCAACATGCTCAAGCCTGCGCTCGCACGTGGCGAGCTGCACTGTGTCGGCGCGACGACGCTGGATGAATATCGCAAGTACATCGAGAAAGATGCTGCGCTTGAGCGGCGGTTCCAGAAAATTCTGGTTGATGAGCCGAGCGTCGAGGCCACGATTGCCATCCTGCGCGGCTTACAAGAGAAATACGAAGTGCATCATGGCGTCGATATCACCGACCCGGCGATCGTGGCGGCCGCCGAGCTCTCGCATCGCTATATTACCGACCGCTTCCTGCCCGACAAGGCGATTGACCTGATCGATGAAGCTGCATCGAAGATCAAGATAGAGATCGATTCCAAGCCCGAAGTCATGGACAAGCTGGATCGCCGCCTGATTCAGCTGAAGATCGAGCGCGAGGCTGTCAAGAAAGAAAAAGATGAAGCCTCGCAGAAGCGTCTCGGCTTGCTCGAAGACGAGATCACGAGGCTCGAGCGCGAGTATGCCGACCTCGAAGAAGTCTGGAAATCAGAAAAATCTGCAGTACATGGCAGTCAGTCGATCAAGGAAGAGATCGAGCGCGTGCGTCTGCAAATGGAAGAAGCTCGTCGCAGAGGCGACTGGCAGAAAATGTCCGAGCTGCAGTATGGCCGCATGCCTGAACTGGAAGCTCAGCTCAAGCATGCCGACAAGGGAGCGGGCGCGGGTGACAAACCAAAGCTATTGCGCACGCAGGTCGGCGCGGAAGAAATCGCCGAAGTCGTATCGCGCGCCACGGGTATTCCAGTATCCAAGATGATGCAGGGCGAGCGCGACAAACTGTTGCACATGGAAGATGAGATACACAAGCGTGTGGTCGGACAGGACGAGGCAATCAGAGCGGTGTCGGACGCGATCCGACGCTCGCGAGCCGGGCTGTCAGACCCTCACCGTCCGTATGGCTCATTCATGTTCCTTGGGCCTACGGGCGTGGGCAAGACCGAGCTAACCAAGGCGCTTGCGGCCTTCCTGTTCGATACCCAAGAGGCGCTGATCCGTATCGACATGAGCGAATTCATGGAGAAGCATTCTGTCGCCCGCCTGATCGGCGCGCCCCCAGGCTATGTCGGCTATGAGGAGGGCGGTTATCTGACCGAAGCAGTACGTCGCAAGCCATATAGCGTTATTTTGCTCGACGAGATCGAAAAAGCGCATCCTGACGTGTTCAATGTGCTGCTGCAGGTACTCGACGATGGCCGTATGACGGATGGTCAGGGACGTACTGTCGACTTCAAAAATACGGTGATCGTGATGACCTCCAACCTTGGTTCCCATAAGATCCAGGCGATGGAGGAGAGCGATCCTGCGCTGGTCAAGCTGGCCGTACTGGCCGAGGTGCGCGGACATTTCCGGCCCGAGTTCATCAACCGGATTGATGAACTGGTTGTCTTTCACGGACTCGATCAGAAGCAGATCAGCGCGATTGCGCGCATACAGCTCGACACGCTCGAAAAACGTCTGGCAAAAATGGACATCGGGCTCGAGGTGTCCGACGCAGCGCTGCGCAAGCTGGCAGAGGCCGGTTTCGATCCGGTCTACGGGGCTCGGCCGCTCAAGCGCGCGATACAGCAAGAGCTGGAGAATCCGCTGTCCAAGGCTATCCTCAAAGGCAGCTTTGGTCCGAAGGACACCATCCAAGTTGATGTGGCGGGATCCGAGCTGGGTTTTAAAAAGGCTGATTGATGGCGCCCGCGAAGCGCGTTATCCGATTTTAGGCAATGGCGGCAAGGCAGGCTCAATCTGGTAGCCGCCCTCCGCCGGCCTGACATGCGAGAGGCGGATAACCCCCTGCGAGAGATCACTGAGGTTCGCTGACAGGAGATAGGATCCCATCGATGCTGCGTTTCCGGGGTGGGGAGGACCTTCCCATCGGCTGCTCCGGTTGATGGGCCAGTTTTTTTGGCCAGAAGCGTCTGACATGATCTCGCCTTTGCTGTAAATCTCCGCACCGATCAATAGTCGGCCATCGCCAGTCTGCTCAACCGAGTACGCAAGATACACTTTGTCATCCTTGTCCCTGCTGCTAATGCCATTCTCAGTTTTTTTTGTCGAAGTAGACGTTTCCATGGCAAACATCGGTGGTACTTCCGACTTATCGCGTGGAGAAAAATCCATCTGCATTGCGATCATCAATGGCGCTAGCGCTCGTTGATTGATCAACTTTGATACGGTGGCTATCGTGGTCGCATCGCGACCACAGATATCTTTTAAATGCTCCAGCGCCTGATTTCGGTTGCCCGGGGGTAGCTCAATCGACCGGGTTCGTACAGGCTGATCATCCGACCGCGGTTGTTCTCTGTAAATGAAGCGGAAACTGCTACGGTTCAGATCTTTTTCGGTTTGTTCATGAATACCGGACGGACTGATCGGATCGTGTTCAA